>VMFK01000009.1 GCA_007375995.1 Parcubacteria group bacterium Gr01-1014_56
TGAGGGGGCCGAAGTAGCCGGTTGCCGAGTCGGCAGCCAGGAGGCCTTGCAAGATTAGGTGCTGCTGCAACTGCAGCACATCAGGCCCTCTCACCCCTACGTAGAGGGTGCGTTCAATGACGGGCAGGTCTGTAGCTACTGGTGTGGGAGGAGGAGTTGCCGGTGCTCCTCCATGCAAGATATTGTTGACGTCTGCTATGACTGCCGTATCAACGTTGAACGCCGTGAGGAGACCGAGGACTGACTGGATCTGGGGTTCGGTGAGGGCTGCTTTAGCTTGTGGCGCAAAAAGAAATACCGCACACAAAGTAACAAGTGCTACCTTAAAGAAAAAGCGTGCACATAGTGAATACTTCACAGTAGGTATGAGAATAATTGCATTAAAACTATACCAACCCAAGGCAGGCCGTACCTTATAAGTGAACTACATTTTTCATTAGGTACAAAGCAAAGTTATGCACTTACCATATGCTTTATGTATGCCTACAGTTTGAGGTAGGTCTGTACTGCCCACCCGTCTACTCCAGTATCGAAGTCAATTTGCCACCAGTTTTTGTTATCGTATACAGCCGGCCCTCCAATAATTGTTCCCTGGGCACCTAAGAGCTGAGTGCCTAGCACAGTGCCTTTTGGGGCGCTTGCGCGAATATTAAGATTTGCTGTGGTGCTAATCCTTGCTCCAATGCCAAACACCGCCGGAGGCGCGGTTACACCAACAACAACTGACTGAGTGGCGCTCCCGCCCGCACCGCTACACATAAGTGTATACGTAGTAGTTGCCGATGGCGTAACACTTTGAGAACCCGATACTGCTTTTGCTCCACTCCAACCACCCGAGGCGGTGCAGTCGGTTGTGTCAGTTGAGCTCCACGTAAGCGTCGAGGATTGCCCTGACACCACAGAGAGTGGATTTGCAGAAAACGTAACGGTCGGGGTGGGTGGGACGTCGCTGACACTCACTGTTGCCGACCCTGACGCAGAACCGTTTGCATTGGTACACACGATCATGTATGTGGTGGTGACAAGCGGCGTTACATTTTGAGTGCCAGCTGTTGGTTGCACACCGCTCCAACCGCCTGAGGCAGAACAATTAGTTGCGTTTGCAGAGGACCAGGTGAGTGTCGAGGAACTTCCCGTAATAATAAAGGTTGGCGAAGCAGAAATTGAGACAGCGGGGAGAAGGGCGACCGCAACAGCTACTTGTTCTGTCACTACTCCTCCTGCGCTCGTACAAGTGAGTGTGTAGGTGGTGTTTTGTGTAGGTGCGACACTCTCGCTGCCCGAAAGAGCACGTGTGCCATTCCATCCGCCTGAAGCCGTACAGGAGGTTGCATTGGTTGAGGTCCAAGTGAGTGTTGAAGACTGTCCTTCAACTATTGCGCCCGGAGTTGCAGACATCGTGAGCGTTGGCAGGGGGGCAATCGTGACATTGGCTTGTGCAGATACACTGCCGTAGGGCCCGCCACAAGAGAGTATATATGTTGCATCTTGTGTTGGAGTGACACTCTCGCTTCCAGAGGTTGAGCGTGCGCCACTCCAGCTACCTGATGCAGTGCATGTGTCTACACTCCCTGCATTCCATGAGAGTGTTGCAGACCCACTGTCTGGGATTGCAGTAGGACTGGCTGAAATCGAAATTGTCGGAACCGGATTTGTCAGTAAATCGTACGTGATTTCCGCCATGGCAATCCCCGACTCCCCCGAAATGGCGTAGTAGAGATACGTTTTGCCATTCTCTTCAAATACGTACGGGTCTCTGAGTTGGTTGACACCGACAGCACCGCCTTTGTACGAAGGCGTAACAGGATAGTTTACGCCCTCGAAAGCGGTAGTAGGCCGCAGAACTTCGATTGGCGAAGAGAGCTCCCACATAGATGGATCGTTGTTCAACTGAATAGTCGAGAGCCAGATGCGCTCCGGAGCGTCTCCGATTTTTGTATAAAAGACCATAAGCACGTCACCCTTAAGAAGCACGGCCATGTGGCGAACACTGCCCTGCGCAGTAAACGTTTTAATCAAGTTAAAACGCGCGATGCCGTCGAGCGATGCCCCGAGGTCTGCAGGAGCTGTGCTCCATCCTTTTTGGAGGCCGAAGTATTGCCCCGCCCACTGAAATACGCGCAGGTAATATTTTGCGATGTTCTCCGTACTCGTTAAAGTAAAGTTGATTCCGTCGGTGGACTCCGAGACTCCGCTCCACTGCTCAACAGAGCCGGGGTATCTGTCCGTCGAGAAATACATACGGATTTTTTGCTCCCCGTCGCGGACAAATACATCAGGAGAGGAAATAGTGTCAGAGAACGGCGCGACTTGTGTGTCTTTGAGTGTTCCTGGTGCGTAGTTGGTCCACGGGCCAGCGGGTGAGTTGGCGTAGGCAAGACGAATATAGGTACCGTTGTGTGAAGCGAAGTACATGTAGTATTGGCCGAGGGGGCTCGGGAGCCACGTGGGCACCTTGATGACCGAGGGCATCGTGATATTGGGGCCGATGCCTGGGTGAGTGGTGGGAGAGATAAGTGGATTGTTAAGGGAGCGAGTGACTGAGCACAAGCGCACGTGCTCAGTTGAAGGGCCGCTTATACAATTAGTGGTGCCTCCCAGAGTTCCCATCGCCACTGAAATTGACTGCGAGACGGTGCCGTACGGGCCCACACAGGTGAGCGTGTAGGTTGTATCAACGGTCGGCGAAACAACTTCAAAACTGCGCAGAGCCTTGCCGCCGCTCCAGCCGCCCGAGGCAGTGCAGGTATCCGCATCTGATGAGGACCAAGTGAGCGAGGTAGATTGCCCGGGTGCAAGAAACGTTGGGTCCGCACCAAGCGACAGTGTCGGCGCAACTGGAAGGCGAGGTGCGCTTGTAGCTACAAAATATGATTGCGTGCTCCACCCGTCTACCCCAGTGTCGTAATTTATCTGCCACCAGGTCCCCCCGTCCTGGACGCTCGGTCCTCCTATAACGACGCCAAGCGCTCCGGGAGGTTGTGTACCGAGAATAGGGCCTTTGGGAGGGAACTCTCGAATACTATGTGTTGCGGTTACTTCTACCCGGTCGCCCAAGGCAAACGTAGCGGCTTGCGAAAACTGTGCAATATAGGCTGTGGTACCAAAGGCAAATAAAAAAACTGCGAACGCAGCAAGGAAATGTCTAAATGGAATATCCTGAAGTGATGAATGCATGATGCTACATTATGAAATACTGATAATTATTTTTGCTTAGTCACAAAGTACAAAAAACCGATTGCCCGCCCTAGTATACCAGGGCGAAAGTAAGTAGGGCAACACGCACTGTTGAATAGTATTGGTTAGGGACAAAAACCGAAACGTACTGTAATATAAAAATCATGGAAGAGCGCGACCATAAAAAGATCGGCCCTGAGTTGGAGCTTTTTTATATTGACCAAACAGTTGGCAAAGGTCTCCCGATGTTCCTACCTAAGGGTACTATCATCAAACGCGAGCTCGAGCGATTTGTTATCGAAGAGGAGACCAAACGCGGGTATCTCCATGTCTCTACTCCCGACATCGCCCGCCTTGAGCTCTACAAAAAATCTGGCCACTATCCACACTATAAAGACTCGATGTATGCGCCGATCACGATCGACGAAGATGAGTTTATGCTCCGGCCTATGACCTGCCCGCACCATTTTCAAATGTTCCTCTCAAAACCGCACTCCTACCGCGAGAGCCCTATGCGTATCGCAGAGTTAGCTCAGCTGTATCGTTACGAACAGTCGGGCGAGCTCATGGGTCTGATCCGCACGCGAAATTTCTGTCTCGCTGACGCCCATATTATCTGCAGCTCTGAAGAACAAGCTGCGGAGGAAATCACCGGCGCGCTCGATCTTATCGAATATGCCAACGGAGTCTTGGGGCTTAAGCTGGGTCAAGATTATCGCTACCGTCTCTCGCTTGGTGACCCTGCAAACACCGAAAAATATTACAAGAACGACGCCGCATGGGAAAAAGGTGAGTCTCTTCTGCGCGAACTCATGCAGAAGCGCGGTTCAGAGTTTGAAGAAGCAAAAGATGAAGCTGCATTCTACGGCCCCAAGATTGACGTGCAAATGAAAAACGTAAATGGCAAAGAAGACACGGCCTTTACTGTGCAGTACGACTTTTGTATGCCGGAGCGTTTTGACCTCACTTATATTGCTGAGGACGGCAAGCCTAGGCGTGCCTTCGTAGTACATCGTTCTTCAATCGGCTCTATCGGACGTACAATGGCATTCCTAATTGAAAAATATGCAGGGGCCTTCCCCACCTGGCTTAGCCCTGTGCAAGCACGTGTGCTCCCTATCGCTGATGCACACAAAGGGTTTGCTGAGGAAGTGCTTAAGCAATTAAAAGAAGCAGGTATCCGCGCCGAGATTGATGAGAGTAATGAGACGCTCGGCAAAAAAATACGTGAAGCAAAAACACAAAAAATCCCCTACACTCTGGTGATCGGCGACCAAGAAGTCTCTTCAAATACTGCGACACTCGAGAGCCGCGATAAAGGTAAACTCGGTGCAATAGGCGTAGAAGAAATCATCTCAAGACTCACGAAAGAAATAAAAAACAGGACTTAATCTTTTACCTTAATATCTGCGACCGTTACACACAAGGTAAATGCTTATAAACAAAAAATCCCCTTCTCAAAAAGAGTCGGGGATTTTTTGCTGTTTTGGAGCGTGACCTTTCGGCCGCATCCGCTTCTAAATTTAATTAACGAGTGCGGTTGATCTGCGAGAGAACAAACGGATCAACAGCGTCGTTTTTTACTGCAGGAGTACTATACGCGCTAGGAGCTTTTGTACTCCCAACGAGCGCCGCGAGTTGTGTTGCGATAGAAGCGAGCTCACTTTGGGACAAAGCGCCTGCGTTAGTTGCCACAGCCGGAGTTGAGGCAACTGTAGAGCCAAACAACACACCAGTGTACCAGCGGTAGATACTGAGATGTACACGCTTTATTGCAACGAGATACGCTGCGAAGAGGCACCAGAGAACGAGGAAGCTCCAGTAGAGCGCCGTGCCAACAGGGCCGAGGTCAAGACCAGTGTATGGAACCGCAGAGAGCGTTACATAGGGAGCCGGGTTTTGATATATCGGCGGCTGTACATAATTTTGTACGTTAATAGTCGCCGAGCAGTTGACCGACTGACCGTTTTGTCCGTAGAAGGTCGCGGTGTAGGTGGTCGTGTAGGTCGGATATACCGTACGTGAGCCAGAAGCACCGACACTGCCGATACCATTGTTGATGAAGCCTGAGCTTGCGTAATTGCTGTACCAGCTAAGTGTGACCGCCTGACCGTAGTTGATATAGTTTTGTGAGGCTGTGAGCGTACAGCTCGGGTTCTGGTAGGTCGGATAGTTCGGCTGTTGGTACGGAGGGACGTTCACCGTTACCGTATTGGTATTAGTGTTGGTGTTCGTATTGGTATTGTTGTTGATAATAACGCAGTTAGGATACGTACCTGTCGTGCCCACGGGGCAAAGCGGTGTCGGGATGACACAGTTAGGGTACGTGCCAGTTGTACCTGCTGGGCACATCGGAGGAGGACTCGAGACCGTAATGGTCTTCGAGCACGTTCTAGTGCCGCCCTGACCATAAATAGTCAGCACATAGGTCTGTGTACTTGCGGGAGTAACATTTGTTGAGCCATTGAGTGACACTGCACCGACCCCAGAGAGGTTAGCGTCTGTGCCGTTGTTTGAGCTCCACGAAAGGTGGACGCTCTGGCCACTGACAACCGAGGTGCGGTCAGCACTCAGCGTACACGTTGGCGCAGGATAGTGATAGACCGGAGGAGGAGTGTAAGAACCACCACCCCCGCCGCCGCCTCCACCACCCCAGCCTCCGCCTCCACCGCCGCCGCAACAAGTGCCGGTTGAGCCGCTGCTGCCGCCATAACTTCCAGTCATTGCGTTGGTATACGAAAATACGCCAAACATAAACACGACCGCAAGGAGTGCAACCATAGCAACCGGAACAAAACTTTTGAGTGTGATATTCATACTCTTTTTAATAATTACTGCTTAATAATATCTATTAAGAGGTTCTCTCTAAAACCCCTTTCTAAACCTCCTTTATATAAAAGAAGCTTAGAAAGGGGTCGGAGCAAGCAGTGTGAGTGCATACTCCGACCAATTGTTACCCGATGTCACCGGAAACCGATAAACTCTTCGGAACCAGTGTTCAGGATGATTCGTCCCTGTGGGTCGAACTTCGTGGGGTGCACGAGATTCTTGCGCACATGTTTGAACCAGATGGGATGAAGGTCCCAGGCGAAGTTCGGCTTGTCACCGAGACACACCTGCCCTTGATACCCATAGGCGAAGTTGCAATCGACTCCGATGTAGTTGAAGCCGTCTTGCGGAGTCATTTCGGCATTGATCGGATTTGAGCCGATCTTGCCGCCGTTAGCCCATGCAGTTAGTTGTGGCAAGGCTTCGCCACCACTGTCGATCTTGACCTTGATCGAGCATCCGCGAACAATCGGGTGAGGCTTGTGGCCGCACCTGGTCTTGTCAGGACACACGATCTGGAAAGGCTCTTCTTCGACGATCGGTGACTGCCTGACCTTCTTCTCCGCCTTCTTGGCCTTGACGGCCTTTTTTGGTGGAGGAGGTGTTTTGCAGACCTTATCATTTTCGAGAATTCTTTCGAACTCCTCGATCGTGAAAACGCCTTCAAACTTAAGCGACCGGTTCTTGCCGCAATGCACCTCAATGAGGCGCTTTTGGCACGACCAGTTACAAGTCTCCTCCACTATTGGCACGCGAGCGTCAACGTTTGGAGCAGGGGTGTTCAGCGCTGCACAATCGGGAAAAACTCCGATCGTACCGTCTGGACAGGCCTCCTTCTTGACGATCGTCAACGTGTCAGTAGTCGACAAGGAGCCAAAATGGCTGTTCCACCAGGGGCCAAGATATGAACCGCCCGTATACGCCAACAAAAGTAACAGCAGGGCGATTATTATAAACAATGCACCGTTCCTGCTCCTTGCTTCTGCAACAGCAGCTAGTGGCTGCTGTTGCGGTGCCGCCGGCCTTTGTGCCGGTGGAACAATAAGGACAACTGACTCTGGTTGTTCGGAGCGATTACGCCCCAACAACTTCTCCAACAGGCTGCGTTTAGCTGGAGCCGGCTGCACCGGTGGCACTGCAGGCTGCGGAGCATTTCTAGCCGCAACAAGTTCGTCCACCGTAGCAGTCAATGACTTGACTTGCTCATTACAAAAGCCTAGTTCGGCTTCCGCTTTGGCCGCTCTTTCCGTAGCGGCAAGAGCAATTTGAGTCGGTGTCGGCGGCTTTGTGGCCGACGACGCGGTAGTCGATTTTTTGTCGGCCATGATATAGCCTACCTTTCTTCTGGTTTCTATTTTTCGAGGTTCTTTAGTTTCTCTTCTGCGATTGCTCGCAGCGAAACTAGTAGTCCGTCATTACGAGGACCTAGCCGCTCACGCAATTTAATTCGCGAGCGAATAGGTACCCACAAAGTCCGCTGTCACTACAAAGCGGCTGGTCTTTTTGGAGAACGAGTCGCAGGTCACCAAGACAAGGTGCTTGCCATTTGTCGACAGTTCTACCACATCTTCAGTAGCGTTGGCAACCCGTACCCCAGAGACCGCGTAGCGATACTCCTGAGTTGCCGAGTAGACGCTCACGATCTCGCCTTTCTTGAGGTTTTGAATGGCGTTGAACGCCTTGTAGTACTGGTGGTACACCACCGGCAAGTACGAGGAGTGTCCAAAGAGGAGCACTGTTCCGTTGACTCCGAGTAGCCCCGAGGTCGGGTAGCGTACCGCGCCGCTCTCGAGCGCCTGATCGAGTACGGCCACATTGGTTGAGGATGGGTTAACAACCGCAACATCAAGGCCAATATTTTTTGCGACCACGCGCACCGGGCTCTCTGGTGTGGTAGTTTCTTTTACGTTATTTGAAAGTTCAGTACCGGTACCTTTTTTACTCTCAGGTAGCGCATCAACCGCACCCAAGAACAAAACAGTGGCGACCATAAGCAGCACAAATGTAAGGAGAAATGCTCCCAGCTTGCCAACCGAGCTCATGGTGCCATTGCTGTTTGTAGTAGCCATAAAATAAAGCCCTGCCTGCTATAAGGCCAGGCTCTATCAAGCCTGTTTTCAAGGGCTAAATATATCTTATACCAAAACTTGCTCTTTGTCAAGGGGGTTGACAAATCTCGCTTGACAAGTCAATGGAGCCATGATAAGGTGCCGGCGTATAAGGTATAACCAATTAGCCGCCTTTATTTATGGATACGAAAACAAGTTTCAAGGATAGTAGCGTCCGTTTGATCGCCCTCCTCGGGCTTCTGCTTGTACTGCTCTTGGGCGCATGGGGTATTATCCTTCTTGCTTTTAATTTACCTTCGATTGCCCAGAGTGTTGGCGGCTCGATCGTCTCTTTGTTTAAGTACTCCCCTGCTCCTGCTGCTTCGGAGCCAACTACCTCTAACCCAGCAGCCACCACACAACCAACTACTCCTGCCCCTAAGCCAACAAGCGGCGGGAGCTACACGCCAACCGCAACCTATGTCCCTGCAAATAGTACAGCTAACCTCTACGGGTATGCTGACCTTGCTGTGCGCATTCTTTCGATCAACTCTCTCTCCTCAAGTCAAGGCCGCGTCGCTCTGCAGTTTGAGATTACAAATATCGGCAGCAATGTTGCTCCGGCCGGGTGGATGTTTACTGCCAACTTACCAGTCGGCTACGCATACACCTACAGCTCGCCTGCCCAGCAAGCGCTTTACCCAGGCGACAAAATTGTCTACACACTCGGCTTTAACAGCGCGCGCCAAAACCAATACTGCACGCTCCAATATCCTAACTACAACTGTCCTCCTCAGCCCTACCAACAGCAATACCAGGGATATCAATATCAAAACACCTGTTATCGCTACGACGGGTACCAAAACCTCCCGGTCCCCTGCACCGACTCGGACGGATATGGTTACAACAACTACAACGATAATTACAACTACGGATACAATTACAACAGCAACAATCTCGTAACGATCACTGCAGACCCGACTAACCGTGTCTTTGACCTCAACCGCAGCAACAACACCGCCTCGATCCAGAGTCCGCTGTACTAAATATCTAAGTTTGCGAGCTTCGCGTTGCTTTGTATAAACGACTTGCGAGAGGAGACATCTTCACCCATGAGAATACCAAAGATCTGCTCGGCGTCTTGCGCGTCCTCGATTGTTACCTGTTTTAGGATACGGTTTT
Source organism: Parcubacteria group bacterium Gr01-1014_56 (assembly GCA_007375995.1). Taxonomy (GTDB): domain Bacteria; phylum Patescibacteriota; class Minisyncoccia; order Phycocordibacterales; family SBAW01; genus GWA1-54-10. The sequence goes on from VMFK01000009.1 coordinate 9,237, forward strand.
GTGGGTCCATAGTGGTCTCCCACAACTCCTCCGGGTTCATCTCGCCCAAGCCTTTGTAGCGCTGGATGCGCACTTTTGGTTGTTTCTTTGTTGACTCGTCTTCCTCTTGCGACTCCTCGACAGAAGCCTCTTCGCTCTCTTCAACAACAGTATTTGCCTCCTTGCCGAGGATTTTATTCTTTTCCTCGTCTGAGTATGCGTAAGCTATTTCCTTCCCTTTTTTGATTTTATACAGCGGCGGCTGGGCGATGTAGATAAAACCGCCCTCGATGATCGCGCGGAAGTGTCTGTAAAAAAGCGTTAGGAGCAAAGTGCGGATGTGTGCTCCGTCGACGTCTGCATCAGTCGCCAAAATTATTTTGTGGTAGCGCAGTTTAGAGATATCAAAAACATCGCCTATCGCAGTCCCGAGCGCCACCACCAGGTTGCGGATCTGTTCAGACGCGATCATTTTGTCGAGACGCGCGCGCTCAACGTTGAGGATCTTACCTCGAAGTGGCAAGATCGCCTGTGTGCGACGGTCGCGGCCCTGCTTTGCCGAGCCGCCTGCGGAGTCTCCCTCTACCACAAAGAGTTCAGACTCGGAGGCAAGTTTGCTTTGGCAGTCCGCGAGTTTGCCGGGGAGCGACATACCCTCAAGCGCACCTTTGCGTAAGACCGAGTCCTTTGCCGCCTTTGCCGCCTTGCGTGCCTTAAGCGCGAGTGCGGCTTTGCTAATGATCGCACGCGCGTCGTCAGGGTTCTCCTCGAAGAACATCGCGAGCGCTTCGCCAAAGGCAGTTTCAACCGCGCCGCGCGCCTCAACGCTCCCCAGTTTTCCTTTTGTCTGTCCTTCAAACTGGATCTCGCGCATTTTAACCGACACCACCGCGGTTAGACCCTCAAGCACGTCCTCGCCGGTGAAGTTTTCCTCACTTTCCTTAAGCCCGTTGCCCTTGCGCGCATAGGCGTTGAGCGTGCGCGTAAGCGCGGTGCGGAAGCCGGTCACGTGGGTACCGCCCTCGCTGTTGTAGATGTTGTTTGCGAACGCAAGCACTCGTGAGGTGATGTCGTCGACATACTGGAGGGCCACCTCAACCGCAACCTGGTCTACCTCCTTTTCGATATAAAAGATGTTTTTGTGGATAGGTTTTAGGTTGCGGTTATAAAACGAGACCAGTGAGCGCAAGCCTCCCTCAAAATAAAAGGTCTGCGAGGGCGAGTCGCTCAAATACTCGCGGACATAGAGCTCGCTCCCGGCTTCGGTAAAGTTTATGCCGCTCTCTCTTGCGTCGATGATCGTGATGCGCAAGCCCTTCACTAGGTACGCCTGTTCGCGCAGGTGCGACACTATCTTTTCAAAATCGTACTCGATCTTTTCAAATATATCTCCGTCAGCTACAAAGGTAATTACGGTGCCGTGCAGTTTACTTGTACCAACTTTTTTAATAGCCGCTTTTTTCTTGCCGCGAGCATAATCTTGTACATAGGCACCTCCGTCGCGGTGCACCTCGGCACGCAGCGTGGTTGAGAGTGCGTTGACGACAGAAACACCCACCCCGTGGAGGCCTCCAGAGACTTTATATCCATCGCCGCCGAACTTGCCTCCGGCGTGGAGCGTGGTCATGACTGTCTCAAGTGCAGAGACTTTAGTTTGTTTGTGGATATCGACCGGGATACCGCGGCCGTTGTCAGCAACACGAACAGCATTTTCGGGGAGCAGCACAACCTCGATGTCGTTGGCAAAAGTGCCCATCGCCTCGTCGCGCGAGTTGTCGAACACCTCCCAGATAAGATGGTGGAGACCATCGGGCCCAGTGGTCCCGATGTACATACCGGGGCGTCGCCGAACCGCCTCGAGCCCTTCAAGGACTGTGATCGAGGATGCGTCATAACTGCCTTTTTTGCCCCCCTCCGGGGTTGCCTTTTTCTCTTGGTTTTTTGCCTTGTTTTCAGCCACAAAATTAAAGAAAGCCACTCAAGGCTTTACGCCTTTATTATACCAAATATGAAGCCAGTTTGGAAGGGAAAAACTCCCCAAAACACTTGCCAAATAGAGATTCTATGCTAATATATGCACTAGTTGTTCATACTACTGACATCAACAATATTGGGAGGTTCCTATGCGGAATCTGTACTTCGTTTTCTCTCTTCTGCTTGGGCTTTCTTTGGGCAGTAAATCCGCTGCTATCGGTACGCTCGGCATTGTGGAAGATCTGTTGGGGTGCATAAGTTCACCTTGTATCCCTAAAAAAGAATTCTACGCCGGCGGAAGTATTGCGGTATTTCTCAAAGTGGTCGCTAAAGTTCAAGAACGGCGAATAACGGTCGTTGTTAGTGCGCCCTGCTACTCAGCTTGTGCTCTTTTTGCAGACAAAGCTCGACCCTTCGTCTGCATTAAGCAAGGAGCATCCTTCGGGTTTCATAAATCTGCGTTGTGGCGACTGCCCAAGGAATTAGAATCAGTAGCCCAAGAACCAATGCCCATTAAGGAATCGACAGGGGCCAACGCACCCCTATGGTTCCAGAATCATGGCTATAGATTCAACGGTTACCGCGACCCTGAGTACTCCAGCGACGTCAAAAATTATTTGGATCGTCGGGGTGGCGCTCCCATCGAAAAGTTTTTGATGATGAGTTACAAGCAAGCCAAGAAGTTCTGGCCAGTGTGCCAGTGACCACAATATCCGCCGACCATGTAGCAAACATGGTCGGCGGTTCTGTTTTATCTGATCTCAAACCTGTAACACACTAACTATATGCTACAGCGTACAGTTAGTGTGTTATCGGATCTCGAACCCTTTTTCTTTTAGACTCGCGTATATTTTCTCCATTATTACACCCACTTCTGTCTCGGTGAGTGTTCGCTCAAAGGACTGAAACACGAGCCGAAATGCGTAGGAGGTTCTTCCTGCCTTTTCAAACTGATCAAAAAGCTGGCTACGCATTAGGAGTTCCCCCGCTTCTTTTGTAATGATCTTTAGCACCTCGATATGCTCGATGCCATTTGGTACCCAAATGGCAATATCACGCACAATGTAGGGGTACTTTGAAAATGGCTGGTATTGAGTAGTTGTTGAGAGCGGCAAGGTCTCGTAGTGGTCGGCCTCTTTTGCCTCAAGCTCTTTTTCGCTCGCCTTTTCCTTCTCGCTCACGGTGCCTATCATTACCACCTCTTTGCCCCCGCTCCACACAGTACCGATTTCAAATAATTTTATTTCTGTAAGACCCAAAAGATCCTTGTTCGGGATATTCTTTTTTAATGCCTCGGTGAGCCCTTCAGTTAGACTGGCACGCAAGAAAGGCCGTACACTATCAACCTTATTTAAAACTGCACGCTCCCCCTGGTCTGCAAAGACAGAGGTATATACCTCCGAATATCCTTTTGCTAGTAACTCTTCGCGGACTTTTTCGCTCCCACAATACGTACTGTTAACTGCGGGGGAACTGGAGAGTGGCGAGAGCGGTACTGCAGCAATTTTGTCATACCCCACGATACGCCCAACCTCCTCAACTAGATCCTCCGGGATCGTGATGTCGAGACGCTCAAAAGGCACCAAGACCTCAAACATCCCTCCCTCCTCCTTGTACTCAAACCCCAGCCGCACAAACACATCTGCAACATCCGCTCCGGTGAGCGCGGAGCCCAGCAGAGTATTTATTTTTTCGATCGAGACAGAAACTCGGCCCTCCTTTTTAGCCGCGGGGTACACATCTACAAAACCAACAAGCTCACCACCAGCAATTTTAAGTATTAGGTCAACTACTGAGCGCATCCCATAGCCTGCAAGCTCCGGCGAGAGCCCCTGCTCAAAACGCGAGGACGCGTCGGTGCGCAGTTTAAGTGCGCTTGCGGTCTTGCGCACGGACACGCCATTAAAATTTGCTGACTCGATAACGATATCCGCTGTTGCCTCAGTAATTCCTGCCGGTTTCCCTCCTTTTACACCAGCAATTCCAATTGCTTCATTTTTATTGTCATCCGCTATCACCAATATCGAATCATTTAACATGTATGTTTTATCATCAAGAGTCGTTATCGTTTCGTTTGGTTTTGCCTTGCGCACCAAGATCAAATACTTACCATCTTTTTGTGCAAGTTCCCCGGCATCAAAAGCGTGCAAGGGCTGCCCGGTATCGAGCATTATATAGTTGGTCGCATCAACAATGTTGTTGACCGAGCGCTGGCCTAGCGTTTCAAGGCTTACCTTAAGCCACTCCGGTGAGGATCCGACTTTTACTCCCTTAATGTATGAGGCGATGTAGCGCGGAGAGAGCACTTCCTCCTCAAGCTTCACCGACACTGCATTTGTGACTGGTGCAAGTGTGGGGACTCCATCTAGCGGGTCATGGGTAAGAGGGATTTTAAGTATCGCCGAAAGTTCTTTAGCAATACCGCGATGGCTCAAGCAATCGTGGCCCCTATTTGGAGTTACTTTAACATCAAGTACGTTGTCATTACCCTTCTTTTCTATTCCGTCTATTTCAAACGCATGAAAGGTAAGCGCCTCCGCAAGCGCTTCTGCGGACGGAAGTTCAACATCAAAAAATTTCTGGAGCCAGTTGCGCGATACCAACATAATTAAAATTGATTTATGAAGCGTAGGTCCCCTGTATGCATAAGACGGATGTCGTCTATCCCCCAACGCAAGAGCGCCAGGCGGTCGAGCCCCATACCAAACGCAAAACCGCTGTACTTATCTGCATCAATACCGGCGTTTTTTAAGACCGAGGGGTGCACCATCCCCGCGCCCATGATTTCGATCCATTTGTCGCGCAGTTTCTCGGGCACGCCCTCGCCCACTAAACGCATATCTACCTCTACCCCAGGCTCAACAAATGGAAAGAAGCTCGGACGAAACCGCACCTCAACCAAAGCCCCCTTAAATAATTCTTTAAAAAATTGCTCGATCGTGCCTTTAAGGTTGGCTAACGTTATATCCTCACCCACCACCAACCCCTCGACTTGGAAAAATTCGGCCTCATGAGTCATGTCGGTCGCTTCATTGCGGAATACTTTGCCGGGCACAATGATGCGGTAGGGCGGTGCGATGCCTTTTTTAATCTGCGCTTCCATGTAGCGCATCTGCACAGGGCTGGTGTGCGTGCGCAAAACATACCCTGGCGTGTCTTTTATATAAAATGTATCCTGCATGTCGCGCGCGGGGTGCTCCTTGGGTACATTGAGCGCGTCGAAGTTGTACCACTCGCTTTCAAGTAAGGGCCCCTCTGCAAATGTAAAACCCATGCGCGCAAAGATCTGGTGTACCTCGCGTATAAGAGAAGAAATAGGATGAAGATGCCCCTGCCTGCCGGCAGGCAGGCCCGTTTCAATATCCGTCATAGATACGCTTTAGTATGGCTTAAAATAGGCTAAAATGCTACAATAACCTAATGCTAACAGGTGCCCTAGGTGTCTACCTTTGTCTCTTTTTGGCCCTCTACTTTGAGGTGTTTTTGTTAATCTCTTTTCTTGAGAAAAAGCCCGCTCTAAAGACAACTCTCAAGCCGCGCCGTCTCCCCACCGTGAGTATTATCGTGCCTTCGTTTAACGAGGAGCGTACCATAGTCCAGACTCTCACCTCGCTATTGGGGCTTGAGTATCCTAAAGATAAGCTTGAGATCCTTGTGGTGGACGATGGATCACAAGACGGCACACGAGACATTGTAGCGGAGTACACAAAGAACCACCCCCAGATAAAATATTTTTACAAAGAAAATGGCGGCAAATATACCGCGCTCAACTTCGGCATTACGTACTCTACAAACGAACTAGTAGGATGTTTGGACGCAGACTCATTTGTCTCTCCGGACGCGCTCACCGAAGTGGTGAAAAAGTTTGAAGAAGATGCTTCAGTGTATGCGATCATGCCCGCGATGAAGGTCTCCCGGCCTCGCTCAATGCTTGAGCATATGCAGGCGGTTGAGTATACCTTTGGTGTGTTTTATAAAAAAATGTTCGACAACATTGGTGCACTCAACGTGCTCCCGGGGCCCTTCTCGATTTATCGTCGCGAGGTGTTTGACAAAATAGGCCTCTTTCATCATGCACATAACACCGAGGACATGGAGATCGCTTTTCGTATGCACCATAATGGCCTCAAGATCGTTAATGCACATAACGCAACCGTCTACACCACTGTCCCTAGGACACTGCGTGCATTACTCAAGCAGCGTGCGCGCTGGTCGCAAGGGTTCTTAGAAAATTCGCGCGACTACTCTTACATGTATCTCAACCCCAAGTATGGTAACTTTGGCATGCTGGTGCTCCCCTTTGGCCTCAGCGCATTTTTCCTCGGCCTGTATATCACCACCTACCTGATCTTTACTGTCTTACAAACAGCACTCACAAGAGCACTGAACATGTGGGCCACGGGTGTTCCGGTCACGTTTCATTTTCAGGTACCACACTTTGACTGGTTCTTCCTCAACACCAGCATGATGACTTTTGCGATCATCGCAGTTATGGGCTTAACGATAACCGCGATCCTCTTGGGCAACAAAATCGTCCAGGGTAAACTTACTTTCTTCTCATACTTCTCCTATTTCACGCTGTTTGGTTTTATCGCGCCAATGTGGCTGGCACGCGCTTTGTGGGGCGCTGCGCGCTCTCGGCCTGCGCCTTGGCGCTAATTCTATATGCAAGACTGGCGCAAATATACGCTCGCGTTTTTCATTACCACTGCGATTTTTATAACGGCATTTTATATTGCGGCGAGGATCGACTCCTCGCGTATTGCAGATATCCGCGGGGCGCAAGAAGCTATAGCTATCGACCTCCTCTCCTCCGAAGTCCAGTTCGAGCTTCTGGGTAACCTCGATTGCAGCATAATTGCTGAGCACCCTGTCTTGACCGATGAACTTAATTCCCTTGCGGAGCGTTTGTCGTTTGCTGAGGAGCGGCTCGGGAGCGACACTGCGGAGGTGGTCATACTGAAGAAGCAGTACACTCTTCTTGAAATAAAAGATTACCTCCTCATGCGGCAGATCTCGCAAAAATGCAATACAAAACCCGTGTCCGTGCTGTACTTTTATTCAAACACGGGCGATTGCCCGGAGTGTAGCAAAACAGGAGACGTGCTGACCTACCTCAGAGAAACCTATCCAGACCTGCGAGTATACTCCTTTGACTACAACCTTGACCTCTCCGCGCTCCAGACACTCATTACTCTGCGTAAAATAAAAACACCTCTCCCTGCACTTATCATCAACAGCCGCGCGCCAGTATATGGTTTTAAAACGCTCGAGGATATGGAGAAGCTTATGCCGGAGTTACAGACCCTCGCCACTTCAACGAAAGAAAGTACCTCGAGCGCTACCAGCACAAGATAACCCTGCGTGAGCCGCCTCCCAGATTCGAACTGGGGACCTTCTCTTTACAAAAGAGTTGCTCTACCAACTGAGCTAAGGCGGCGTTTTTTCTGCTTTCTATTTTTAAGTGCTAGTGATACTCCTCGAAAATCGCTCTTTTTTCGGCGGGGTCTTTGAGAAGTCTGCTTTTATGCTCCGCAACCTCCTGCAAAAACGTTGAGGCGCTCCCGCCTCCGCGGCGCGGCTGCATCGTCTCTTGCATAGTGGTGAGCATGCGCCTCAGCGTAACCTCTGTATAGAGCGTAAGGCGAGCGAGTGAGCTACTGAGCAAAGCTCTCAGATACCTAAACGCGCTGGCGACCCCGCGGCGGGCGATAAGCGGTAAGATATGCTGGATAAAAAGTACGATGTTATGAAGCATGCGGTTGAGGCTGGGGCGTACCCGCTGAAATATCAAATGAAATGTCTGAATATAATAGCGCTTGATACTAAGCAAGAGCACCAGCCCGAGGCTAGAGAGGCATAGTTTAATGGTGAAGAAAAGCATCATGCTGCAAGGT
>VMFK01000010.1 GCA_007375995.1 Parcubacteria group bacterium Gr01-1014_56
GCGCCGAGACCCTTGCCGGCCACCCGAGATAGAGTCTGCAACCTGGACAATGATAGATTAGGTCGTTTCATAAGGATATTCCTCATGGTGCGCCTGCATTGCCTTAACAACCTCCTCAGAGACTCCAAATTTCTGCAATATCCTGCGGCCTATTTCGACATGAGTACCCTGCACCTCGTGGTCTAGAGCCTTGCCTATGTCGTGGAGCAAGGCTCCTGCTCGTGCAACGGCAGGGTTGGCACCTAGCTCCTCGGCGATCATGCCTGCAATGTGGGCCATCTCAACTGAATGCTGGAGGACCGACTGGCCATAGGAGGTTCTAAAGTGGAGCCGGCCTAATATCTGGATCAAACGTGGGTCAAGGTTGAGCACGCCAGCCTCAAACGCGGCCGCGTCGCCCTTTTCTTTAATGATTTTATTAACCTCTCCCTTAGCCTTCTCGACAATCTCTTCGATTTTTGCTGGTTGGATACGGCCATCAATAATGAGATTCTCAAGTGCCACGCGTGCAACTGCACGGCGCAATGGGTCATAGGAGGACATGACGATAGAGCCTGGCGTGTCGTCGATAATCACCTCAACCCCGGTTGCGCGCTCAAAGGCTTTTATATTGCGACCCTCTTTGCCGATGATTTTACCCTTGATCTCGTCGTTGGGGATCGTGATAGCGGTTGCCATGGTGTCGGAGGCAACCGAGTTGCCGAGGCGGTGGATCGCGGTCGTGAGGATATCCTTAGCTTTGCGCTCAAGTTTCTCCATACCGTCGCGCTCAAGCTTGGCGAGGCGTACCATAAGGTCCTCGTCAGCTTCTCGCTCGATCTCGCTCATGAGCTGAGCCTTTGCCTGCTCTTTGGTGAGCCCCGCTACTTTGGCGAGCTCGTCCGCTTTTTGCTCAACCAAGGCCTCAGCGCGCTCTTTAATGCCTTTTATTTCCTCAATTCGATTCTTGAGCCCCTCTATTTCGCGCTCAAGCTCGGCCTGTTTTTTGTCGAGCCCTTCTTCACGTTTAAAAACCCGCTCTTCGGCTCGGGTTATCTTGTCCTCTTTTTCTTTTACTTCTGCCTCAATAGTGCTCTGCGCTGCTTTTGCTTGCGCCTCTGCTTCTCCGGTAATCTTCTTTGCGTCTTCGCGAGCGTTGAGCAGGAGTTGCTTAACCTCGACTTCTATCGAACCTTTCTGCGAGAGGCCATAGAGCAAACGGAAGACGTATCCGATCGCGATTCCGGCCAGGCCCGCAAGACCCATGAGTACTAGTGCGTATGTAAGCGACATAAACGGTTTGGGTTCCCAAACCGCAAGCGCCCCACTAATGTAACCTTGCCGTTGCGGACAAGGAGGTAGCTGTGATTAGCCTTTTCTAAAACCTAAGAGTGCCTTTTTCACAGAAATAATCATTTGGTAGGAATGCTTGCGGCGAGAACGTAACTAAAATTTAAATAACAAAGTAAGTTGGTCGAACCTGATTTGCACAGGGTTACAGTAGCAGTAAAGGCTTAGAAATGCAACCTACTTTTTGCCTGCCTTGTTGGTGAAAATGTCGTCGACAATACCGTATTTTTTTGCCTCCTCAGCGGACATAAAGTAGTCGCGCTCAACGTCCTTTTCGATCCGCTCAAGCGGCTGGCCGCTCGTTTTTGCAAGAATTTTATTGAGGCGCTCGCGCGTAGAGACAATATGCTTGGCGGTGATCTCGATGTCAGTTGCCTGGCCTTGGACACCGCCCCACGGCTGGTGGATCATCACCTCGGCGTTGGGGAGGGCAAAGCGCTTACCCTTGGCGCCAGCAGCAAGGAGTATCGCAGCGCCGGATGCCGCGATACCAACGCATGCAGTTGAGACATCGGGTTTTATAAAGTTCATCGTGTCGAGCATGGCAAGCGTTGCCGTGACCGAGCCGCCAGGGGAGTTGATGTAGAGTTGGATGTCTTTTTTAGGATCCTCGGACGCCAAAAAGAGTAGCTGTGCTATCACCAAGTTTGCGGTGTGGTCCTCGATAGGGCCGCCAAGGAAGATAATGCGCTCTTTAAGGAGGCGTGAGTAAATATCAAATGCACGCTCGCCAAAAGGAGACTTTTCGATCACCATAGGCACGAGTTGGCTATATTCGGCTTGTCTTGCTTGGTTTTTTTGCATGTGGAGAGTATACGCTTGACGGAAGTCTTTTTCAAGCTGACAATTGTAGTCACAGGGCACTCTTCGCGAGTGTCCGTTTTCGTGCCTTCCGCATGGGGCGGACTTGAGTGTTCTGCTGAAGTTCTTTCGTCGATGCGCATTCCGCGCACGACATCAAAGGAGGTTAAAATGGTTAGAACGGTTGTAAACAACGACACAGTTTATCGTTTTTCGTTCAGTTTCGAACTGACAAAGACGGAATGTGTTCTATTTGCTGCCTCGATCATGTTGATGATCGGATCAGTAATGGGTAACCTGGCAGGGATATTTTAGTCCTTGCCCACCCTTCTCAAAGGGTCCGGACAACACTTTGTTGCCCGGCCCTTTTTCTTTTTATTTCTTTACCTCACCACCCTCGAGCATCTGCAAAACTTTTTCATTGCGCAGCACTGTCTCGACATGGATCCGTAGTAAGTCAGGTTTTGCATCAGGGAAGTGCTCGAGCGCGTGTTTGATCTCGCTTTCAACCATATCTTTATCGGCCTCTACCTTTTCTTCCTCGGCGATTTTATTTAGGGCGAGCTGGAGCAGGGCTCTCTTGCGCGCCTGCTCACGAAACTCTTCTTTTAATAGCTCTTCGGTTTTGCCCACGCGCTTTAGATAGTCGTCGTAGGGGATATTAAAGCGCGCGATGTCCTCTTTAAGTTGAGCGATGATTTTCTCCAATTCTGAGTCGACAAAAATTTTCGGCACCTCAATCTGCATCTTTTCGATCAAGACCTCAATGATTTTCCCGCGACGCTTGTCTTTTGCTGCACGCTCTTTCTCCTCGCCAATACCTTTTTTTATTTGTGCTTTAAGTTCTTCAACAGTTTCAAACTTGCCAATTGTTTTTGCAAATTCGTCGGTAAGCTCCGGGAGCACCGGCTCCTCATTCTCTTTTCCTTTTTGTGCGCGACTCTTACGTAGCGACTCGATAGTCTGCTCAACCTCCTCATCGGTCGCGAGGCTTGCGGGCTCTAAAGCTGCCTCATTGCCGAGCGACTTCCAGTTTTTAGGAAGTGTCACCTCTGGGTACACGGTCGTGTTGACCACGATACTAACTGGGTTCCCGGGAGCGAGTTTCATAATCCGGATATCAGGCCGGCCGACCGCGTCTATCTTGTGCGTTTCAAGAAGCGTCACGTAAAAATCTCGCATAAAAAGCTCCACCGCCTCCTCAAGCACAGCAACCTCACCGATTTTATTTACAATCATGTGCGGCGGCACTTTGCCCGGGCGAAACCCGGGCATCTCTATGTGTTCGCTTAGATGCTTGAGAGCCGTCTCTCGGTAGGGAGCAATAGTTTCTGCAGGTATTTCACCTGAGAGCTCGATTTCAGAGCCTGGCAGGGATTTTTTGGCAAAAGACGTTGCTAAATTGTTCAAATTTGCATTTTGCATTGCGCGATACTACCAGATTACGTCAATACGAGCAATAAAATCTAGAGACTTGCCTGCTCTTGTCCGTCAGGCGGAGTCGCTCGCCGCTCCATCTCCTGCGTGACTAAAAAATATATGCCGCCCGCGGCGATAATCGCTACAATAATAATAATACCGATCAGTGGCCCCACACCCTCATCTTGTTTTTTGTTTTGATAGTTTGAGGGAGGGATTTCCATAACCGTAGTATACCACTACGGCTTTATCCCCAATTACTTCTTCCCAAATTTCTCTTGGTAGAGTTGTATAGATTTTTTGACTGCCTCGATGGCTTCTTTTTTACCTTTGAAGCCTGACACAGTTACCTTGTCTCCCTTTAATTCTTTATAGGTCTCAAAAAAATGTTGATACTCCTTGAGGTTATGTTTATTGATGTCCGCAAGATCTTGCACGTCACTCCAGCGCTTGTCGTCCACTGGAACAGCAATGACTTTGTAGTCCGACTCAGTGGTGTCAATCATTTCCATCACAGCAACAGGGCGTGCGTTAACCAAAATTCCTGGCATCAAAGGAAACGTTGAGAGCACTACAACATCTAGCGCGTCGCCGTCCTCCCAGAGTGTTTGTGGAGCAAAGCCATAATCAAAGGGATAAGGAGCCGCAGAATAGTTGGCTCGATCGAGCTTAATGAGACCAGTCTCTTTGTCTATTTCGTATTTGTTGCTTGAACCCTTAGGGATCTCAATAATTACATTAATCTCCTCAGGAACATTTTCGCCCAAAGAAATATCGTGCCAAAGATTCATATATAGGTAGTATATATTATTTTTATTCAGTTTCTTTTTTCTCTCCTTTCTTTTCTTTTTCGTCTGTTGCTTCCGGTGCTTCTGCTTCGGCGACTTTTTGTCCGCCGACTGACTGTATGTCGATCCTCCAGCCGGTCAACTTTGCTGCGAGGCGCACGTTCTGCCCGCCGCGCCCGATAGCCAAGCTCTGCTGGTCCTCGCTCACTTTAATAGTCGCTTTGTGCTCAGCATCGCTCAGCTCAACTGAAATAACGCGCGCAGGGGAGAGCGCCTCCTCGATAAATGCCTTTGGGTCTTCAGACCACTCGATAATGTCGATTTTCTCGCCCCCGAGCTCAGAGGTAACTGTCGAGACACGCACGCCACGCTGGCCTACGAGTGAACCTACTGGGTCGACATGCGGGTCGGTCGATGCAACCGAGACCTTGGAGCGGCTACCCGCTTCGCGCGCGATTGCTTTAAAGACAACCGTGCCGTGTGCAGCCTCAGGCGCCTCCATTTCAAACAATTTTGCCAAGAAGTTAGGATTTGAGCGCGAGAGTCTCAGATAGATACCGCGAGGAGACTCCTCTACTTGGTAGAGTAGCGCGTGGATGCGCTCGCCTTGGCGGTAACGCTCGCCGGGGATCTGCTCCTCGTAGGGGAGTATGCCCGTTGCGCGCCCGAGGTCGATGTAGATATTGCCGCGCTCCATCCGCTGCACGGTGCCGGAGACGATTTCTCCTTGGCGTTTGCCAAACTCAGCCACGACGGAGATCTTTTCTGCTTCGCGGATTTTTTGGATGATAACTTGCTTTGCGGTTTGCGCTGCGATGCGGCCGTAGTCGTCTTTGTTCTCAAGCGGGAAGACAAGCTCGTCTCCTACCTGCGCGTCGCGTTTAATCAGTTTGGCGTCCGCCAAAATAATATGTTGCTCTGGGTTAAAGAGCGGGAGTACGCCGATAGCTTCGCCCTTTTCGTTTATCATTTTTGTTTCGCTTGCCCCGTGCGAAGCCTCAGCTTCGTTTACGGGCTCAAAGCGCACGGTCGTTTCGTCGACCACCTCTTTTACCTGGACAAACTGAGTCGTGCCCGCGTCCATGTCGAGAACTGCCCGGATGATCTGGCCTTTTTTTGCGTATTCTTTTTTATATGCGGTTGCGAGTGCAGCCTCGATAGCCTCGATAACTTTTTCTCGCGGTATGCCGCGGTCCTCCTCGAGCTCGCCCAAAACCGAGTTCATTACTTTAAGATCAAACATATATAGTTTTGTGATGTGTAATTTTGGTAATAAAAAAACCGACCTTATTCAGGACGGTTATCAGTCAATAAGAAGTATATAGAAAATGAGGCAGGTTGTCAACTATAAAAAAGAGCGCCCGGCTTACTATCGCCGGGCACACAGAATCTTACGAATGTTACTGATCGTCAGGCTGGGAATAACATCCCGCCCCATGCGGAGAAGGCGTTCCATCAGCATATGACCAATACTCATGCCACTTGCGTTTCCAAGATTCGTCCCAAACACTCCAAATACCAGGATCTGGACAGACGAGGGAAAAGAAGCGTATAGCTGGATCTATTTCACCCTTCAGATCTGTCATCGTGCTCCTCTGCTCAAGCTCGGCTTGAGAGCGGAACAAATAATCACTAAATCCTTTGCCAGGATTGCCGGCGTCCCAAAACAAAGCACAGATGAGCAGTCCAAATCCAAGCAGGACAGATCCGGCAGCCCATGAGTCACTGTCCGAAGGTTTGCTAGATTGCCTTGATCTAAGACAAACAATAATACCTCCCACCAAGCAGAAAGTACCGAGTAAATAGAAGATTACATTCACAACCGATACCGATGCCATAGTCTTCTCCTTCTGTTTAGGTGCAACTGCACGCGAGTATATCTTCGATATATACTGTATGCAATGCAGGTTGATGAGGGGCAACTCATGGATTTTTTGATTGACAGCGGGCTGATCTCGCGCGGGCAGCTTGCCGATGTTATCCCCGAGGAGGGGGAGTCCCTCTATAACCTACTGCAACGGCGCAATATCGTAGCTGAGGATGAACTCCGGCGGGCGGCCGCGCATGCGAGCGGCACCACCTTTGTTGTTTTGAACCGCGAAGACATTTCTGGAGCGGCGCTTCTTCTTATCCCTGAGCCCATCTCGCGCTCGCACAACATCCTCAGCTATCGACTAGACGGCATGGTGCTTGAGGTAGCACTTCTTGACCTCGACGACTTGACAGAGCTTGAGGCTCTGCGGTTGCCATACAAGATCCAACCGCGTCTGACCTCGCGCGCCTCTATAAAGAAAGGTCTTCTGCAGTATCAAAAAATCCTGAGGGAGAAGTTTAGCCAGCTTCTTGAGCAGGGCACGCACGTGGTTGACGCGCTTATCCATCATGCACTTTTAAGCAGCGCCCACGGGATCCATATTGATATCGGCACAACAACGCTGGTGCGCTACCGCATCGGGGAGGCCTTGCGCGAGGCGATGCAGCTCCCTGTACATATCGGGGCAGAACTCTCCGAGCGGCTAAAAATGCTCGCAAAACTTCTGCCGACGTCCTCAAACATTCAGGAGGGGAGATTTAAATTTGAGAAACAAGGCGAGAGCCATACCGTGCATGTAAGTGCACTCCCAACAACGCAGGGCGAGCGTCTTGTGCTGAGGCTCAGAAATGAATCTCATGGCGGGAGCGGCTTTTCGCTCACCTCACTTGGGTTCCACGGTGAGACGTTAGCGCGAGCTTACGCGTTCTTAGAGAAACGCTCAGGACTTATTGTTGTTGCGGGCCCGTCTGGCGGCGGCAAAACAACAACGCTCTACACGTTGCTTGACCAGCTCTCCCACACGGACCTTTCTATAACTACGATCGAAGAAAAAGTAGAGCACCGCTTTCCACATATCGCACAGACTGAAATAAGACCAGAGGTAGGTTTAACCACAGCCGCCGGTTTGCGCGCAATCCTTAAAACAGACCCCGACGTTGTCATGGTGGGAGAAATTAAAGACAGCGACACGCTCGCACTTGCGCTCAGCGCCGCAAACCGCGGGCTACTAGTGCTTGCTGGTGTTGAGGCTCCTGGGGCTGCTTCTGCACTCGACACTTTGCGCGACCTCGGCGTCTCTGCACTTCTTTTCGCCTCAACCGTGCCCGGAGTCATTGGTGTTAACACGGTTAAAAAAATATGTCCGCATGACAAGGAGACATATCTGCTCTCTCGCACAGAAGGCGCGCCGCTGGAGCCCTATGCAAATTTTGGTCGGGTGCTAGGAGCGCTCAAGGAAGAAAAAATTATCGAAGACATCAAACAATGGAAGGAGATACTATTTGCTCGCGCCATTTCCTGCTCACAATGTGAGCAGGGGTATATAGGAGTCTTGGGAGTTCAAGAGGTTTTACCTATAACAACAAGTAGTAAAGAGCTGATTCAAGATGGAGCGCCCGGCGTCATACTTGAGGACCAAGCACGAGAAGAGGGGATGACCACCATGGTAGAAGACGCCTTATTTAAAGCCGCACAAGGCCAAACTAGTATTGAGGAGGTATTTCGTCTAGTAGAGAAGGGGGCTTGACAATAGCCCTTATTGGGTGTATAATGGTAGGCATAGGATAAGAGTCAGTTTCTTAGCCACCCGATCTCTGACAACTGAATAGCAATAAGGAAAAACGCAGAACAATATGCGCGTATGCGCAGACTGATGTTGTTCCTCGTTGCCGGACTGACTTCATATGGGGTCGGTACGGTACGAGGGATCGCAATCATGCGATTCCAAAAACGCAGGAGGTGGCTATGGGCTACTCTAACGGTTATACCGGCCACCTCTTTGAAGTAGAGGTGCTTGGAATTTGCAGGGCGTCTTACTGCGGCTATATGTCGTGGAAAGACGCCGCCGAGCTAGTTCGCAAGAGCCAGCCGGTAAAGAAGACTCCGACCGTTGCCCGCCTTGAACAAGAGGTTGGGCGGCAGCTCGGAGAGGCGGTGAAATTCTACACCGCCGTTCGTTCGGCCATGGACGTTCTTCATGGTACGGACGGATTCTTCGAGTTCCACGGGTTTGTCGTCACGATCGATGTGACGATGAATCCACACAAAGATAGCGGGAAGGCAGACGTGATCATCTGCGAAGATGATCTCGGAAACCTTCCAAACCTTGCGGGCCGCATTGCCCGCGAGTTCATCACCAAGCAACGGAGGGCCGGGTGATGGAAAGAGTTAGCGGAGTCCCTCCCTCGCGCCAGTTCTTCATACAATGCGAGACGTGCGGCCAATATACGATCTCGGAGAAAACCGCACAAGAGTTTCTAACCCAGAAGTTGCGAAAAAGGCTCGAAAAGGCATTTAGTGAAGGAGCACATGGAGCAATCCTGAGGTTTCTCGACGGATGTCCCAACTGCAAGCCAAATAATCTGGCTGCAAAAGTTGAGCTATTGGCCTTTCGGAAAACAGTTCATTAAATTTACTGGGCGAATGATAAATAAAATCATTCGCCCACCCTTTCAAGCTCTTGAGCCACTCGAGCGTTTGAAAGGGGTTACACAAGTAATTCCTAATCTAAATCCTGAAGGAGTATTAAAATGCTCACGTTCTTATTTCAAGACTTACCTGCTGTTCTCTTGCTGGCAGGCATGCCGATCTGGGGTATCTGGGGAGCTGTGCTGGCGGTTCCAGCGACTTCTGTCACAGCTGCAGCCTATGCCGTGTGCCGTCGCTAAGAAACATAAAATCACCCTTTTGTTCTTCCGGGGCTCGGACCTCCAGCTCCGGCAAGAGGCGGCAGCTCCCTCTGGCACTACGTAATGCGTACGCTATGGGGCTGCCGCTGCCAACTAACCAGGCGACTTTCCAAATTGGATTGTCGCCTTTTTTGATACCTGGCTTGTATGGTGTGTATTGAAACCACGTGTAGGATGATGTACAAAGGAGGTGGCTGCAATAATGCAACCCATGTAACAAACCCGGGAGGGCATTATGAAGAAGGTTCTTTCTACTATGGTGGCGATTGGATTTCTTGCCACGCTAGTCGTACCAGGCAGCGCGCAGGCCGCGAACAAGAAGCACGGGGGCCCCGGCGAGCTCTTGTGCTTTGCCCCGGTCCTGGTTCTTCACCCTGTGGGTGTGGCGGTTGCCGCGGGGTTTGTGGTGGGGACAGTCCACCATGTTTTCCAACAAAAATGTATTGTTCAGGTGATCGTCAATCGCCTGACGAAGCATCACAAGAAATAGTAAGTAGGGGCAGTCATATGACTGCCCCTCACTGTTTTTTGTACCGGGTTTGTGCCCGGTCTTTTTCGTGTATAGTTTGGGGGTGGCTAAAAAGCGCCTCGTTATCGGCAACTGGAAGATGTATATCGCAGATGCCGAGGAGGCGCGAGCGCTTTCTCTCCTGTTGCGCCGCAAATTGCGCGGGCTTACTGGTGTAGATGTCTGGATAGCGCCACCCACTCCTTTTATTGCAGAGATAGCAAACTTGCTTGAAAGCTCGCCAATCAAGGTCGGCACACAAAAAGTCACGTACCATGCAGACCCAAAACATACAGGCAGTATCTCGGCCACGATGATGAAGGGAGTCGGTGCCTCGTTTGTCATTATCGGCCACTCCGAGTACCGCTCGGCTGCGGGGACAAACGACAAAGTCCGCGCCCAGCTGGAGCGCACTCTCGACTCAGGTCTTGTCCCGGTCTTGTGCATCGGCGAGGAGAGCCGAAGCCCCGAGGCAGATTATTTCTCTTTTGTTGAGGGGCAACTCAACGCCGCACTTCGGAATGTCCCAAAGAATTTACTTAAGAAACTGATCGTCGCGTATGAACCTGTCTGGGCGATAGGCAAGGATGCCTCACAGGCAATGAAACCGGCTGACTTGCGCGAGATGGGTATCTTTATCCGCAAAATTCTCGCCGAACTTGTCGGCAGAGAGTCTGCGCTCAAAGTCCCGGTGCTTTACGGCGGTTCAGTCGAGGCTGAGAATGCTTCTACTCTTATACAAGAGGGAGGTGTAAACGGATTCCTTGTTGGTCGTGCAAGCGCGCGCGCCGATTCTTTTCTTGCGATAATAGAAGCCGTTCGACAAGGCTCACGGTAAACATGCAAAAAATAAAATCAGTTCGAGATGCGGACGTAAGCGGCAAGCGAGTTCTTTTGCGCGTTGATTTTAATGTACCCCTCGACACGAGCTCGGGGCAAGCCGTCATAACAGATGACACGCGCATCAAAGCGGCACTCCCGACAATTGAGTTACTTGCCGAGAAGGGCGCCAAAATTTCTATCCTAACCCACCTAGGCCGCCCCGAGGGTAAGGTGGTCGAGAATTTGCGCACCGCACCCCTCTCTCGCAGACTCTCCGAGCTTTTGCCGGGGGTTGAGGTGACTATGCTTGAAAATGTCCGATTTGACCCGGGCGAAGAGGCCAACGACGAGGCCTTTGCTAAAAAACTCGCAGAAGGTGAGGATATGTTTGTAAATGACGCGTTTGCTGCGTCGCACCGAGCACACGCCTCTATTGTTGGCGTCGCAAAACTCCTACCCTCGTATGCCGGGTTGCTTATGGAAAAGGAAATTGAAAAATTATCGGAGGCACTCGCACCAATAAAACCTTCTTTAGCTATCGTCGGGGGTGCAAAGCTTGAGACAAAAGCACCACTGATCGAAAAGCTTGCCAAGATATATGAGAAGGTTTTGATCGGCGGCAATATCGCTAATCAATACAAATCCACGCGCGCAAATGTTTTTCTGCCAGAAGACGGCTTACCCCAGCTTGAAGGAATGTTTGATATAGGTCCTAAAACAAAAGCTGCTTGGGTGGGAGAAGTTAAAGAAGCGCGCTTTGTGTTATGGAACGGCCCAGTAGGTTGGTTTGAAAAAGGGTACGGCGAAGCAACCTACGCACTCGCACAAGCGTTGGTGGACTCCGGGGTAGGGGCGGTCATTGGCGGGGGAGATACTGCAGCGGCAGTCGTTAAATTTCCTTTTGATCCAGAAAAAGTTTTTATTTCAACTGGTGGCGGCGCAACGTTAGAGTTTCTCGCACACGGCACACTGCCTGGGATTGAGGTGTTACGCTGAGGTATTAATTTAGCGCAGCTTTTATTTTTTCTGCATTGCCTGCAAAGTCCATTTTGTCTCCTTGTACGTTGTTGTTAGGGAAGACCCAGATATGCGCGTGCTCAACCTCATCGCCAACTATTTTTGATAATATCCAGTCGGTATTGAACACTTTTTGCTGTGCGTGAGCGATTTTTTGCACGAGCTCAAAATAGGTGCCAATGTTTGGCACGTCCCACACCCATCGGTAATGTTTTTTAGGGATTATCTGTACATGGCCGGGGGCTTGTGGGTGGATATCTAGGAATGCGAGGTAGGTGTCGTCTTCGTATATTTTGTGCGCAGGGATCTCGCCCGAGACGATTTTACAAAAAATGCAACTTTCCATATTTCTAGTATACTAGCGATTATTATTATTCAGTACCGAATCGCTATGGCCAAAACCACATACGCCACAAGGTTTTTTGTATTTGTTCTCAGTGCCGCGCTTTTTATAAGCCCGTTCGCTCTTTTAGTAGAAGCAGACACTGCTCAAGCGCTTACTACTTCGCCCGATGTCACTGTACAAAACGACAGCGTGCTAATTCCTGACCAATACATCATTACATTTAAGGACAGCGTGTCGCAAATCCCCGCGGTAGCAGACTCAATCACGAAAGAGAACAAAGGAAAACTTCTTTACGTATATACCAAAGCGCTTCATGGTTTTACCGCAACTTTGTCTGCGAAAGCCGCAAAGGAATTACAAAAAAACCCACTTGTTGCCCGAGTTGAGCAAGACAGCTTGGTGCAAGTTGCAACAACGCAAACGGGCGCTACCTGGGGTCTTGACCGTATCGACCAGCATGCGCTGCCGCTCTCTAGTTCTTATTCATATGACAAAACTGGCGCAGGTGTTCATGTCTATGTCATTGATACGGGCGTACGCGACACCCATGGCGAGTTTACCGGCCGCATTGGCACGGGCTACACCGCGGTCCTAGACGGTTTGGGGACTACTGACTGCTACGGGCATGGGACCCATGTTGCAGGAACAGTTGGTGGCTCAACGTATGGAGTTGCAAAGGGAGTAACACTCCACCCGGTGCGGGTACTCGACTGCACAGGCGTGGGCTCCTGGAGCCAAGTTATTGCAGGTGTTGACTGGGTAACCGCGAATCATGCAGGACCTTCAGTTGCCAATATGTCGATCGCCGGGGGCTTTAGTGCATCGGTCAATGATGCGGTAAAACGCTCAATCGCCTCTGGAGTCACCTATGCGATTGCCGCAGGGAATAAAAACAAAGATGCTTGTGCGTCTTCGCCAGCGAGTACTTTGGAGGCAATCACCGTAGGGGCATCGCAAATAACTGATGCTGCCGCTATATTCTCCAACTGGGGCACTTGTGTCGACCTGTATGCTCCGGGTGTGGACATTATCTCCTCCTCAAATACAAGCGACACCGCAACAATACAAATGAGCGGTACATCGATGGCTTCGCCGCATACCGCGGGCGTGGCCGCATTGTATCTCGAGGCAAACCCAAGTGCCTCGCCTGCAGAAGTTGAGAGCGCGCTTGTTTCCAACGGGACCAACGGGCTTCTCTCCGGGCTTGCCACTAGCTCACCAAACATACTCCTCTACGCATTATTTGGGACGCAGCCTCCGCCCCCACCTCCTCCACCACCACCGTCTGGTGACGCCACTGCGCCAAGTATTCCTACAGGAGTAGTCGGCGTTCAATCACCAGAGGGAGTGCTCGTCTCGTGGAATGCATCAAGCGACAATGTGGGTGTTGTCGGGTATCGCGTGTATCGAAACGCTGTACTCCTCAGCCAAACAACTGGGCTTAATTTCACAGACAAAACAATGAAGTTGGGCGCAATCTACACCTATACCATAACGGCGCTCGACGCCGCAGGTAACGAGTCAGGCATAAGTGCAGGAGCGAAAGTAATCGTCCCGCTTCTTAAGATCACCAACCCTATAGTTACTCCTGGCTCGACCGGGGCGACTATTTCTTGGAATACTAATTATCTCTCAACGGGCAATGTCGTCATCACGAAAAATGGAGTGATGGTCACGAAGCTCTTTGACAACACAGTGGCAATGACACACTCGGTCACCATACCTGGGCTTCTCCCCGGTACGTTGTACTCCTATAAAATTAAGGCATTGCGTAGCGGCGGGTCGGGCGAGGCCAGCAAATCAGGCTCTTTCACCACGACGTTATAATACGTAGGTGTCTCTCATAAACCGTGCGAAATCTTACCGTGTGCGCGAGCGCGCACATTCGGAGCTCCTCTATGACCTCATGATCGCCCGTGGCGTCGTAGGCAAGAAGGCCCAAGAACAATTTCTTGTGCCTGATTTTGAGCGTGACTCGCACGACCCGATGCTTTTGCCGGACATGGAGAGAGCGGTGGATAGGATTTTGAGCGCGCAAAAAACGGGAGAGAAAATTGCGGTGTGGAGCGACTACGATTGCGACGGCATCCCCGGCGGAGTAGCGCTCACTGAGTTTTTGCGCGCAATCGGGCTCTCTGTCGTGCACTATATCCCGCATCGCCACAAAGAAGGCTACGGTTTAAATGAAGAGGGTATAACTGAACTAAAAGAGCAGGGCGCCACACTTGTAATAACGGTTGACCTTGGCACCACCGAGCACGCGAATATTCTTTTTGCAAAAGAGAGGGGGATCGACGTGATCGTGACTGACCATCACATTGTGCCGACGCTAGAAATTGCTGAGCAATTTCCAGCTTTGGCTTTTATAAATCCAAAACGTGCTGATAGTTTGTATCCGTTCGACGGTCTGTGCGGCGCAGGAGTCGCGTGGAAACTAATACAAGGAGTACTGGCAAAAAACCGCTTCGGTATGAAGGAGGGCCAAGAAAAATGGTTTTTAGACCTAATCGGTATGGCGACGCTCTCCGACATGGTGCCACTCGTGGGAGAAAACCGGATGCTCGCGCGCTACGGGCTACTCGTGATGCGCAAAGGGCGTCGCCCCGGGCTCGCCGCACTTCTCAAACTCCTAAAAATAAAACCGAGCTCCATGACGGAAGATGATATCGGCTTTATGATAGCTCCGCGCATCAACGCCGCCTCGCGCATGGACAAACCAGAGACCGCAGCACGCTTACTTGCGACCAATGAGGCAGAGGAGGCGCTTGAGCTCGCACAAATACTTAATCATATTAACGATGAACGCAAAGGCATGGTCGCAGCGACAGTGAAAGAGGTCAACAAACGGATGCATGAGCACCAAGAGAGCCCGGTTATTGTGATGGGGAATCCAAACTGGCGGCCAGGGATCCTAGGGCTCGTCGCAAACACCCTTGCTCAAACGCATGGGAAGCCCGTGTTTTTGTGGGGCCGGGAGGGCGGAGATGTTATCCGTGGTTCGGTTAGAGGCGACAGCATCGTCAACATCGTTCAACTCATGGAGGGCGCAAAAGATATATTTCAGCATTTTGGCGGGCATCACTCCTCAGGTGGATTCTCGCTCGCGCAGGAGAGAGTGCATGAGCTTGGCCCGCGGTTGAATGAAGCCTTTAAGGCTTTGGGTACAAAAGAGATAGAAGAAAAAGAAATTATTATTGACCGCACTCTCGATATTGCGGAGCTCCCGTTTGCTCAAGCCGAGCTTATGAAGCTGGCTCCCTTTGGGGTAGCGAACGAAAAACCACTTTTTATATTTCCGCGTGTCTCTATCGCTCGCACAAAAATGTTTGGTAAAAACAATGACCACCTTGAGCTGGAGCTTAAGGGGCAGTCGAGCCCACTTAGTGTTGCGGGGATCTCGTTCTTTTCAAACGTTGATTCTTTTAGTAAGCAGGCCGAAATGGGTGGCCGCGTCGACGTCGTCGGCAATGTTGAGCTCGACTGGCGCGGCCGCCCAAGAATCCGTGTTGTTGATATCATCTAACACTGATACTAAGCAGCTTAAAAATAAACTACACTAACTCATTGCTATAGCGTATAGTTAGTGTATGGGGATATTGGAGAAAGAATATAAACGGAAAAAACAACGCGCAAATTTACAAAAGGCAGTTCTTAATACTGTTGCTACGGCAGGAGTCGTAAGCATTGCGCTTGTTGCCCCAAATGTGTTGGGCGCTCTCGGCACTCTTGGCATTCTCCCTACAAAAAGACGAACCGAGTCGATACAAACAGCACGTAAACGTCTGGTTGAGCGAGGGTTGCTATTATATGAAGGAAAAAATATTCATCTCACAAAAGCGGGGGAGGCAGTACTCCGCTCTTTATCTCTCCCAGACTATAAATTACCAAAACCGAGACGATGGGACAAAAGATGGCGGGTGCTCATCTTTGATATACCAGAGAAAAGAAAAAGCCTACGTGAAAAAGTGCGCCGCACTCTCAACGCAATCGGATTCATCCGGCTACAAGACAGTGTGTGGGTATACCCATATGACTGCGAGGACTTCGTCACGTTACTAAAAGCAGATTTTAAAATAGGGAAAGACTTGTTGTATATGATCGTAGATACACTTGAGCACGACACTCCGCTGCGTAAAAAGTTTGATCTTAAGTAGGACTACATTAACTAAACGCTATAGCAATGGGTTAATGTATGTGTGTATGATTGGGCATAAAAAAGAATCCGGCATAAATGCCGGATTTTAATCTGAGAAGACGCTGTTAGGCCGCTTCTTTAGTTTCTTCAATTTTTTTCTGCAGGGACCTTACGTACCCCTCGCCGGCATTGGTGAGCACAAGATTCAACGATTTTTCAGAACAATCGTTTCTTACAAAGTCGGCCACGTTTGAGAGAGAACTCAAGATAGGCTCGACAAATTTGGCCAACATCAAGCGAACAACCGCTGCCGGGTCCACCCGATAGAATTTCGGCGGCCCCATGAGTGTTCCGTCTTCGTCTTCATCGTATGTATCTACTCGTATCTCGTTGGGCTGGTGGATATACTTTTTACGATGATCTTCCGGCTGCAATAATTTCAAGACTTTGAGAGGATCTTTCAGGGGTCTTCTGTTTACGTACGACTTGCGCTTCATGGGCTGTCTCCCTAGTTTGAGGTTGCTTCCACACAAAACTCTACTCTTTTTGCGATATACTGCAAGCGTGGAGAAAATCATTATTTACACCGACGGTGGGGCAAGGGGGAACCCCGGGCCAGCCGGCATTGGCGTTGTTATATCGGACGCAGAAGGAAAGAAGGTGCGGGAAATTTCAGAATATATTGGAAAGGCAACAAATAATTATGCAGAGTATGAGGCGCTGGTGCGGGCGCTTATCGAGTCGAAGAATATGTTTGGAGAGAAACTGCGAGGGATGCAAATTGAGGTACGGATGGACAGTGAGTTAGTGGTGCGCCAGCTCACTGGTTTATATAAAGTAAAAGAGCCGGGGCTCAAAGAGCAGTTTGCGCGCATCGCTATGATGCGACTGCAAGATGCACCAAACATGACCTTTACTCATATCCCGAGAGAGAAAAATGCACACGCCGACGAGCTAGTCAATAAAGCCATAGACGCCGCAGTAAATTAAGAGTAGTGTGCTCCCTCATGGAGAGAAAACTGATCTACAGTATTTTGCTGTGTCTCTATATTG
>VMFK01000011.1 GCA_007375995.1 Parcubacteria group bacterium Gr01-1014_56
TGAGGGGGCCGAAGTAGCCGGTTGCCGAGTCGGCAGCCAGGAGGCCTTGCAAGATTAGGTGCTGCTGCAACTGCAGCACATCAGGCCCTCTCACCCCTATGTAGAGGGTACGTTCAATGACGGGCAGGTCTGTCGATATTGGTTGCGCAGGGGGAGTTGCCGGTGCCCCTCCATGCAAAATGTTGTTGACGTCTGCTATGACTGCCGTATCAACGTTGAACGCCGTGAGGAGACCGAGGACTGACTGGATCTGGGGTTCGGTGAGAGCTGCATGTGCTACCTGCACTGAAAACAAAAAGCTTATAAAAAAGAATGCGGTAATATGGACAAGCCCTCGGTGGGGTTTCATTGTCTAAGTATTCTGCCGTTCCCCTAAGTACTCAAGGGAATGCCTGGGGACAAGCGTTGGCTGATAGATACTATTGACAAATCGTGTTAGACTGGCAATACGTGAAGCCCGTTAAGGACAAACAAGAAAAAAAACTCGTCTCCGGAGTCATTGAGATAACCCGCAAAGGAGTGGGCTATGTTGCATGGGATCCGCCAGCTGGCGGAGAGCCTGAAAAGGAAGACATTGAAATCGAGACAAATAATCTCGCCGGGTCCCTCAACGGCGACACGGTAGAAGTGTCTCTTACGAGGCTCTTCCCTCGCCCTAAAGGCAAAGTGGTACGCGTTATTGAACGTGCAAAGGAAGAATTTGTCGCAACGCTTAAACAAAAGGATGGTGTGCTGGTGGCTGTCCCCGATGACATACGTTTTTACCGCTCTATAACACTTGAGGGCGGAGTAAACTTTAGCGAGGGAGAAAAGGTGTTAGTCCGTCTTATGTCCTTTGACGGCAAGGGCGACGCTCGAGGCGCGATCGTACAACACCTGGGGCGCGCGGGCGAACATCAAGTTGAGATGAACGCGATAGTGCTTGAGCACGGGTTCTCAACCGAGTTTCCTGAGGCGGTCACAAGAGAGGCACGCGAGCTCGAAGCAAATCATGCAAAAATAATTGAAGAGGAGGCGCCGAAGCGCGCCGACTATCGGGGCAAACCTACTTTTACTATCGACCCCAAGGATGCAAAAGACTTCGACGACGCACTCTCTGTCTCTAAACTCCCCGACGGTTCGTTCGAGATCGGTGTCCACATCGCCGACGCGACTTACTTTTGCGTACCGGGCACCGCGCTTGATGACGAGGCCACAAAACGCGGCACTTCTGTCTACCTTGTTGATGCAACAATCCCCATGCTCCCCCACGAACTCTCTGGCAATGTGTGTAGCCTAAAAGCTAATGAGGACCGCCTCGCCTTCTCGGCAGTATTCCGCATGAATGACAAAGCAGAGATATTGGAGCGAAAGTTTCAAAAATCAATCATCCGTTCACAAAAACGATTTACGTATGAAGAGGCGCAAGAAGTACTCACCAAAGCGAAGGGTCCTATGATTGAGGAGCTTGGTATCATGCGCGCTCTTGCACGTATATTAAGGAAGGGTCGCGAAAAAGAGGGCGCGATCGACTTCGGCGATAACGAAGTAAAATTTGAGCTCGACGAAGCAGGCAAGCCACTCGGCGTTACGCGCAAAACTCGCATTGAGACAATGCTTATGATCGAGGAGTTTATGCTCCTCGCTAACCGCGAGGTCGCAACCTATATCTCCAAACTCGCACAAAAGGTACCGGAGAAAAATATGGTGTTTCTGTACCGTATCCACGACCAACCAAAAGAAGACCGGATCGAGGAGCTCGCGACCTTTGTGCGCGCTATAGGCTATGATTTTGCCAATAAAAAGAAGCGCCCCTCTGCGCGCGACATCGCAAAACTCCTCGCCGATATCAAAGGCAAACCCGAGGAGCACTTGATCCGCACTGCAACATTGCGCTCTATGGCAAAGGCAATCTACTCGACCAAAAACATCGGACATTTCGGTTTAGCGTTTGAGTACTACACACACTTTACCTCGCCTATCCGCCGCTACCCCGACATGCTGGCTCACCGCATACTTGCCTCTCACTTAGACGGCAAACCTCTGACACGTTCTGAGTACAGCACTCTTGAAAAGATGTGTATCGCCGCCTCCGCGCGCGAAGCAGAGGCGGTTGCCGCGGAGCGTGAGTCTATTAAATATAAACAGGTGGAGTATATGTCGAGTAAAATCGGGCAGACATTCGAGGGGATAATCTCCGGCGTTACCGACTGGGGCCTCTACGTTGAAGAAAAAGAAAGTGCGAGCGAGGGGTTGGTGCGCGTGCGCACAATCGGCGACGACTTTTATAACTACTCTCCTAAAGAGTACGCGCTCGTGGGTCAGCGCACCAAAAAGAAATACGCGCTCGGCGACCCCGCACGTATTAAACTTGTTGCTGCCGACTTATCGGCGCGAACACTCGACTTCGAGCTAGTGAAGTAGAAAAAGATCCTGGTGCAGGAGTGCGGTATATCTCTCCGGAGCCAGGACTTTTTCTACTTCACTTCTTATTTTGCTACTGCAAGTGCGTCTTCAAATTTAACCGACAAGAGCTTTGAGATGCCATCATTATTCATCGTAACACCGTAGAGAATCCCCGCGCGCGACATGGTCTCGCGGTTGTGCGTGATCAAGATAAGTTGTGACTTTTTTGCCAGGTTTTCTATCATGTCGCCATAGCGCTTAGAGTTTGCCTCGTCGAGCGCGGCGTCGGTCTCGTCTAGTATCAAAAACGGTGGCGGGTTTACCTGGCTCATCGCAAAAATAAGCGCGATCGAGGTGAGCGCTCGCTCACCGCCAGAAAGCATATGGAGGCCTTTGATGCGCTTGTGCGGGAGCGCGACCGTGATATCGATCCCCTCCTCAATTTCCTCATCATCTTCATCCTCTTTCTCTCCTATGTCCTCAATATCGGCAAGCATATCCTGAGGGGCCACGCGCCGGAGTTTCTTTTCTTTAACGACCGAGAGGCTGGCCGAGCCGCCGCCAAACATAAGCGTAAAGAAACTAGTAAACTCTTTATTGATTTTATCGATGCCGCCGACAAAGCGCGTCTCAAGTGTTTTTGTCAACTCCTCGATAAGCCCATGGAGCTTTTGCGAGGAGACCTCAAGGTCGCTAAGTTCGCGGGCAAGAAATTGGTCGCGCTCAGTGGTCTCCTTATACTCTTTTAAAACCTCTGCAGAGTTTCCGGCACCGATCTCCTCGAGCTTAATTTTCATACGCTCTAGTTTTTTGCGTCGCTCCTCCTGGCGCCCGCGCTCCTCCCCAACCATATCTGCCTCGGAGACAACGCCCGCGGCGTCTCTTACTACATAGGTTTCATACTGAAGCGCCTCTTTCCCGATAAGCACGCCGGCCTCGGCGAGTTCGTTTTTAAATGCCGCTTGCTCGCGGAGGAGAATCTCCTCGCGCGACCTCAAGCCCGCAAGCAGCACCTCAAGCCCGCTTCTCTTTGTCATTGCCTGAAAGAGCTCCCGCTCTGCCTCGCGAGAAGCGTCCTTCTCACTTTCAATAGAGCGCCTGAGCTGCTCTGTGGACTTCATAATCCGCTCCTCTTCATGCGCAAGATCTTTCAGTTCCTGCTCAAGTTCTGACTTTTTCTTCCTAAGAGATTCTGTATCGAGAGGCCCAGATGAAGAGTGTTCTTTTATACGACGCATAAAATCTTTGGCCAAAATAATGAGCGCCGCGATGCGAGAACGGAGCGGCTGCCCCTCGAGCGTCATAAAGGCTTCAAGTTCTTCTTGGATTTTATTTGCAAAAGTACTTGCCTCGCTAACTGGTACGCTCGGAGTAGCTACTTGCACGATCCGCTCATGCGCGCCGAGTTCCCCTTCGATCCTACCTAACTCACGGACCGCGGCGTCGCGTCTGCTCGCAACCTTGCGACTCTCTCCCTCAAGCACGATGAGTTCGTGTGTTGAGGCGTCTTTTTTCCCCTTACTCCCTAAGTCGCGCCTCAAACGCTCGATCTTGCGGTCGAGTTCAGCGTGCTCTTGTTTCGGCTCTGCAAGTTCCTGTTTAAGTTCGGCCTCCGCGACACTTAAATACACACTTTCGCGCTTGAGATACTCTTTATATTTTTCTTTTAGGTTCTCTCTTAGATTCTCTGCCTCTTCGATCTTTTTTACTTGGGTTCCTAAAAACTTAAGATGCGGTACGATCTCGCGGCGCATCGCTTCGACCTCATGCACGTTCTCGGCGGTTTTCTCTAATTTTTTCTCAGCTTCTTCTCTCTTATATAAATAGGCGGTAAGGCCGAGTGCGTCCTCGATCATCTCTCTTCGCTCGCGGGTGGAGGCGCTAAGGATTCTGTCTGCCTCACCTTGAGAAATAATATGGTGCGCCGAGGCGCCGATGTTCGCTTGTGCAAGTAACTCCGCAATGTCCCGCAAACGGACCGACGAGCCATTGAGCAGGTAGTCGTTAACACCGTCGCGGTAGACCACGCGCTCAATTGCCACCTCGTCAAAGTCAAGATTAAGAGTGCGGTCAGCGTTGTCGAAAATGAGTTTTGCCCCTGCCCGGCCCGCTCTCGGTGAGCTTCCGGAACCGTTCCAGATCAGGTCCTCGCCGCGGCGGCCACGCATCGACTTCATCGACTGCTCACCTAAAACAAAACGAAACGACTCGGCAATATTGCTTTTGCCCGAGCCGTTAGGGCCTACAATTGAGGTGATAGCTACAGCAAACTCCAGCGTCGTCTTTTTGGCGAACGACTTAAATCCGGACAATTCAATACTCTTGAGTCGCATTTAGAAATCATTTTACCATCCCTTCAGATCAAGTGCTGCTTGCGCGGCGGCTTGCTCGGCCTCCTGTTTAGACTTGCCCGTACCTTGCGCCAAGAGGCGGTCTTTAGCATAGACGCCAACCACAAACTCTTTGTCGTGGTCGGGGCCGCTCTCGCGGATCACTGCGTAATACGGTGTGGCCCCTTCTTGCTCTTGCACTTTTTCTTGCAGGGCAGATTTAGAGTCGCGCCAGAGTCTGTGCGTAACGATCTCATCAATTTTGGGGAACAAATGTTTAGAGATAAACGCGCTGGCGCCCTCGAGCCCTTGGTCGAGATAAATCGCTCCGATAAGCGCTTCAAAGGCGTTGGCAAGGAGTATCCCGCGCGCGCGACCGTTATCTTTGCTCTCACCCTTAGAAAGGAGGAGGTAGTCGTTCATGCCGAGCGTTGTTGCAACTTCGGCACAAGTGACCGCATTAACCAGCGCCGCGCGGTACGCGGTTAAGTCCCCCTCGTTGTGGTCAGGAAATTTCTCAAACAAAAAGTGTGTGGAGACAAGCTCGAGTACCGCATCGCCTAAAAACTCAAGTCGCTCGTTGTGTGCGTCTACCTCACCGCGGTGCTCGTTGAGGTACGAGCGATGTGTAAACGCCTGCCGTAGGAGTTTGGGGTCATGAAACGAGATGCCGAGCGACTGCTCAAACGATTTTAAATCTTTCTGCATAAAATGAAGCTATGGTTTGCTAGAGGGTTTAGAGGTTAATTGCTGCACTGCCTTGGTGATAACGGGGAGCATGTCTTCGTAAAAATTGAGTTCAAGCGCGTCTTTGAGCCGAAACCACTTGGCGTCGTCGAGCCCGCCCTTTTTTGCGAGCGCAACTTCGGTAAACGGCGAGTGCGCAAGAAAATAGATCACGTGCTTGCGTTTCTTGCCTGTTGCTGGGTCGCTTGCGACGTACTCGTTTTCGCCTAGCCGCATGTCGGGCGTTACATTAAGCCCTATCTCTTCTTTTATTTTGCGCACCACCCCTGCCTCGGGCGTCTCCTCTGGAGTGAGTTTGCCTTTAGAGAGTGTCCAATGGCCGAAAATGTCGTGAACAAGCGCCAAGTAGACGTCGTTTCCTTGCCTGGTGTAGACCACCGCGCCCACCAGTCGCTCTTGCGGCATCTCCTCGTAGGGAACCTCCTTCTTTTTCTTTGAGACTTCGTCGCGGCCGGGCTCACCGAGCTCTTTATATACAGCGCCGAGGACTCCGTTGACGAACCTGCCGCTGTTCTCTCCCCCAAAGCTCTTTGCAAGCTCGATAGCCTCGTTGATCGCAACTTTTGCAGGCACCATCTCCCGGTCGGAGAACAGGAGCTCAAAGAGACCAAGCCTCAGCACATTGCGGTCAACAGGAGCGATCCGACTCAGAGGCCATTCAGGTGCAGCTTTTTCTATCACCAAATCAAGATCCACTTTGCGCGCAAGGGTACCGCGCAAGAGTTCTTCCATAAAAGGAAAATCTCCCGCGGCGGGAGCAAACTCAGCTGCATTTCTTTTTAGAACCTCGTTACATTTTTCAATAGAGCATTGACGAATATCCTGCTCGAAGAGCGTCTGGAGCACTACTGATCGGGATAAATGCCGGTTTGCCATTGTGAAAAAGAACTGCTGATAGAACCTGCCGCCTAGAACCTACTCAGATAGACACAAGAGTGAACTGCAGTTACTTAGCTTTTTGGGCAGACTGCGTCTCGCTCTTACTTCCTTCCCTCTTATTGCGCTTAGCTAAACGGGCTGCAGTCTTTGCAACCAGGTCGATAGCGACACGGCCGTTATATCGGCCGCACACCGGGCATGCCCGGTGAGAGACACGTGCCGCTCCACACTCACATTTGATGAGTGCGTGGGCCTTTAGGGCATGGTGCGAACGGCGATTAGCCGTATGCGCCCTGGTATGTCTCATCCGAACGACCATAAAAGGAATATAACAAAATATGGCTAAAATGACAACCTGTATATGTGGAAGGCCGTCTCCGAAGAGGCGGCCTTATGAATGAGATCGTGAACGAAATTATGAGCCTTTTTGGGGTGCTTTCCTACTTATGCTTGAAAGGTTTCCCTGCAAGAGCCGCATCGGCACTAAACAGTGCATCTACTTCTGCTTCGTTTGTTGCATTAATACAGAACTTCTCAGTGAAACCGTTTTCAGGCTTCCTTTGAAAACCTCCTGCATACTGCGGACACTCCGCAGTCCCGAAGAACTTGCAGAAGCTACAGATACATTTTTGTCCAGGCGGTCGCCATTGAGAGACGATCGTTTGTACCACTTGAGGGGTAAAGTAAACTTCGACTGGAACTGTATTCACGGTCCTTCTCCCTAGATTACGGTTGAATCTTTACTTTTTTACACAAACACAACTCACTAGTGTATTAGCATACGGATCTTTCTAGTTTACGTCAATGCCACAAAAAGACTTGCGGTGCACAACTGAAAGACCGTGTTTTATGAGCGCCTCACGATGCATTTTGGTGCCATAGCCCTTATGTATCTCAAAACCATACTCTGGGTGGCGCACCGCGAGCATACGCATCAACCGGTCACGTCGTACTTTTGCGGCGATCGAGGCAAGCGAAATTAATGGCTCCGTTTCGTCGCCTCGGATAATAGTTTCCTGCGAGATAAACCGAGAGGGAGCCTTAAGCGCACCGTCTAAAAGCACGTGCGAGACTCTCGGGTCAACCTCAAGGAGCCTGAGCGCCCGCGCAATAGCCGCGCGCACTGCCGGTACGATCCCATACGTGTCTATATAGTGTGCGGAGGAGAATTGCACTAAATGCCGCACGCCGTACTCGACTTCTAATACCCGCAACTTTTCATACCAAATTTCACGACCTAACTCCTCCATGCGCTTAGAGTCTCGCACTCCTTTTAGTAGCCGCAGATCAAATGTATACGGTGCAACTACAACCCCGACCGCGACCGGCCCCGCTAAAGGCCCGCGCCCTGCTTCGTCTATACCGATTAGATACTTCTTCATAATTCCCCCACTCCACCATTGTAACAAGGTTAGCTCAAGCGAACGGGGCGAGAGTATACTTAGGTTATGAAAGCCGCGTATGCGCACTTACATGTACACTCGCACTATTCACTGCTGAGAGCAGTGCCGAAAATCCCCGACCTGGTAGCAAAAGCCAAAGAGGCTGGATGCGAAGCGCTTGCGCTCACCGACATCGACAACCTCTACGGCGCGATCGAGTTTTATAAAGAGTGTAAAAACGCGGGGATTAAACCGATCATAGGGTTAAGCGCACACATAGGCGGGGGTTCGCGCCTTTTACTCTACGCTAAAGACCATGTTGGCTACCAAAACCTTTTGGCGCTCGTAACCAAGTCGCATCTTGAGTTCCCAGACAAACCTACGGTCACTGAGGCAATGCGCAAAGAGCACGAGGAAGGGCTTCTGGTGCTTGACCCGAACTCGGAGGACATTGCCTTGCCTGAAATTTTTTATATCAACCCTTCTGATCGCCGCGCGTGGGAAACTATGCGCGCGATAGAAAATAAAGCCGCAAACGAAGGCGGCGATATGAGCGGAGAGGAGCACGACTACCACTTCCCCACCCCCCAAGAGATGGAGAAGAGGTTCACCAAAGTGGCGCTCGCAAAAACACTCGAAGTCGCCCTAGAGTGCAACCTTGAGCTTGCACTCGGCACATGGGTCTTCCCTGACTTTGGCATCCCGGAGGGCTCGACCTATGACCAAGAACTGCGCACGCTGATTGAAGAGGGCATACAGCGCCGGTTCCTCTCCGCTAAACCTGAGGTACGAGACCGAATCGAGTATGAGTACAAAATTATTACTGAAAAAGGATACTCGCCATACTTCCTCGTGGTCGCAGACCTACTCGCCTTCGCGCGCAAGAACCGAATTCTCACGACCATTAGAGGCTCGGTCGCCGGCTCGATGATTACATTTGTCACCGGGATCACCAACGTGAACCCGATCGACTACAAACTCCCCTTCGAGCGCTTCCTCAACCCAGAGCGCCCTTCGGCTCCTGATATCGACATGGACTTTGCCGACAACAGGCGCGACGAGGTTATCGAGTATGTGCGTAAAAAATATGGCGACTCTCACGTAGCACAGATCGGCACCTTTGGCACCATGCTTGCGCGCGGTGTGGTGCGTGACGTCGCGAGAGCATTGGGCTACCCCTACGGGCTCGGTGACCGTATCGCTAAAGAAATCCCCTTCGGCTCACAGGGCTTCCCCATGACACTTAAGCGTGCGCTCGAGGAAAACCCTGAACTCAAAAAAATATATGAGACCGAGAGTGAGGCGCGCGAGATCATCGACCTCGGTAAAACCTTAGAGGGTTGTGCACGACACATTTCTGTCCACGCGGCAGGCGTTGTTATAGCGCCAAGACCTCTCTTTGAGTACTCCCCGATACAGCGCGACCCAAAAGGAGGCAAACTTATCACACAGTACGACATGTACTCGATCGAGGAGGCCGGGCTTTTAAAATTTGACTTCCTTGGGATCCGCAACCTGGCAATTTTAGCCCACTCGGTTGAGCTTGTAGAGGCGACACGTGGAATCACTATTGATATAGAAAATGTTCCGGTAGATGACAAAAAAACGTTCGAGATGCTCGCGCGCGGAGAGACCGAAGGAACCTTCCAACTAAACGGCGCAGGCATGACGCGCTATCTTAAGGAACTTAAACCCTCCAGCATCCACGACATCAACGCGATGGTGGCGCTCTTCCGCCCCGGACCGATGGAAACGATCCCTCAATATATTGAGAGTAAGCATAATCCAAAGCTCATCAAGTATCTCGACCCTCGTATGAAGGAGTACCTCGACTTCTCTTACGGTGTCTTGGTCTACCAAGACGACGTGCTCTTAACTGCGATCAAGCTCGGCGGTTACTCGTGGCTCGAGGCCGACAAATTGCGTAAAGCGATGGGTAAAAAAATCCCTGAGGTTATGGCCGCAGAAAAAGAAAAGCTCACCAGAGGGTTTGTCGAGTACGGCAAACTCTCCAAACAACTGGCAGAAAAATTATGGAAACTAATCGAGCCTTTTGCAGCATACGGGTTCAATAAGGCCCATGCGGCCTCCTACGGCAAAGTGGCGTACCAAACCGCGTACATGAAGGCGAACTTCCCTGTCGAGTATATGGCAGCGATCCTCACCGCTGAGGCGGGCGACATCGACACCGTAGGCGTAATGGTCGCGGAGTGTAAACGCATTGGGATCCCGGTTTTGCCACCGGATGTTAACGAGAGCTTCGGTGATTTTACGGTCATACTTGGTACAAACTCCTCGCGGAGCGAAAAAGCCGCGGCGCTCGCAGGCGACATTGCAGAGGATGCTATCCGCTTTGGGCTCTACTCGATCAAGAATTTCGGCAGCGGGGTCGCGGATGCGATAATCGCCGAACGTAAGGCGGGAGGGAAATTTGTTTCGCTCTCGGACTTTCTTAACCGAGTAAAAGAGCAAGGCTTAAATAAAAAAGGTCTTGAGTCTTTGATCCAATGCGGGGCGCTCGACTCGCTTGGCGAGCGCGGGCAAATGCTCGCCTCGATCGAACTCCTTTTGGAGTACCACCGCGAGGCAAGTCGCGAGCAGTCGCATGACTCTCTGTTTATGGACTTAGGCACGAGCGTGAGCGACTTGGTACTCTCGCCGGCAGCACCAGCCTCGCTCGAAGCCCGCCTTGCGTGGGAGAAGGAATTGCTTGGCCTCTATGTCTCTGGGCATCCGCTCGACCGGTTCCGCGACAAATTGGCAAGGAGTCCGACCACAATCTCTGAGCTAAAATTAAAAACGCCTGGCATAGTCGCGGTCGCCGCCGGCATGGTTGAGAGCGTACGCTTAATACTCACCCGAGGGGGCGACCAAATGGCGTTTGTAAAACTCGCTGACTTCGGCGGCTCGATCGAAGCGGCGGTGTTCCCCCGCATATTTCAAGAATATAAATCGATCCTCAAACCAGAGACAGTGATCGCACTTAAAGGCAGGTTATCCAGCCGCAACGGCGAACTTTCCATGGTTGCCGACAAACTAAAGGCGCTTTAGAACCCGAAGATTTGCTTGAGCTTTTCGGTGGTACGCGGCCCAACTATGCCGTACCCTGGGTTGCCACTGGTTGCCACGTTGTATTTTTGCTGAAATGCCTGAACTGCACGACGAGTCGCGGCACCGAAGTAATTAGTTTCGTTTCCTTGAGACCCTGCACCAACCGCTGCGACCTGCGTGTCGGGGTCTTGGTTAAGCAACCGCTGAAGGTACGCGACCCACTCGCTCACGATACCGTATTTGAGAGGGACCGGTAATTGTACCGAACTTGCCGCAAGATAGGTCTCTACGCTCCACCCGTCTACTCCAGCGTCGTAATCGATTTGCCACCATCTAATACCAGAATCCGAAGCAACTGGACCTGCAATAATCGTACCAGGCGCTCCCGTAGTTTGAGTACCTAATATAGTGCCCTTAGGCGCTGCGGCGCGCACATTCGTATTTGCTGTTGTTACGATTCGTGAACCTATGCCTATCGTTGCAGAAGATGTGGGTGCGGGCGTGCCACCAGATGTGACCGTAATTGCCGTACTTTGGTTTGCTGAACCCTCCGCACCCGTACACGTAAGTGTGTAGGTGGTGTTAGCAGTTGGAGAAACGCTTTGAGAACCAGAGGTACCCAACGCACCACTCCACCCGCCGCTAGCAGCGCAGGAGGTTGCGTTGGCTGAAGACCAGCTGAGCGTTGATAATTGCCCAGAGGTGATGGAAGCCGGAGATGCAGAAAGAGTGACACTCGGTACTGACGCAGGTGCTGGAGGTGGAGGTGCGGGGGTGCCACCAACCTCAACCGTCACCGTATGGCTTCCTGTGTAGTTACCGCTGCAGGTAAGGGTATAGTCGGTCGTTTGGGTTGGAGAGACAGTCATGCTACCACTCAAAGCCTGAGCGCCACTCCAGCCACTGGATGCGGTGCAGGTGGTTGCATTCGTTGTGCTCCAGGTTAACGTGGTTGCTTGTCCTGCGGCAATTCTCGCTGGGGTGGCAGAGAGCACGACCACCGGACTCTTTCCAGTAACAGACGCTACAGGTTCAACAGTCACGGTATGACTTGCGGTGCCACCAGGACCAGTGCAGGTGAGTCCAAATGTCGTTGTTTGGGGAACAGCGACATTATTGAGCTGTCCGAACGGCAGCCTCGAACCGCTCCAGCCACCCGAGGCGGTGCAACTCGTTGCGTCAGTAGCGCTCCAGAGCAGGGCTACTCTACCTAAATTGGCGGTAGAAACGGACGCTGCAGGGAATGAGTATAGGTTAACCGTTGGATGCCCGACGGTAGGTTCTGGTCCTAGTGTGGGCAGAAGTTCGTATGTGATCTCCGCCATCGCAATACCTGACTCTCCTGCAATTGAATAGAAGAGGTAGGTTTTACCATTTTCTTCAAACACATACGGGTCGCGCAACTGGTTTGCGCCAACAGCTCCGCCGGCTTCAGAGTACTTCACTGGTTGGGCAGCACCTTCATACGCAGTTGTTGGACGCAAGACTTCAATAGGTTGAGAAAGCGTCCAGGTTGATGGTGCACCGGTGAGCTTCATGGTGGAGAGGAGGATGCGCTCTGGGGCGTCACCAACACGGGAGTAGAAGACGAGAAGCGTGTCGCCCTTTAGCAGTACTGCTTCATGGCGACGATAGCCGAGATCTTTAATTTTTGTAAAAAGGTCGGTAGGGTCGGTACCTTCGTAGATAAGGTTTTCGGCGGGGTCTTTGCCGCGGGCGGTAGCGTAGTGCTTGCCGTTCCACTGCCACACGCGGAAGTAGAAGTTACCCATCATCTTACCGTTGGCGACGAAGTTGATGCCATCTGACGAATGCGCGACACCGGTTTCCTGCTGGAGCGGAGTTGCATTATAGGGACCGCTGAAGTACAGGCGGATCTGCCGTGTTGCGTCAAGCACATGTACATCAGGAGAAGCAATTTCGGTATTAAAGCCGGTCGCTTGGGGAAGCTGCAATGTACCCGGAGCGTAGACACTCCAGGGACCGTGGAGGTTGTTGGCGTAGGAGAGTTTGATGAAGTCCCCGCGGTGATCGGCAAAATACATATAATATTGCCCGAGTGGATTAGGAAGCCATGTAGGCACGCGGATTACCGAGGGACCGTTGAGATTATTTACTCCTGCCATTGCTGGCGTGACGAGCGGATTGCTCGGCGAGCGAGTGACTGAGCACAGACGTACGTGAGGGGTTGAACCCAAAGGAGTACTGCACCCAGAAGTTGTAGGCGGCGGCGGAGGCGCCGTTGAAGTTACCGTCACCGTTGTACTTTGATTTGCACTTCCTCCTGCCCCCGTGCAGGTCATGGTGTAGGTGGTGTTTGCAGTTGGAGATACCGACTGCGTGCCGCTCGTTGCTTTTGCTCCTGTCCAACCGTTTGAGGCGGTACAGGAGGTTGCATTAGTAGAGGACCAGGTGAGCGAAGATGACTGACCAGCCGTGATTGATACTGGAGATACAGAAAGAGTTACCGTTGGTGCCGAAGTTGGCGGAGGAGGCACAGGACTACCAGAACTTACCACCATAAAGTCTTCAACGCTCCAGCCGTCTGCTCCAGTGTCAAAGTTAATGTTCCACCAATTGAAACCACCGGAGGCAGTAGGCCCACTTACGACAGTGCCCAATGTGTTGAGCACTTGTGTACCAAGGAGTGTTCCTGTGGGAGAAGCGCTACCGCGGACGTTGAGGGTGGCGGTTGTTTGTACGCGATTACCCAAGGTGAACTTTGTTGAGGCGGGTGGGGGTGGTGGCACATACCCAGAAGCGGTGATTGTCAGGTGTCTTTCTTCCAAATATTCTTCGAGGTTTGTGTATCCATCAGCATCTTTGTCGCTATTCCGGTCAGTAGCATCATTTGCATTCAATCCATTTTGAGCTTCCCACGTGTCTGGCATACCGTCCTTGTCACTATCGAGAGGAGCTACTCCACCACCCATGGTTGGCCATGGGCCTCCGTCGACAGGTGACCTTGCAGGACCTGATTTTGCACGCACTTCGTTTACTAAACGTGTGTCTAGAGTATCTCTAGGCCACGCGCCAGCAGTATTAAGAACGTAATCAAGTGTTTGCGAAGCTGGTATTGGAGTAACCGAAAGTGGTGCAACAGGTGAGGTACGTGTCGGACCCTTTGTGGTACCAAGCGAACCGGCATTGTCGCCATAGAGCGGTATACCGGAAGCAATGTTATCGCTCGCGTACCAGACGTTGTCGTCGGCGGTAACGTTGCCTTCATTGATGAGCGCAACACTAGCTGTGTTGAGCGCACCTGACTGACCGACGTTGCCGACAATATTTGTCCACGTGCCCCCGTGGTCATCCCAAATCTCGATGCCAACAAGGCCCGAGTTACTGATGACGTTATTGATGACATCGACGACACCCTTAGACGGACCAGCTGTTTTATCACTCGGGCTTCTGCGGGTGAACGACTGGAATACGTTTCCATACCAAGTAAATCTACCGCAACCGACCTGGTGTGCGTCAGAACACGAGAGTGCGCCATATGCATGACCGGAGAGACTTTCTGCCATGATTGTGTTCTGCACCGTCACGTCTTGTGCACCTTGGTGAAAGTTAATCTGTTCATCAGCGGCCCATGTTGTTGAGATATGGTCGAGTACCACTTTTGAGACGCGCTCTCCGGTGATAGAGTCGAGTCCCGAACGACTAAACGCTAAGTTATTGCGATCCCATCGACCACGTACGCGCAAGTGCCTCAAAATGATTTCGCTCGTGTCTTGCATGATGATAGGCGTTCTACCGTCGGTTGGGCTCAACGCTTCTCGAATTTGGATACCGCCAGGACTTGTTTGCCCTGCGACCGTAAGATAAGCATTTGGGCCTTTCACCCAAATTGGTGACATGAGGTCAATTGTTCCTGATACTGCAAACACGCAGGTACGTGCGCCAGTTGCCTGCATACATTCACGTAGTGATCCTGGTCCCGCGTCAGCAAGGGTATCAACTACATACACGGTACCGCCGCGGCCACCTTGTGTGATTGCTCCGTAACCAACAGCAGAAGGAAATGCTTTTACACTGCCAGTTGGTACTGGTGGAGGTGGAGGTGTGCTAACCGTCACCGTTGTCGATTGTATTGCGCTTCCCCCCGTGCCTGTGCAGGTGAGGGTGTAGGTGGTGTTTGCGGTTGGAGATATTGATTGCGTGCCGCTCGTTGCTTTTGTTCCTGTCCAGCCATTTGATGCGGTGCAAGAAGTTGCATTGGTTGAGGACCAGGTGAGTGTTGCCGTCAACGCCAGTGTCGTAATCAATCTGCCACCAGAAATTAGTATTAGTGACTGTCGGTCCTGCAATAATGGTGCCCAATGCTCCAGTAGTTTGTGTTCCCAGAAGCGTGCCGCTTGAGCTCCCAAATGATCTTACATTGAGATTAGAGGTAGTTTGTATACGGTTACCAATGGCGAATTGGCTTGTGGGAGGTGGAGGAGGCGATGCACTAACCGTCACTGTTGTGTTTTGTATTGCACTCCCTCCCGCTCCTGTGCAGGTCAGGGTGTAGGTGGTGTTTGTTGTTGGAGAAACAGTTTGTGTCCCGGTCAGTGCCTTTGTGCCGCTCCAGCCGCCAGAAGCAAGGCACGATTGCGTATTGGCTGAGCTCCACGTAATGGTCAGAGATTGTCCGGTGGTGATGTTGTTTGGTGTGGCAGTGATAGTAACGGTTGGCGTATTCGGCGTTGGTTGGCCGACGACAATGCTTACTGATTCAGACACCGAGCCACCCGCTCCAGTGCAGGTGAGTGTGTAGGTGGTGTTTGCAGTTGGAGAAACAGAAAGCGAGTCGCTTGTCGTTTTGGTGCCGCTCCAGGCACCGGATGAAGTGCAGGCGGTTGCGTTTGTTGAGACCCACGTGAGCGTTGCTGGTTGTCCTGCAATCAAGGAAGTCAGGCTTGTAGAGAATTGGATAGTTGGAGCGGGTGGTGTTGGTACAGAGCTGCCTCCACCGCCGCCAGAAGATCCTCCCCCACCGCCTCCACCTGGTAAGGGGGTGATGGTAGGAGTGCTGCCAGAGCTTCCCCCACCTCCACTACCGGGAGTCGGTTGGGTAGAGGGGCCAGAGGAGCCACTGGTGCTCTTCCACGTTTGAATGATGAGTGCACGGGTGAGAGGTCCTACTACACCCCAGCCGGTGGTGTTGGGTGAGCCAGAAGAGACGACATTGTTCCTTG
>VMFK01000012.1 GCA_007375995.1 Parcubacteria group bacterium Gr01-1014_56
CAAGGAACAATGTCGTCTCTTCTGGCTCACCCAACACCACCGGCTGGGGTGTAGTAGGACCTCTCACCCGTGCACTCATCATTCAAACGTGGAAGAGCATCAGCGGCCCCTCTACTCCCACCCAACCAACTCCCGGTAGTGGAGGAGGAAGCTCTGGCAGTACTCCTACCATCACACCCTCACCAGGCGGTGGAGGTGGAGGAAGTTCTGGTGGCGGATCATCTGGCGGTGGAGGCGGTGGAAGTTCTGTGTCCGCGCCGGCCCCAACCGTGTCGCTTTCTGTCAGTTCGTCGACAATCTTTTCTGGCGACAGTACCGCTATCACCTGGGTAGCAACTAACGCCAATGCATGTAGTGCTTCAGGCGGGTGGAGCGGCACCAGAGCGCCAAATGGAACGCAGACGCTTTTGCCAACCGCGAGCGCCACGTACACAATCACCTGCACCGGGCCAGGAGGTACCACTAATCAATCGACAACGATAACTGTCTCCACACCAACGCAGCCAACCCCAACTGTCTCCCTTATCTCAAGCCCAAGTTCACTCACCAGCGGACAATCAGCAACACTCACATGGAGTTCAGCTAATGCAACCTCATGTACCGCCTCAAACGGCTGGACAGGAACAAAAGCAACGAGCGGCACCCAGTCTGTAACACCAACCGCAACTGCCTCCTACACTATTACGTGTACTGGCGCTGGTGGTAGTGCCTCACAGTCAACCACTATCTCAGTCAGTGTTTCTTCTACACCACTTCCTACCATCACTCTTTCACCTGCCCCCGCCTCTGTTTTGAGTGGCCAATCCTCAACTCTCGCGTGGAGTGCAACCAACGCTACTTCTTGTACTGCCTCAGGAGGAGCCTTCACGGGCACCAAAGCAGTCAGTGGTACCCAAGTACTAAGCAACCTCACTAGCACCCAACTCTACACACTGACTTGCACAGGCTCGGGAGGGTCTGCGTCTCAATCAACCACCGTCACCGTCTCTGCTCCGCCACCTTCCGCTCCAACCGTTACCCTCTTGGCCTCTCCTACCTCAGTGGTCTCTGGTCAGTCCGCAACACTCACCTGGAGTTCAGCTAATGCAACCTCATGCACTGCCTCAAATGGTTGGACAGGAACAAAAGCAACCAGCGGCACGCAAACCCTTTCACCAACCGCAACACAAACGTACACGATCACCTGCACCGGGGCAGGAGGGAGCGCAAACCAATCAACAACGATCACGGTGACGCAGCCAGTTCCTACTGTTACGTTCTCTGCATCACCAACTTCGATCGTCTCAGGACAATCGTCAACTCTTACCTGGTCCTCAACCAATGCCGCCTCCTGCACCGCATCAAATGGTTGGACAGGAACAAAAACAATCAGCGGCACGCAATCAGTAAGCCCCACAGCAAACACGACCTACACGCTTACTTGTACGGGGAGTGGGGGAAACGCGGGGCAGTCAACAACAGTGACGGTAACTTCAACGGCACCTCCACCGCCACCTCCAGCATCAGGCTTTCAACGGGCTTTTCCAACGGCTGAAGGGTACGGCCAGTATGCCGTAGGTGGCCGCGGTGGAGCCGTCATTGAAGTTACGAACCTCAACGACTCCGGTACTGGTTCATTTAGAGCATGCGCAACGGCGGCGGGACCGAGAACTTGTATCTTTAAAGTCAGTGGTGACATCGTCCTTGATACTGCAATTGAGGTTAAAAACCCCTACCTTACTATTGCCGGCCAGACTTCTCCTGACGGCATTAACATTAAAGTAGGGCCAAATCTAAAACTTACCCCACTCTATATATTGGCGCCGCACGTTATTGTCCGCCATATGCACTTCCGTCCTGGTAGGGGTGCAAACACCGGAGCTACCGGAGCTGCAAATGCCCTTGATGCAATCAGTATGTTTCCTCCGGCGCACAATGTGATTTTTGACCACCTCTCCATATCATGGGCAACCGACGAGGCGATCAATGTCTACGGGCCGAACGTCACTGTCCAATGGAGTTTTTGGTATGAGACTCTCAAAAATCACAGTAAAGGCTCCGTAATGACTGGAGCAGGGCAGACCTACCACCACAACCTCACCGCTCACAACGTCCTGCGCAATCCGGACTTCACAGGAGGATATATTGATTTCATCAATAACATTCAATACAACGGCGGCCAGAGAAACGGAGAGTTCTATAATAGGCGAAATCTGCTTTCGCTCAACTTCGTCGGCAATCTGGGAATCATGGGCGGCAATACCGCCTCCGGCATCGCAAGCAACGACTTCTTCTCTTACGAAAGTACGGATCTCAATCCAATTGCCTTCTACATGAGGGATAACCTCGATTGGTACCGCACGAGTAGTGCTATGGCACAGGACATTGGCGTTGATCCTGCGGATAAAAAATGGATGAAATCAACTGTGCAAAGCGGTGGCCTTTCTGTCGCAGATAGCAATATAACCGAGGCACGACAGGCGGCGCTAGATACACTTGCATTCGGTGGAGCTACGGTTCCTCGTCGCGATACGGCTGACGCTCGCGTAGTTACTAGTGTGCGAAGCTGTGGCGGAAGCGTCATCACCGAACCGAGCGAGGTAGGAGGTTTCCCAATCTATGACCAATCTATAAACGCTCCGCTTGATTCGGACCAAGACGGTATGCCAAACACTTGGGAGACCTCAAAAGGTTTGAACCCAAATAATGCCTCTGACAGAAACGGCGACCTTGATGGGGACGGCTATACCAATGTAGAAGAATATCTCAACGAGCTCGCGGGAGACCAAGACGCAAACGGTGCTTTGATCAGCCGCATCGGCATGGGAACTGGTTCTCTGCCAGCTGATCTCTCATGCGGCAGATCGGTTCCGACCCCACTGCCTTCCTCGCCAGTCATTACATTCAAGGGTTCTGCTCCCGGGATCTCGCCTTCAGAAGCTCTGACGGTTCCTCCTGGCACTGCAATTACACTTGATTGGACCGTCACCGGGGCGCAAGCTTGCACGTTCGATATATTTGACAGAACTGGGAACACGAACGTCACCATTGGATTTTCTGGCAGCCTTGTGTACACGCCGCTCTATGCTACGGAGTATAAAATATCCTGTTCAAGCGGGGCGCGCATTAGCAATAGCGCTATCGGTGTAAGTTTAACGAATGATCCGTATTATGTTGACGGTGCCGATGGAGCACCAACTCTCTCGCTCAACACTACGCCCGCAAACATTTCTTCTGGACAGAGCTCAACGATCTCTTGGTCTTCGAGCGCCGTTGCCTGTGTCCCGATCCACTTGCCATACGCAAATGGGCTCAGTATGAAGCCGTGGTCGCTCTCTTCATCACCATCCGGGTCTGCCCAGGTTTCTCCTTTTACTACGACTGCCTATCTGCTTTCGTGTGTTGGAACAGAAGGGGCCCAAATCACTACCAGACCAGCAGTGGTTACGATCGGTGGTGTGCCGGTACCCCCGCCCACTCCCGCCCCAACGGTTTCGCTCTCGGCAAGCCCAATTTCAATCACGAGCGGTCAGTCTGCTTCCCTTACTTGGTCCTCCACTAATGCAACCTCTTGCAGCGCTTCAGGTGGCTGGAGCGGCGCACAAGGTACCAGCGGCACACAATCAGTTTCTCCAACTACTAACACCACATACACGCTTACTTGTAGCGGCGGGGGAGGCAGTACGTCACAATCAACAACAGTCTTAGTGACAACCACTTCTCCGCCGACGTCCGCATCTGTCCCGACAGTCTCGTTCTCCGCGTCTCCGACATCTATTACGAGCGGTCAGTCTTCAACACTCACCTGGGGTTCAACCGACGCAACCTCCTGCAGTGCTTCAGGTGGCTGGAGCGGTGCGCAAGGTACCAGCGGCACACAATCGATATCTCCGACTGCCAACACAACATACACACTCACCTGCACTGGTGCGGGCGGGTCTGCGAACCAAAGCTCAACTGTTACCGTAACGAGCAGTGCTCCACCCCCGTCTGGTAGCATCCAGATCGGTAGTCGCGTAGAGACAACCGCAGGCATCAATGTACGCTC
Source organism: Parcubacteria group bacterium Gr01-1014_56 (assembly GCA_007375995.1). Taxonomy (GTDB): domain Bacteria; phylum Patescibacteriota; class Minisyncoccia; order Phycocordibacterales; family SBAW01; genus GWA1-54-10. Next base: position 4,028 of record VMFK01000012.1, read on the forward strand.
GGGCCCCGGGTCAGCAGGTACAACCATTCTCGGAAGCCAACAGACAGGGGCGCTGGGGACAGTGATCGACGGCCCACAAACAGTATCTGGAGGCATTTGGTGGAATATTAATTTTGACACCAAAGCGGATGGGTGGGCAATTAGCAACTACCTCAGACTTGCGCCCACGGTGCAATTACCGGTCCCTCTAAAATACGGCATTGTGAGCGAATGGGTCGCGTATCTCCAGCATTTACTTAACCAAGACCCTGACACGCAGGTCGCAGCAGTGGGTGCGGGGTCTCAAGGAAACGAGACTAACTACTTCGGTAACGCAACTCGTCGTGCAGTTCAAGCATTTCAGCAAAAATACGACGTGGCAACCAGTGGTAACCCAGGGTACGGTATAGTTGGACCGCGTACCACCGAAAAGCTCAAGCAAATCTTCGGGTTCTAGCCTGGGGATAAGGGGTATTGCATTTTAATAGGTTTTATGCTATACTATAATAGGAAGGAGTAAGAAAAATGGTCTTCAGACTCTTGGCTTTGGCTACTTTATCTTGTGCTATGGCTGGCGGCGCGACTGGGCAACCAGGCGGAAAAGATTGGCTCAGCTCTGGCGGCTGGATTGTTTTGGCGATTGTTCTGGTCGCTTGGGCACTCCTCGTTTCTCTAAAAAAAGACTCTACAAGGGTGAACTAAGCAATCCGCCCCTGTTACCCCCGACCATTTGGCCGGGGTGTTTTTTTAAAAGACACTGCGATTGACCAGAACGCCTCTATTTGTTAGAGTGTTTTCATCCCGCACAAGAGCGGGTATTTTTAGAAACATGCTTACTATCAGATTACAGCGCGTTGGCCGCAAGAACGACCCGTCATTCCGGGTTATTTTGGTTGAGTCTAAGCGTGCAGCTAAGACCGGCAACTACCAAGAGATGCTTGGCTCCTACAACCCGCGCACCGACCGTGTTGAGCTTAAGGCCGAGCGCATCAAACACTGGATCGGCATGGGCGCAACAGTCTCCGACACGATGCACAACATCCTTGTCTCGCAAAAAGTGATAGAGGGGAAGAAAATTAACGTGCTCCCACGTAAATCTCCTCCGAAAAAGGAGGATACTAGCTCAACTGCTGCTATTACGGGGGCGACAGCTGCAACTTCTGCCTCGGGCGATGATGTACAAGTGACAGAAAGTGCCGATTCTTCAACAGTTGATACTGCAACAAGCACAGACTCAGGCGCAAGTTCCGACGGAGGAAGTGGAGGTGGAGGTGGGGAATAATCAAGTTGCACCCTGTTGCGTCTGATATACTAGACGTAGTCTTTTAGTAAATAAATATACAGAACATGGCGGAGAGAGATCAGGAATTTTTAGAGTTTGTTGTAAAAGGGCTCGTTGAACATCCAGAGGCAGTGAAGATTGGCCGCACCGTCGACGAGATGGGTGTGCTTTTAATGCTCGACCTCCACGCAGACGACATGGGCAAGGTGATAGGCCGCTCAGGCAACACTGCCAAGGCGATCCGCACGCTCTTGCGTGTGGTCGGGATGAAGCACAATGCACGGGTGAACCTCAAGATCAACGAACCGCCGGGGGGCACGCGCGACCAGTCGAGCGGCGGCACCGCAGCACAAGGCTGGGATGGCTCGCACGAGGTCCCCGCATCGCCAGCAATGAAGTCAGTAGACGAAGCGATGGACGACCTCTCCAAGTTTTAGTTTTTTGAATGAATTTTCATGTTGTTACATTGTTCCCCGAAGTAATCGAGGCGTACACAAACGCCTCGATACTTGGACGTGGGCAAAAGGAGAAGAAGTTTAGTGTGAGGACGTATCAAATGCGCGATTTTGTCACTAACAAGTGGGGCAAGGTAGACGAACGCCCCTATGGCGGTGGGCCCGGGATGGTAATCCAGGCTGAGCCGGTCATTAAGGCCGTAGAAAAAATAACCACTTCCATATATGGAAGTAAGAAATTGAATAACACTACGATATATCGTAGTGGTTCAAAAAAGCCAAAAGTGATAATCACCTCTGCTGGTGGCAAGCCTTTAACTAACGCTTACGCAAAGTCGCTTCTTAAAAATAAAGATGTGATTATTATTTGCGGCCGCTACGAGGGAATCGATGCCCGCGCTAAGAAAGTTTTAAAAGCAGAGGAGGTCTCAGTGGGGAGTTATATATTGACTGGCGGCGAGGTACCGGCACTCGCGATCATCGACGCCGCTGCGCGCCAGATACCTGGAGTCTTGGGTAGGTTTGAGTCGCTCGAGGAGTCTCGGGTTGCCTCCCACGACACCTATACCCGACCCGAAGTTTTGAAAGTAAAAGGGAAGTCGTACCGAGTCCCTAAAGTCCTCCTCTCAGGCCACCACGCCCAAATGGACGCCTGGAAGGAAAAGAAGCGCAGCCGTCCCGCGTAATTTTCTAATCACATAATCCCTTCAATACCCATTTACCATGTCAGTAACGGTCGTGTATACTAAGGTAAATTGATAAAGTATGAAATTTGTTGAGCGGGATGCGAAAAAGAAAAGGCAAAGAGCCAATATCCAGCAGACAGTGGCACTCGCTTTGTATGGAAGTGCGGTCTTAAGTATGGCGGTCTTTGCACCAAATGCGCTTACATTGTTAAAAAATATAGACCCTGATCTTACAAAAAAGCGGAAACCCGCGTATCGGATACAGCAGGCGCTTGCGCGGCTCGAGAAACGCAAACTTGTAAGTCGAGAAAAGACTGAAAAAGGTTGGCGCGTACGGCTGACTTCAGAAGGAGAAAAATACGCCGATCGTCTCCATAGGGCCGACAGAGTAAAAATCCGTAAACCCACCCGATGGGACAAGAGGTGGAGAATAGTAATTTTTGATGTGTGGGAGAGACGAAGGGGAGTGCGAGATCAATTACGGAAAGTTTTAGTAAAAGCAGGATTTAGGCGAGTGCAGAATAGCGTCTGGGTGCATCCGTATGATTGTGAGGAACTACTTACCTTCTTAAGAGCCGATTTACGTTTAGGGAAGGGGATTCTTTATATTGTCGCTGAAGGTGTTGAAAACGATAAGCAGCTGAGACAATGGTTCGGTTTACCATCTGAGTAACGGTCGTGACATATAAGGTAAAGACTGTTTAGAAGGAAAGGAAAAGAAAAGAAGTGCAGTAATCCAAGATAAAAGTATAGGCGGCGCAATACGCGCCGCCTGTCTGCTGAATCAGTAGAACCGGATGTCGAATACGTAACCAATCATGGTGACGTACATCGACCACTCCCAAGCATAGGAAATTGCTTTTTCCATGGCGTTATCTCCTCAAAGGACTACCAGATCACTATACCCCACAAACAGATTCCCCACACCCTTGACGGCTTTTGGGAAGGGAGTATACTTATGGATGAAACCAACGGGGCAGGCTCCACAAGAGCCGGATTGAGTATCGAGTGGGGGTTTCGATACATAAAACAGTGGTAGAAGTAACTACCTAAATATGGCTTGAGTAATCGAGCAAGGGAGCTTTATGCCCCCCGCTTTTTTCGTGTTTAGTAGGTGTGGATATCTACCTTGCGTTCTTTTTTTCAATAGTTTTTGTTCGCTCGCCGCCGCCTCGCAGACATTATTATTGTGCGATTAGTATAACCCCTCATGCGTCAGCAAAAATTCTTCTCCCGTTTTCGCGCGCCGCGTGTAGAGACTCCAAACCTAGTGGAGGCTCAGCTCAATTCCTATAAATGGATTTTGGAGGAGGGTATCAAAGAAACATTTAAAGAATTTACTCCAATTAAAGACTACTCGGGGAAGAAGTTTGATCTTGAATTTGTAAAAATCGAGTTAGGGGAACCTAAGTTCGACGAGCACTACGCCAAAGCGCAAAAGATGACGCTCGACTTGCCCTTGCGCGCAATAGTTAAGCTCAAGAACAAAGTAAGCGGGACCGAAAAGGAGCAGGAGATCTTTCTTGCGGACATGCCGGTTATGACCGACCACGGCACTTTTGTTATAAACGGAGTGGAGCGTGTTATCGTGCCGCAACTCGCGCGCTCATACGGCGTGTTTTTTACTTCAGATGAAGTTAAGGGCAAACGCCACTTTGGCGCCAAGGTGATCCCAGCGCGTGGCGCCTGGATCGAGATCGAGGCAGGAGCTGAAAACGATCTCTCGGTACGCATCGACCGCAAGCGCAAGTTTCCTGTTACCTCGCTTTTGCGTGTGCTTGGGGCTCGCTATGACAGCGATCTTAAGTCGCTCTTCTCGGGGAGCGCGCACGAAAAGCATTGGATCGAGGCGGTCCTTGAGGCCGACCCAGCAAAGACCCTTGAGGACTCATATATAGAGATCCACAGACGCCTTCGCGACGGCGACTTGGCAACTGCAGCCAACGCTAAGGAGTACATCGACTCTATATTTAATGAAGAACGCTACGACCTCTCTCGCGTGGGCCGTTACCGTTTTAACCAACGCTTTAATAAGTCGCTCGACGAGAAGGAACTTATCAGAAAGACTCTTTCGCTTGATGACCTCGTCACAGTAATTAAGAACGTCATCGCACTTGAGAACGACCCTCTTGCGATGGAGGACAATATCGACCACCTCGGTTCACGTCGCGTGCGCTACGTTGGCGAGATGCTTCAGTCGCGCTTGCGCGTGGGCCTCACCCACATGAAGCGTAATATCCAGGACCGCATGTCCACAATCGACGCGGAGGCAACGATGCCGGTTATGTTTGTTAACCCGCGTCCGCTCCAAGCTCGCATTAAAGAATTTTTTACCACCAACCAACTCTCGCAGTTCATGCAGCAGGAGAATGCTCTGACTGAGCTCGAGCACCTGCGCACACTCTCCGCGCTCGGCCCTGGCGGGCTCACTCGCGAGCGCGCAGGGTTTGAGGTCCGCGACGTGCACCCCTCGCACTACGGCCGCCTGTGCCCGATCCACACTCCTGAAGGCCCCAACATCGGCCTTATTCTTCGTCTTGCAAATTTTGCGCGTCTCAACGAGTTTGGCATGATCGAAACTCCATATGTAAAAGTAGTTGGGGGCAAAGTCACTAACGAGATCCACTATCTCAACGCTGCAGAGGAGGAGAAGCAACCAATTGCGCATGCTGCTATCGAGATCGGTGAGGACGGCAAGATCGAGGAGGAGAGTGTTGAGGTGCGCCTCAACGGTGCACCTACGCGCGTCCTCAGAAACGAGGTTTCCTACATGGATGTTGCTCCGGAGCAACCGTTCTCGGTTGCTACCTCGATGATCCCGTTCCTTGAGCACGACGACGCAAACCGCGCACTCATGGGTTCAAATATGCAAAAGCAGGCAACGCCCTGTATTGTCCCCGAGGCGCCCTTGGTCGCGACCGGTATTGAAGAGCGCGCCGCAAAGGACACTGGCCGTCTCCACATAGCTCGGGAAGATGGCGTTGTCACTCAAGCCGACGGCAAGCGCGTCAAAGTAAAAAACACCAAAGGCAAAGAGCTTGAGTACCCGCTCGTCAATTTTGTTCGCACCAACGGTTTCACTGCGCTCCACCAGCGCCCTTCAGTTTCTGTTGGCGATAAGGTAAAGAAGGGTGATCTTTTGGCCGACACCTCAACATCCGATAACGGCCAGCTCGCGCTCGGGCAAAACGCGCTCGTGGCGTTTATGTGCTGGTCTGGAGCCAACTTTGAAGATGCGATCATTATCTCCGAGCGCATGGTCAAGGACTCCAAGTTCTCTTCTATTCATATTGAAGAGTTCGTCTGCAACGTGCGCGACACCAAACTCGGGCCCGAGGAAACCACCCACGACATCCCGAACGTCAGCGAAGTTAAACTGCGCAACCTCGACGAAGACGGCATCGTAAGAGTTGGCTCCGAGGTCCGCCCAGGCGACATTTTGGTTGGTAAGATCACGCCAAAAGGCGAGACACAACTCACTCCTGAGGAGCGCCTACTTCGCTCTATCTTCGGCGACAAGGCACGCGATGTTAAGGACTCGTCACTCCGGATGGAAAACGGCAAACGCGGCCGCATCATCGGCGTCAAAGTATTTTCTCGCGAGGCAGGCCATAACCTCGACTCTGGCATCATCAAGCGCATCCATATCGAGATAGCACAACTCCGCCCTGTGTCAGTAGGCGACAAACTCGCTGGCCGTCACGGTAACAAAGGAGTTATTTCCCGCATTCTTCCTGAGGAAGACATGCCTTACATGGCAGATGGTCGCCCAGTAGATGTGATTCTCACTCCGCTCGGCGTGCCTTCCCGTATGAACTTGGGGCAAATTTTGGAACTCCACTTAGGGTTGGCCGCAAACACACTTAACTACCAGGCAATTTGTCCACCGTTTGCCGGAGCAACTGAAGGGGAAATCCGCGGAGAGCTCAAGAAGGCAGGTTTTAATGAGTCCGGCAAGATGACGCTCTACGATGGCCGCACTGGTGAGAAATTTGAGCAAGACATTTCTGTCGGATACATGTACATCCTGAAGCTCCACCACATGGTAGCCGACAAGATCCACATGCGCTCGATCGGTCCGTACTCTCTTATCACCCAGCAGCCCCTCGGCGGCAAAGCGCAGGGAGGCGGCCAGCGCTTCGGCGAGATGGAGGTCTGGGCACTCCTTGGTTACGGCGCTGCCTATACTCTCCGCGAAATGTTGACTGTTAAGTCGGACGACATCCAAGGTCGCTCAGCGGCGTTTGACGCGATTGTTCGTGGCGAGAGAATCACCAATCACTACGCGCCGGCGTCCTTTAACGTGCTCCTCCATACCATGCGCGGGCTTTCGCTCGACATTGAACTTATGCGCGGAGGCGACCCTATCCGTGGGATCAAAAAGACCCCGGGCGCAGAAGCCTCCGACTTTGACGCAGTGCGCATCCGCCCGGCGTCGCCCGAGCGCATACTTGAGTGGTCATACGGCGAGGTCACTAAACCCGAAACGATCAACTATAGAACACAGCGCCCAGAGAAAAACTCTCTCTTTGATGAAAAGATCTTCGGTCCTGAAAAAGACTACGAATGTTACTGCGGCAAATACCGCGGTATCCGCTACAAGGGTATTACCTGCGAGAAGTGCGGCGTTGAAATCACCCGCGCGATTGTTCGCCGCGAGCGCATGGGCCATGTCGACTTGGCAGTTCCTGTTGCGCATGTTTGGTTTTTGCGTGCGATTCCCTCGCGCCTCTCACTTATCCTCGGCATTTCCGCTGGCGATCTTGAGAAGGTCGTCTACTTTGCGGGCTATATTGTGAACTTGGTTCACAAGTCTGAAAAAGAGCGCATCACCTCTGAACTTGAGACTGAGTACAAATCAAAACTGAAGAATCTCCAAGACGAAAAGAGTAAAGAGAAGATGAAGGAGCTTTTCCTCGAGGCAAAGCACGACATCGACGCGATCGAGGTGGGTAGCGTGCTCGACGAGCCTCGCTACCATCGCTATGCGATCAAATATGGAGCGATGTTTGAGGCAGGTATTGGCGCTGAAGCAATCTACAGCCTCTGCAAAGAGCTCAATCTCAAAGAACTTGTAGTACGTTGCGAGAAAGCGCTTGAAACCGCCGGCGCCGCAGAGCGCGAGAAGCTCGGTAAACGACTCTCGGCACTCCGCGCCATGATACGCGCCAATGTCCGCCCTGAGTGGATGTTCCTCACGCGCATTCCAGTTATCCCGCCGGGTCTCAGGCCCATGGTTGCGCTCGACGGTGGCCGCCATGCAACCTCCGACGTTAACGACCTCTACCGTCGTGTGATCAACCGCAACAATCGCTTGAAAAAACTCCTCGAGATCCACGCTCCTGACGTGATCCTCCGCAACGAGAAGCGTATTTTGCAGGAGGCAGTGGACGCACTTATCGACAACTCGATCCGTCACGGCGGCGCGGCGTTCTCCGCAACTATGCAAGCACGCCAACGTCCGCTCAAATCGCTTTCCGACAACCTCAAGGGCAAGCATGGCCTCTTTAGGCAGAACCTGCTCGGTAAGCGTGTCGATTACTCTGGTCGCTCGGTTATTGTCGTTGGTCCTGAACTCAAACTCAGCCAATGCGGTTTACCTAAGCACATGGCGCTTGAGCTCTTCCGCCCATTTGTAATTAGCAAATTGCTCGAAAAAGAACTCGCGTACAACATCCGCGGCGCTGGGCGCCTCATAGACGAGGGTGTGCCGGAAGTCTGGGCGATTCTTGAAGAGATAATTAAAGACAAATACGTGCTCCTCAACCGCGCGCCAACATTGCACCGTCTCGGTATCCAAGCGTTCCAGCCAGTCTTGATCGAAGGTAACGCTATCCAACTCCACCCGCTTGTGTGTCCAGCGTTTAACGCAGACTTCGACGGCGACCAAATGGCAGTCCACGTGCCGCTTAGCCCTGAAGCGCAGACAGAAGCGCGCGAGATAATGGCAGCGCACCGCAACATCCTCAAACCTGGCAACGGCGAGCCGGTAGTTGCAACTAAACTCCTCGACATTCTCTTGGGCTCTTACTGGATGACCAAAGAGGTTGAGGGTATGAAGGGCGAGGGGCAGGCATTCCAGTCTCCAAACGCAGCGATCTTGGCTTATGACTACGGGGCAGTTGGCTTCCAAGCAAAAATTAAAGTCCTCCCGTCTGACAAGGAGAAGTACGCACATTTTGACGGTAAGCTTTTTGAAACCACCGTCGGCAGACTCCTCTTTAACACTGTCTTCCCGAGCGACTATCCGTTCCTCAACGCTGCTATCGACAAGAAAGGCATGGCAAAACTCGTCGACGACCTTATCGCTCGCTACGGACTTGAAAAAGTCCCCGAGACCCTGGACCGTATCAAGAACTTCGGCTTCCGCTACGTAACGCGCTCGGGTATCACTTGGTCCTTGGACGACATCAAGATCCCGCACGAGAAGCACGCGATCGTCGCCGCTGCACAAAAGAAATCAAATGAGGTGGTTGGCCATTGGCAAGAAGGCCTTCTCTCTGAGGAAGAGCGTTACCGCATGAATATCGAGGTCTGGCACGCAGCCAAGGCCGAGGTAGAAAAGCTTATCCCCGCAACACTCGCGCCAAACGGCTCAGTGTCTGACATGCTTAAGTCCGGCGCTCGCGGCTCAGTCGCGCAAGTAACTCAGATGGCTGGTATGAAAGGGCTTATTTCATCCCCGACAGGCGAGGCAATCGAGTTCCCGATCACCAAGTCGATGAAAGAGGGGTTAACTCCGCTTGAGTACTTCATTACGACCCACGGCTCACGCAAAGGTCTCTCCGACACCGCGCTCAACACCGCAAAAGCAGGGTACCTCACCCGCCGACTCTTCGACGTCGCACAGGACGTTGTTGTGGGTGAGGAGGACTGCGGCACAAAAGAAGGCTTGACCGTTAAGCGCGAGTCAGCCTCTGGCATCGGCACCTTCCTCGCACAAAATACTGAGGGCCGTTTCTTGGTTGAGCCCACTCTAGACTTCAAGAAAGGTCACTTCATTACCCACCTCGACGCAAAGAAAATCGAAGATAGTGGAGTGGCTAGCGTGTATGTTCGCAGCCCTATCGCTTGTAAGTCTACGCGCGGTATCTGTGCTAAGTGCTATGGCGCAGACTTAGGCACCATGAAGCCTGTCGCGCTTGGCGAGGCAGTTGGTACTGTTGCGGCGCAGGCAATCGGCGAGCCGGGCACACAGCTCACTATGCGTACCTTCCACGCGGGAGGTGCAGCCTCAGTTGCCGGCGACATTACGCAAGGTCTCCCTCGTGTTGAGGAAATCTTTGAGCGCCGTATGCCGCGCAACCCGGCGGTTATTGCCTCGGTCTCTGGAGAAGTCGTCGAGATCAGGGACGACGGTAAAGAAAAAATTATCGTTGTTGCTCCAGACGTTGAACACCTCTCGGCAAAGGCAGCTAAAAGTAAAACCAAAAAAGAAACTATCGAGTATGAAGTGCACTTCCGCCGTATACCTGCAGTTAAGGTGGGCGACACTATTGCCCGCGGCCAGTTCCTGACCGACGGCTCTGCAGACCTCTCTGACCTCTACAAATATGCCGGCAAGGAGCGCGCGCAGGAGTACATCATCACTGAGATTGTAAAAATCTATGAGCTCCAGGGTGCAAATATCTCAGCAAAACATCTCGAAGTTATCGTTCGTCAGATGTTCTCGCGTATGAAGATCACCGAGGCTGGCTCAACTGAGTGCTCGCCGGGTGACGTTATAGGTGAGTCGGATCTCGCGATCGTGAACGAGCGCGTGGTGGCAGGGGGCGGCGAAGCGGCTAAGGGAGGGGGGCTCATCATGGGCATTTTGGACGTATCGCTCTCGCGCCAGAGCTTCCTCTCGGCAGCGTCGTTCCAGAACACCACTCGCATGCTTATCAAAGCCTCGCTCTACGGCGCAGTGGATAAACTCCAAGGCCTCAAAGAGAACGTCA
>VMFK01000046.1 GCA_007375995.1 Parcubacteria group bacterium Gr01-1014_56
ATCGACTGTCCAAAGAGGGGTATCAAATAATTAATGAGTACAATGATCCTCCAAATGAGAATTTCCCCGATCACGATCACGACAGCGATGAGTTGCTTGTGGTTTTAGAAGGAGAAATTAAACAAGTAATCGGGCCAGTCGTTGACGTCTACTTTGCAGGCGAGGACATTCCTGCTTTGCGAAATGCTTTGGTGACGAAGTCAGGGGGCAGAAGAGTGGTACTTGAAGTTGCACAGCACTTAGGGCTAGGGCGTGTGCGCGCCATTGCGCTCCAGGACACCACGGGCCTCGTGCGTGGGCTTGAGGTCCTCGACACCGGCGGGCCAGTCACAGTACCGGTAGGCGAGAAGTCACTCGGCCGACTTTTTAATGTAATAGGCGACCCTATCGACGGTAAAGAAGCCCCGGATGCTCCGAGGCTCCCGATCCACCGCGAGCCTCCGCAGTTTAAGGACCAGCGCACTAAGGCAGAGGTATTTGAAACCGGTATTAAGTCGATCGACCTTTTGGCTCCTTTTATTAAAGGCGGCAAGGTTGGGCTCTTTGGCGGTGCAGGAGTCGGTAAAACGGTGATGATGCAAGAATTGATACGCAACGTTGCGACCGAGCACGCTGGCTACTCGGTATTTGCAGGTGTGGGCGAGCGCGTGCGCGAGGGCAACGACCTCCTCCATGAGATGACTGAGACTGGCGTTATCGATAAACTCGCGATGGTGTTTGGCCAGATGAACGAGGTCCCTGGCGCTCGCGCGCGCATCGCGCTCTCTGGGCTCACTATGGCGGAGTATTTCCGCGACGAGATGGGCAAGGACGTACTCTTTTTTATGGACAACGTATTTCGCTTTGTGCAGGCAGGCTCTGAGGTCTCCTCGCTCTTGGGTCGGGTGCCATCGGCCGTAGGCTACCAGCCAACATTTGCTGATGAGATGGGCCAGCTCCAAGAGCGCATCACCTCGACCAAGAAAGGCTCGATCACCTCGGTACAAGCAATCTACGTGCCGGCCGACGACCTCACCGACCCGGCACCTGCGACTACCTTCTCTCACCTTGACTCAACAATCGTGCTCTCAAGACAACTCGCTTCGCTTGGTATTTACCCTGCGATCGACCCGCTTGAGAGCAACTCAACTGCACTTGCGCCAGAAATTGTTGGCGAAGAGCACTACCGTGTGGCGCTTGAAGTAAAGCGCGTGCTCCAGCGCTACAAAGACCTCCAAGATATCATCGCAATTTTGGGCATTGAGGAACTTTCAGACGAGGACAAGCAGCTCGTGTATCGCGCACGCAAAATGCAGCGCTTTCTCTCACAACCAACTCATGTGGCGGAGGTATTTTCTGGCATACCGGGTGTGTATGTGCCAGTCGCAGAGACCGTCCGCGCGTTTAAAGAAATTTTAGAGGGCAAACACGACGACAAACCGGAGAGTGCTTTCTATATGAAAGGTGCCATTGATACGGTACATAACGATCAACCGACGGGGAAGGTTCACACGCGAAAGGAAAGTGTATGAAATTAGTAATAGCAAAAGTAGACCAAGTGTTTTATGACGGCGAGGCTTACTCGCTGACAGCGCCCGGCCGCGACGGCGAAATGACAATACTCACTGACCACATGCCGCTTGTAACGACACTAAAGCCAGGGGAGCTCTCTTTGCGCGAACATGCTGGGAGCGAACCAAAAAAATTCCCTGTTGTCTCAGGAGTACTTGAGGTGAGACATGACGGCGCGACAGTAATTTTGTAAAATCTGTAAATTCTTGTAGAGTGTCCCCCATGCTACAGCCGATTATTTTAGCCGCAGGAAAGGGGACGCGTATGAAAAGCGAACTCCCGAAGGCGCTCCAGCCGATCGGCGGAGAACCAATGCTCAGCCACATGCTCAATACACTTGAGAGCCTTGAGGGCTTGCGCTCACCACTCATCGTTGTTGGGCACGGCGCAGATGTCGTGCGAGAGACAATTGGTCAGAAATATATGTATGTGCTTCAGGAGGACATCAGTGGCACAGCCTCGGCCGTGCGCGCGTGCCTTCCGCATCTTCAAAATGGCGACGGGGTTTTGGTGCTGTACTGTGACCATCCACTTTTGACACAGGAGACGATTGAGCGCATGCGAGACATGTATGAAAAAGAAAAGACCGTACTCATACAATCGATTGTTACCGTAAGTGACTTTAATGAATGGAGGTCGTCATTTCTGCGTTGGGGGCGGATCATGCGCTCGAGGGACGGCTCGCTTGATAGGATTGTTGAGTACAAAAATGCAACGGAGGAGGAGCGAAACATAACTGAGGTAAACCCAGCGATCTACTGCATTGATGTAGCGTGGCTACGCACTGCGCTCCCGCGCATCAAGAAGAACCTTGTTTCGGGGGAGTATTATCTCACTGACGTAGTTGAGCTCGCCCGAGCAGACGGCAAAAAAATCCCAACAATTGCAGTTCTGCCCGAAGAGGCGATAGGGGTAAACAGCCAAGAGGATAGAATTCTTGCAGAGCGTTTTCTTAACGTCCGCTGAACACCCCAAGGGTACTTGGATATTCTAAGACGGATTACCGTTAAGAATATCTCGGCGCAAAATTCCCGTGCTACAATTTTTGTATGTCCTTTTCGGTTGAGGCGCTCAGTCTCATGTTTTATTTCGTCCAACAATTAGGCGTCGTATTGGGGGTGGGAGCACAAACCGTCATACTTATCTCCTACCTTATCGCTACGCGCGACAATACTGTCGACCAAAAAGAGGAGCAGTTTGGCCGCGTGGTAGTACAGGTCTTAAAATTCGGTCTCTATTTTATAGTCATCTCGGGCGTACTCATTACCGTGATGCATTTTACGGCGAATCAGGCGGAGATTGTATACACCCCCGCGTTTGTATTTAAATGGGTGCTCATCTTTGTTATTGGGACGATCACCTTCATGGTTGGGAGAAACCCGTATATGCACTTTTTTTGGGAGGGTGTGCTCGGGAGCCATTGGTACGCGCTTTTTATACTCCATGTCGTTGCTCCACTCACAACCTGGCCCGACTTGCTCGTGCTTTATGTACTTTGGACAGTAGGATTTTTACTGGCGTGGAATGCACTTGTATACACGATGCGCGCTCCAAAGGCCGTTACTATAAAAGAAGTTGAGAAAAAAGCTCCTCCGCCCGCTCCTAAACCAATACCGCCACCAAAACCCGTACCTCCTCCTGTTGTCGCAGCGGCGCCACCGCCTAAACCTGCTCCACCTCCTCTACCACAAAAGCCAGCAGCGCTGCAGTCGCCACAACTCCCGGTGGTTATCAAACCTACCGTTGCCGTGAGTACTTCGCCTGTTATTTCAATTCCACAAAAACCGCCGCAAAAACCTGCGCCTCCGGTGCCAGAAAAACCGATTGAAGACCCAGATGCAAACCCCGGGCTCCCAACTATCCGAGTTATGCCCCAGACGCAGCAAGACGTAGACAGACAAATGCGCCCAAGCGTCGTACAATTTGACCAGCAATAGAAAATTCAT
>VMFK01000013.1 GCA_007375995.1 Parcubacteria group bacterium Gr01-1014_56
GGATCGTGCGACATGTACGCGGCACGAGTATTTTAATTATCGACGAGATTTCGATGCTCTCTGCAAATACCTTAACTATGGTAGAGGCGGTGTGCCGAGAAATACGCGGGAATACTCGACCCTTTGGCGGGCTCCAAATACTTTTGGTAGGGGACTTCTTTCAACTGCCGCCCGTCGTTTCTGGAGCGGAAGCATCCAGAAACGACCAATTAATAGACGGCGCCGGAAGAGGGAATTCTGGATTTGCATTTAACTCCCCCGCATGGAAGTTGCTTAACCCTATCATTTGTTATCTCTCCGAGCAGCATCGACAGGAGGATGAAAAATTTTTGGAAATTCTTTCAGCTATAAGGCGAGGTGAGGTAGAGGAGGAGCACCGCGAACTGCTTTTAGCGCGGCGCACTTCGGGGAAGGACACGCAAGCGTCGCAACTTTTTTCTCATAATGCAGACGTAAATGAGATCAACGACGCTGAGCTTGGCAAGCTTGAGCAGTCTGCACACGTGTTTACCATGACTGCGCGTGGAAGCGAGGGGATGGTGTTAGCACTCAAGCGAGGCTGCCTTTCTCCCGAAGTATTGACCCTTAAGGTCGGTGCGCGTGTGATGTTTACTAAAAACGATATCGCTGCTCACTCCTACGTAAACGGCACGCTTGGCGTCGTCACCGGCTTTGTAAAAGAAAACGGCTACCCAATTGTTAAAACACATAACGGTCGTGTACTTGTAGTTGAACCAACCGAGTGGCGGATCGAGGAGAACGGTAAGACGCTCGCGCGTATCAACCAGCTACCGCTTCGACTCGCGTGGGCCATGACCGTGCACAAGAGTCAGGGGATGTCGCTTGATGCCGCGCACATGGACCTCAGGGGGGCGTTTGAGTACGGCCAAGGTTATGTCGCGCTCTCGCGAGTGCGCACACTTCTGGGCCTCTCGCTTGGCGGTCTCAATGAGCGCGCGCTAGAAGTCCACCCGGAGATCAAAGAGCAAGACCAGTTGTTTCGTGAGCAGTCGGAGATTGCAAGGCAAACGTTTGCCCGTATCCCCGAAGCTGAGCTCATAGAGATGCAAGAAAATTTTGTACGCGCGTCAGGAGGGACAGTGGGCGGAGCAGCTAAAAAGACATCGCGCCTCGAAACAATACGCGGCAAACATCCCAATGCCTATCGGTCGTGGAGCAAAGAAGAAGACGAAAATCTTAAAGAGCGATTTCTTTCCGGAGAGGTGCAAAAAAACATTGCAAAAGAATTTGGCCGCCAACCGGGAGCAATCCGCGCCCGCCTCATCAAACTCGGGCTTATTGAAGAATAATTTATGACCGCGCAAGGGCGACGGTGTGCACACGTCGCGCTCCTGCTTTTTTAAGCGCTCTGGCCGCTTCAGCTAAGGTGGCGCCCGTGGTTGAGACGTCATCTAACACTACGCAGACTCTCCCTTCAACGAGTTTAGGGTTTGTTACATGCATGGAGTTTTTTACATTGGTGAGGCGTTTTGCGCGCGCCAATGTTTGTTGAGACGCCGTGTCTTTGACCCGCACGAGGATATCGGGTGTGTAGTCATATGCATCAGCACTGCCACAGCGCAATACTGCCTCGCACAAAAGTTCGGTCTGATTGTATCCGCGTATTTTTTTACGTGCAGAGTGCATCGGGACAGGTACAAGAAGCGGCTTGCCGATCTCCTCGCTCGCGATCCCCAACAATTCTTCACTAAGAAATTCTCCAGCTAATCTCAAAGCTTTTGAATTAGCCTTGTATTTTAATTCCCAAATAAGCGCTGTTATGCGCAGGTCGTGGTAGGGAAGGCCTCCGCCAGCTGGCGGATTCATGCGCAGCATCTCCAAATCTTCGGCTGTAAGGCTCGCAACCCTCGCCTCGCGCTCCCGCATAGGAATTAACACGTTTATAATGGAGTAAAATAGAGAGCGAAGCATGATATAATTATCTAAATGGCGTTTTCTTTCTCCTCTTTAACAAACCTTTTTTCTCATGAGGCTAAGAGCGTGCTTGGCGTTGACATAGGCACCTCAACGATCAAGGTGGTTCAACTGAGGCGCGACCGCGGCCGCGTTATCCTCGAGACCTACGGTGCTATCGCGCTCGGGCCCTACGCGGGGGTCGAGATCGGGCGGGCAACCTCGCTCCCGGCCGAAAGACTAGCAGAGGCACTCAAAGATGTCATCCATGAGGCAAACGTCACCACCAACGACGCGGCAGTTTCGATCCCCTATGCCTCAAGCCTTATCTCGATCATTAAACTCCCCAACACGGTGGAGAAGCAGCTGGCTCAAGTAGTGCCGATTGAGGCGCGCAAATATATACCCGTGCCGATCAACGAGGTACTCCTCGACTGGTTTGTTATCTCGGGAGGGAAAGGCTCAGGTACCCAAAGCGACAAGCTCGAGGTGCTTTTGGTAGCGATCCATAACGACACTATCGCAAAATTTCGCACGATCGCGAGCGACGCGACGCTCGATGTATCATTTTTTGAGATCGAGGTCTTTAGCGCGGTGCGCGCCGCGCTCGACCATGGCCTCGCACCTGTAGCGGTGGTAGACATGGGCGCCGCGACAACCAAGTTCTATGTGGTCGAGCGCGGGCTCATCCACGAGAGTCATATCATTAACCACGGGAGCCAAGACCTAACGCTTGCCACCTCTCGCGCACTTAATATCACCGTTGCACAAGCTGAGGAGCGCAAACGTAAAATAGGCCTCAATCCACAGGTGGATCCGAGCCTAGTGCAGTCACTGTCACTTTCGCTCGGGCCGCTGCTCTCAGAGATTTCTCGAACCGCGGTTGCCTATGAGCAGAGGACCAACCAGACATTGAGCGCCATGGTTATGACCGGCGGGGGCGCTGCGCTCAAAGGGTTTAAAGAATTTGCACAGACGAAAATCCAAAACGAGGTGCGCCTCGCAGACCCTTTTGGCAAGACGCAAGCTCCCGCGTTTCTCGAGTCTATCCTCAAAGAAGCCGGTCCCGAGTTTGCGGTAGCGGTGGGGTTAGCACTTAGGCGCCTCCAGGAGATCGGCTGAGCCACATGTTGATATAGAGACAAGAGCTTTTTTAATACTATATAATTGATTATAAATGGATCCCCAGGTTTCAACATCGTTCATTCCAAAGAAACCGCTTGCGGATACACGCTCTGCGGGTGGCGGGGCATATGGCCTTATATTCCTTATCGCGATTTTGTTCTTTATCACCTCGCTTCTGGCGGCGGGTGGTGCCTTTCTGTATGTGCGGTATCTCTCAGTGTCACTCGATGCTAAAAAAGTTTCGCTTCAAAAGTATCAAGAGGCGTACGATCTCCCCACTATCCAAACCTTGGTGCGATTTGATTCGAGAATTAACGAATCTCAAAAGATCCTACAAAAACATCTTTCTCCATCAGCGATCTTTTTCTTTCTCTCGGATCAAACGCTTGAGAAGGTACGATTTAAGGATTTTAGTTACTCACTCTCGAGTACTGAGCATAGCGTCAATATTTCGATGACAGGCATCACAGACTCTTTTGCAACGGTTGCGCTCCAGTCAGACAAACTTGGGAGCAGCAAGTCTCTCAGGGATATCATCTTTTCAGACATCTCGATTGAAAAAGACGGTAAAGTTGGCTTCAGTGTCAGCGCAAAGGTGGACCCCGCGCTTATTTATTACGGAAATAATTTGAATACCGAGCAACCGCCTTCTATCCCTATCGAGCAAACAACAACAGAAACGGAAGGAGCCACCCCAACACCATGAAACAATTTTTAATCCCCATCGTTCTTGTAATCGCGGCTATAGCGCTCTTTGCGCTTTACACCAACCCCACCTATCAGTCGGCAAAGAGTGTACAGGCAGAGGTGGCTGTGTATAACGACGCACTCGATAAGTCGCAGGAACTTCGCAGAACCCGTGACGAAAAAATCGCCGCCTTCAACACGTTTGCCCCCGCTGATATAGAACGCCTCAATAGTATTCTCCCTGACAATGTAGACAATATTCATCTTATTATCGACATCAACAACATCGCCACCCGCCGCGGCCTTGCGCTCAAAAATGTTACGCTGGGAAACTTATCCGACAGCGCCAGCGCTCGCAGTTCGCTTGCGGTCGGCTCCTCAGGAAGCGCGGTGGGGTCAGTAGAGTTAGGTTTTAGTCTCTCTACCTCATATGAAAATATGCTTGCGTTTATTCAAGACCTTGAACACAGCCTAAGGGTCATGGATATAGAGTCGATTTCCTTTACTGCAGGAGACACGGACACCGCAGACTACGACTTTTCTATCAGAACCTACTGGCTCCATTAGTTCGACTTCGCTCACTATAAATAAACTTTATGCAATTCATTAAAGACAACAAAATGTATATCGGTCTGATCCTTCTTTCGCTCGCGGGACTGTGGTTCTACATGACTTATTTCTCCGGGCCTCCCTCAAGCCCCACACTAAGTAGCGACCAAACCGTATCACCGCTCTCACAAGACGTGCTCGTGACACTTTCAAACCTCCACACGATCAAACTCGACAACAGTATTTTTACTGACCCACTCTTTACCTCTCTTACCGACTACAGCGTTGCGATCCCGCCTCAGAATGCCGGCCGGCGGAATCCCTTTGCTCCTCTCTAGAGTGACCTCAAGCAAAGACGTTTCAAGTTAACTATCATGGACCTGCTTCAACTTTTAGTATCGAGCGGTGTGATCGACTCCGCCAAGGCGGTGGAGCTTAGAGCTGAAATTGCAAAACCGGGGGCAAGTGCCGAGACGGTCCTCACCAAAGAAGGCATCTCACTTGCACAAATACTGAAAGCAAAAGGGGATTATTACGGGATCCCAACGCGCGAGATAGGGGAGAAGAGCGTGCCGTTCGACGTGCTTCGCTTTGTCCCGGAGGAAAGTGCTCGCCACTACCGCTTCGCGCCACTTAACGTTATAGACGGGGCGCTTGAGGTCGGTGTTACCGACCCGGATAACCTTGAAGCTCGTGACGCGCTTACTTTCATTTCGGCCAAGGTGGGTATACCGTACAAAATATTTCTTATCACCGACACAGACTTCGACCACCTCCTCACTCTCTACAAAGGACTCTCCGGCGAGGTAGGCAAGGCCTTGGGAGAGCTTGAAACTGACCTCGCGGTTGAAACGCAGAAAGACGAAAAAGAAGGCAAAAAAAGAACCTCGGTTAATCTTGAAGAGACTGAGATAACAGAAACCGGCGCAGAGGCGATCACCGAGGATGCACCGGTCACTAAAATCGTCGCGACTGTGCTTAGACATGCGGCTGAGCAGCGAGCCTCCGATATCCATATAGAGCCCTTGCAAGACCAGTCGCGCGTGCGGTTTCGCATCGACGGCGTTCTTATCACTAACATAACGCTTCCGTCTAAGGTGCACTCGGCGGTGGTTGCGCGCATTAAAGTGCTCTCAAACATGCGTCTGGACGAGAAGCGCAAACCACAAGACGGCCGTTTTTCTGCAAGAGTGTCGGGCAATAAAGTAGACTTCCGCGTATCCACATTCCCAACGTACTACGGCGAGAAAGTGGTGATGAGAATTTTGGGAGCCTCCGCCAAGGTGCTCAAGCTCGACGACCTCGGGCTGTCCAAACGCAACTTGGCGCTTATCCGCACCGCAATCAAAAAACCCTATGGCTTAGTATTAATCTCAGGCCCGACTGGCTCTGGTAAATCAACCACATTGTATGGACTTTTGAACGAGGTAGATCGTGAGAAGCAAAATGTACTTTCTCTCGAGGACCCGGTCGAGTATACGATCCCCGGGGTGTCGCAATCGCAGGTGCGACCTGAAATCGGCTATACCTTTGCCAACGGCTTGCGCACGACACTGCGCCAAGACCCAAACATCATCATGGTCGGCGAGATCCGCGACTCTGAGACCGCTAACCTCGCGGTGCAAGCGGCGCTCACTGGCCACCTTGTGCTCTCGACTATCCACACGAACAACGCGATCGGTATTGTGCCGCGCTTGCTAGACATGGGGGTTGAGCCCTACCTCATACCGCCGGTGCTTATTTTAGGTATGGCACAAAGGTTGGTTAAGACCCTGTGCCCAGGCGGCGGCAAAAAAATGCCGGTTGAGGGCGCGACTAAAGAGATGTTAGAGAAACAATTTTCAGATTTACCCAAAGATTTGCGATCAGAAGTGCCGTCGATGGACGAGGTGTATCGCTTAGAGCAAACAGCGGACTGTCCTTCAGGTACCCGCGGTCGTGTTGCGGTGTTTGAAATGTATGATATGAACCTCGACTTGGAGCGCGCTATTCTTGCAAATAAACCGGAAGACGAATTTTATTCTATTGTTCGTAAAAACGGCATGCTCACCATGAAGGAGGATGCTATCATTAAATCAGCGGAAGGCCTCGTCCCTTTTGAGGAAGTGAACACACTGGGAGGAGAGTTTGAGCTTGGCGACCCAGCTCTGGAGGTTCCCGCACCAGCTCCGGTTGTGCTTAGCGAGGAAGGGGAGGACGACATAGCGGCAGCTCCAGCCGAAAAGGAAATAAAAATATAATCATGCCTCAATATAAAGAAAAACTTTCAAAATTAATCGAGCAACTTATTGCACAAGGGGCCTCGGACCTGCATATGGGGGTTGGTATCGAGCCGGTGACCCGTGTTTCGGGCGTGCTTACGCCGCTTATTTCTGAGGCGAAATTGACCCCTGAGGATATGCTTGGGTATGCCGAGGTACTCATGTCGCCTGAGCACAAAAAAAGATTTTTGGATACGCAAGAGATCGATTTCTCTTACGCCTTTGGCGATAGGGCACGTTTCCGCGGCAATGGATATTTTGAACGGGGGCGCATGTCAATTGCACTGAGGCTTATTCCAAAAGTGATTCGCACGATCGCGGAGCTTAATCTACCGCCAAGCCTTGAGAACTTTGCCGCACGCGAACAAGGCTTCTTTTTGGTAGTAGGGCCAGTAGGGCAGGGTAAGACCACAACACTTGCCTCATTGGTAGAAAAGATTAATCAAGAGCGGACTGAACACATTATCACGATTGAGGATCCTATCGAATATATTTTTGATAATAAAAGATCCCTCATCGACCAGCGCGAGGTGCGTGTTGATACTGCCGACTTTCAAACAGCGCTGCAGTCTGTGTTTCGCCAGGATGTCGATGTGCTTATGATCGGCGAGATGCGCACGCCCGAGACCATGGCAACAGCGGTCACTGCGGCCGAGACCGGGCACTTGGTGTTCTCAACCCTCCATACCAACAATGCATCGCAGACCATTGACCGCATTATCGACTCGTTCCCTGCATCTCAGCAAGAGCAGATCCGAATACAGCTTGCGGGCTCTCTCGCTGGCATATTTTCTCAACGACTACTGCCTCGCATTGCTGGAGGGCTTATCCCCGCGTACGAACTGCTTGTAGTTACCCCGGCAGTAAGAAACTTAATACGAGAAAAACGTACGCACGAAATCCAGACAGTTATCGAGACCGGAGCAGAGGAGGGGATGATCGACCTCAACCGCAGTCTCGCTGAGTTAGTGCGCATGGGAGAGATCACGGCGGAGAGTGCCTATAGCCGCGCGCTCAACAGCAAAACACTCGAACGTCTATTATGAACACAATGGAGTTAAAACAAAATTCAAGGAATGTACGTAGGCGCGACGGCGCCGGAGGTAGGAAAATTTCTAGCAAGAAATTTTCTGCGTTCCCTGAATTTTAGTTTTACGGAATCTATATGGAATTTAAGTACGAAGCACTCGACCAAAACGGTAAACCAGCAAGCGGCACGATAAATGCTACTAATAAAGACGCTGCGATTGTCGGGCTCCAACGCCGCGGCTTCACTATCACTGCGTTTAAAGCTAGTGGGGGGGCCGGGATGTTTAGCTCAATTGGCCAGATAACCCTATTTGGTGGGGTGTCTAACCGCGACCTTGTGATCCTCTCGCGCCAGATCGCGACCCTTTTTGAGGCACAGGTCTCGGCACTCAGGGTGTTTCGACTCCTTGCAGAGCAAGGTGACAAACCGTTTTTACGTAATGTCTTGACCGCAATCAGCGACGACCTTCAGGCGGGGAGTTCTATCTCAAAATCGCTCGCCAAACACCCTAAAGTATTTTCGGATTTTTATATCAACATGGTTCGCTCTGGCGAGGAGTCGGGCAAGCTCGATGAAACATTTCTCTACTTGGCCGACTATATCGACCGGTCTTATGAGCTCACCAGCAAAGCACGCAACGCACTTATATATCCGGCGTTCATCATGGTGACCTTTATAGCGGTCATGATACTCATGCTCACCATGGTTATCCCTAAGATAGGCTCGATTATTGCGGATTCGGGGCAAGAACTTCCGCTCATTACCTCGATAGTACTCGGTATGAGCAACTTCCTGGTTGATTACGGTATTTTTATCTTGGTAGCGATCATTATAGGCAGCTTCTTTCTATTCCGATTTTCACAAACTCCTCAGGGCAAAAGCGCCATCGACCACTTCAAGCTCTCAGTACCCTACGTCGGTACACTGTATAAAAAACTGTTTCTTGCTCGCATCGCGGACAACATGCACGTGATGCTTACTTCTGGCATCTCCGCCGTGCGCGCGCTTGAAATCACCGCGGCAGTAGTGGACAACAGCGTATATGAAAGCATCCTTAAAGAAGGCCTGGAGGCGGTTAAGGCCGGGAGCTCTATGTCGCAGACCTTTAACCGATACCCCCACGAGATACCGGCAATCATGGTGCAGATGCTCCAGATCGGCGAGGAGACCGGTGAGCTTGGGAGCATCCTTGAGCGTCTCGCCAAGTTCTACAACCGTGAGGTCAATGCAGCGGTCGACACACTTGTTTCACTCATTGAACCCGCGCTTATCATCCTTTTGGCACTTGGCGTTGGGTTCCTACTTGCCTCGGTACTTTTGCCGATCTACAACACAGCGGGGGCCATATAGAACCCCGACGTCAAGGAGTCGGGGTCTCGACCAGAGCGTCGGGAGATATCCACATGAGCCTTTTTTGTGTGTTTAGGGGAGTTATACTATAAGCATCCGGCATTTGTTTATTATCATTTAGCAATTATTAATTTCGGGTAAGATTATGGTACAAAGTATTTACAAATTTTTCTCTCTCAAGACACGGGGTTTTACCTTGATCGAGCTCTTGGTGGTTATCGCCATCATTGGTATCTTGGCTGGTATCGTGCTCGCCGCCTTGGGTAACACTAGGCAAAGAGGACAGGTCTCTGGTGTTGCGGGCAACCTCTCGGGGATGCGCGCCTCAGCAGCACTCTTCTATGAATCTGGTAGTACCTATGACGGTTTCTGTCTAAGCACTGGCACCAACGGCGGTAACCGAGCGTTTTCCGCAGCAGCACGTACTGTAAACGTTACAGCTGTAGGTCGCATTGATGTGGCAGGTGGCGCAGGCTTGGCCACTTGTAACGACGTAGCTGCTGGTTGGGCAGCAGAAGTACCACTCCCGGCAGCTATCACTCCCCCCGGCCAGTTCTGGTGTGTTGACTTTAACGGCTTCTCCGGCACCACCTCGGCCTCAACACTCATCGCGGGCGATTATACTTGTAACTAAATATCTCATGTACAAGCGTGGCTTTACTTTGATCGAGCTCTTGGTGGTCATCGCCATCATCGGCATTTTGGCCGGTATCGTGCTCGCCGCTTTGGGTAACACCAGGCAAAGAGGACAGGTATCCGGTGTTGGAGCGAACCTCTCCGGGATGCGTGCGTCTGCAGAGCTATTCAGTCAAGCGGCTGGTACCTATGACGGTTTCTGTCTAAGCACTGGTACAAACGGCGGCAATCGTGCGTTTGCAGCAGCAGCAGGTACCGTAAATGTTACAGCTGTGGGGCGTATTGATGTTGCAGGTGGCGCAGGTTTGGCTACTTGTAACGACGTAGCTGCTGGCTGGGCAGCGGAGGTACCGCTTCCAGCAGCTATTACTCCCCCCGGCCAGTTCTGGTGTGTTGACTTTAACGGCTTCTCCGGCACTACTACTGGGTCAACGCTTGGCGTTGCGACCGATTATACTTGTAACTAAAAATATCATGTACAGGCGTGGCTTTACATTGATAGAGCTTTTAGTTGTTATTGCTATCATAGCCATGCTCTCTGGCATCATCGTAGCGTCTTTAGGAGCGGCAAAACAAAGTAGCCGTGACGCAAAACGTATTGCGGACATCAAGAATATTCAAATTTCACTTGCCCTCTACTACAACGACAATTTGAAATATCCGCAGTCGCTCACCATTGCTGCATTTCTTCCTTATTTGCCCATCCTTCCGAAAGACCCTCTGCCGAGTCAATCTTATGTATATGCCGCCCTTGCACCAGGTTCTGGAGGTTTAGGCAATTGTAACGCTGCAAATAAATATCACTTGGGAGCAATACTTGAGCAGGCGGGCAATGCAGCCTTGAGTGAGGATGCCGATCGTGTCAAAGACTCGGGTTCCTATACTGGATGTTTGGGCTACGCAAGTGATTTTGAAGGTGCTTCTCTCGATTGTGGGACAAGCGTCAGTTCTCCTGATCTTTGTTACGATATGGTAGCCAACTAAACTGTGGGGCATGATGTTTTTGCTTCAGATTGCCGCACTGCTCTTTGGCACAATTGTCGGGAGTTTTCTTAATGCGCTTTTGTTTCGTTTTAATACTGGACGCTCCGTAGCAGAGGGACGCTCCAAGTGCATGCACTGTGCTCACACGCTCTTTGCCTTTGACCTAGTTCCAGTCTTTTCATATATCCTCCTTCGCGGTCGCTGCCGCTACTGTGGAGCGAAGATTTCTATCCAATATCCACTTGTTGAGGTGGCTGCCGCGCTCCTCTCACTCTTGGTATATCTAGAACATCCAACGTTGCTCGCTTATGGTTTTTGGTTTCTCGTATGGATGGTGCTTTTGTTTATTGTGGTCTACGACCTTAGACACACCGTGATCCCTTGGTCGGCATCAGGCATCTTACTGGTGCTTTCTCTTGTGTCGCTCGTCGTATCTTTTGATACCGGAGAGGTTTTTATGTTTGTTCCTGATGTGTGGTCACTACTCGCTGGCCCCATACTTGCGCTTCCTCTTATTTTGCTCTCGGCTTTTTCCCGTGGTCGCCTCATGGGGTGGGGAGACGGACCACTCGAGCTCTCTTTAGGTTGGCTTTTGGGGCTCACTTTAGGTGGCACGGCGCTTATGCTCTCGTTTTGGATCGGGGCGAGCCTGGGCATATTGCTCATCGTCTTTAAAAAAGGGCTTACAATGAAGAGCGAGCTCCCGTTCGCGCCGTTTCTGGTAGTGGGAGCGCTTATCGTGCATTTCTTTCATGTGGACTTTTTTTACACACTACCGTTTCTCTGGTAATCCCGTAAAGGGCTTCGCCCCGTGGGCCCGCAGGGCCTCTATGGGGTTTACCCTCGTCGAGCTTTTGGTGGTGCTCGCAATTATAACCATGTTAAGCGCGGTGTTTATTTTTCAACAACGGCGTTTTGACAGCTCAACCTTGCTGCGCTCTTTGGCATACAGTGTCGCGCTCTCCATTCGTCAGGCGCAGACCTATGGCACCAGCGTGCGTCAGTTCGGCACCAGCGCAGGCAGTTTCAATTATAGTTACGGCGTGTATTTCAGCACCGGAGACGCCTCGCACTACTACCTCTTTGCCGATAAGCCTCCGTATGACAAGCAGCGTGCCGTAGACGGTTCTGAGGACGTACAGCGCTTTACGATAGGAAAAGGGTATACGCTCGTCCAATTTTGTGCGAGCCCAAGCGCAGGAGGCTCGCCTCAGTGTACCGACTCAAGCGGCTCCGCGTTGACCTGGCTCGTGGTCTACTTTAAACGCCCCAACCCGGACGCGTGCTTTGCAACCAACAATGACGCGAGTGCCTGTAGCACGACAGCGTCAACCTACAAAGACGCTTATATTCGTATCCAAGGCCCAACAGGGGGAGCAAACGACACACGCAGAATCAGTGTTACCAACACGGGGCAAATATCAGTTGGTGCTTTTGGCTCATGAATATGAAAAGGGGATTCACTCTTATTGAGATTATGGTGTCGGTAGCGATATTCAGCGTGGTGATGGTGATCGCGCTTGGAGCGCTCTTGTCGATCTCTGCGGCTGAGCGCAAGGCAGAGACTCTCAAATCGGTTATGACTAACCTTAATTTTGCGCTCGAGGGGATGTCGCGCACGATCCGTACCGGTCTTAACTACCACTGCGATACGAGCAATATCTCAGGTGGCACGCTCGTCCCCCAAGATTGCCCGAATGCAAGCGCCGGTTCGAACTATTTTGTAGTGCAATCAAACGACGGTACCTTTGTCGCATATTGCCTCGCGGGCAACTCCGTGTGGCGGCTTCGAGTGTCTGATGCTAATTTACTTCGCACCTCCTGCTCGGCTACCGATGGCTTTCTCCCGATCACCGCCAGCGAGGTGTTAATTTCCAACCTCACTTTTTATGTGTTGGGCGCGCCTGTTGCGGACAATATCCAACCGAAAGTCATTTTTACCCTGAACGGATATGTCAATGTTAGCTCAACTGCATCAAGTACGTTTAACCTTCAAACATCGGTCACCCAGCGAATCTATGATCAATAGAAATATAAAATATTTATATCGCCTGCATTCGTTCGGAAAAGAAAATAGGCTTTTCTCTTCACTCACTTCATTTGGCGATAAAGTATCACATCCGGGGTTCACGCTCATTGAGACGCTTGTTGCTATCTTTATATTATCGGTTGCGATTGCGGGGCCGCTTACTATCGCTTCCAAAGGGTTAAACGCCGCTCTTGTTGCTAAGGACCAAATCACAGCGTTTTACCTTGCGCAAGATGCAGTCGAGTATGTTCGTTTTGCTCGGGACACTAACCGGCTAGGCAATGGCGATTGGATCACCGGAGCAGGGGCCCCGAATGGCGTCAACCTAATTCCCTGCACAGTCCCCAGCGGCGGAGCTAATGGATGCGAAGTTGACACGACAGGGAACAACCCTAACGGCACTCCCGCAGCATGTGGCTCAACCTGTACGGTACTGAAGTATGACAACACCAACAAACGGTTTACATACGCATCAGGCAGCGGAATTGTCACGTCCATTTATACTCGCAAGATTGTTTTGACCCAGATCAGCGCTGACGAATACAAGCTTACAGTTACGGTCACTTGGTCTGACGTGGCAGGTATCACGCACGCACCGGTCACCTTGCAGGAAAACCTTTTCAATTGGCAATAGATATGAATAAAAAAATCTTTTTTACAAAACGGGGGTTTACGGCATTTTTTGCAGTGCTGATATCCTCCTTGGCGCTTGCGGTGGGCCTCTCGATCTATGACCTTCTGGTGCGAGGACTTTTGTTATCGCAGACTGCTTCGCAATCTCAATACGCGATCTTTGCAGCGGATGCCGGTGTTGAGTGTGCACTGTACTGGGACGCTAAGGCGCCAATTCTTAACGGTTCTCCCAGTGTGTTCGGCACCTCCTCGGGCTCTACCTGGGGGGCTTCTCCCATTGCGTGCAATACGCAGAACATCACCGTGCAAGGGCCACCCTTGGCCGACCTGGTGCAGTACCCGGGCTGCTCCTCGAGTGCTTGGTGTATCACCTCAAACAGCAACGCTGCGACCACCACGTTTACTATATTCTTCACTCCACAAACGTATTGCGCGACCGTGGTGGTGGCAAAAAGCGGCAACCCCTCGCAGACTTCCGTGGTCTCGCACGGCTTCAACGATTGCACTACAACTGGGCCGGTGCGTCTTGAGCGCGCGCTTCAAGTGCGCTATTAGAAGTAGCCTTCCCCCGTTATAATGCGGTCATGTCTGCCCCGAAGCATATACCTGAGCGCTACTCTAAACTCCTCAAAGAAATCAACCGTCACCGGCATTTGTACTATGTAAAAGATCAGCCAGAGATCGCTGACTCTGCCTACGATGAGCTTGAAAAAGAACTATTTGCTATAGAGGCTCAGTTTCCTGAGCTTATCGCCCCCGACTCGCCCTCAAGGCGTGTTGGAGGCTCGCCTTTGCCCGAGTTTAAAAAGATCCGTCACACCACAGCGCAGTGGTCATTTAATGATGCGTTTGCGGAGCTGGACATCGTGGAGTTTGATGCACGAGTAAAACGTTTTTTGCGCCCGCAATTTGCTGAAGTTAAGCCAGACTATAGCTGTGAGCTTAAAATAGACGGGCTTGCCATAGAGCTTATTTATAAAAAAGGATTGTTGGTTGAGCGAAAAGGGATTAGAAGAGATAAACCGAGAGCGCAAAAAAAACGACGAACCGCTTTTTGCAAACCCACGCAATGCTGCTGCCGGTTCTATCCGGCAGCTCGACCCCAAAATAGCCGCGTCACGCAAGCTTGATAGTTTTGTCTATGATGTCGCGGAGACCTCAGAGGCGCTCCCTAAAAATCAGATAGAAGAGCTAGAATATCTGCGAGAACTTGGGTTTAAGGTGAACCCACATTACAAGCTTACGCGCTCAGTTGAGGAGGTTTTGTCGTATTGGAAGAAATGGAAAGAGAAAAATAAATCGGAAGGGTATTGGATAGATGGGGTTGTCGTTAAGGTAAATGAAAAAAAATATCAAGACGCTCTTGGCTACACTGGCAAAGCACCTCGTTTTGCGATTGCGTTTAAATTCCCAGCGGAGCAAGTTACAACCGTGGTGGAGGACATCGTGCTCCAGGTTGGCCGGACCGGAGTTTTGACACCAGTTGCACACCTGCGGCCAGTGCTTGTCGCGGGCTCAGTTGTCTCGCGCGCAACACTCCACAACGAAGATGAAATCAAACGCCTCGACGTGCGTGTAGGCGACACGGTAGTACTCCAGAAGGCGGGTGATGTTATACCAGATGTTGTAAAAGTTCTCACAGAGTTACGTACTGGAAAGGAAAAAGTATATAAGTGGCCGACTCACGTCGCTGAATGTGGAGGTGACGGAAAAATCGAACGTGTCGAGGGCCAAGCGGCATGGCGCTGTGTCGCGCGGGATTCTTTTGCGGTGCGCCGGCGAGTGCTACGCTATTTTTCAAGTAAGGGTGCGCTTAATATAGAGGGCTTAGGGCCGAGCACTGTTGACGCCTTGCTTGAAAAAGGATTAGTGCAGAATTTTGATGATTTCTTTACGCTCACCGAGGGCGACTTACTCATGCTCGAAGGGTTTGCCGAGGTGTCCGCAAAAAAATTGCTCTCGTCAATACAAAAAGTTTCAAAAGAGGTTTTGCTCTCTAGGCTTATAACCGGCCTCTCTATCTCGCAAGTAGGGGAGGAAACAGCGATCTTGCTTGCGCAGAATTTTAAAACGGTCGACGATATTAAAAATGCGAGCGAAGAAAAATTAATGCAAATTCACGGCATTGGTGATGTTGTCGCGCGCGAGATTGCAAACTGGTTTGCCAATAAAGAAAATCAGAAGTTGTTACAGCATCTTCAAAAACTTCTACACATAGAAAATCAAGATTTCCGCCGTAGCCAGAGCAAAAATCTCCCACTCCAAGGCAAAACATTTGTCTTAACCGGCACAATGGCAAGCCTCTCGCGCGATGAAGCCAAAGAAAAATTACGCAAACTCGGCGCCAGCGTCTCTTCATCTGTCTCCAAAAACACCTTTGCGGTGGTTGCAGGCGAGGACCCTGGATCGAAGTTAGAAAAAGCACAGGAACTCAATGTGCAGATACTCAGCGAAGAAGAGTTTCTCAAACTGATCCGCTAGTGTAGTATTGGCCCATAGCCTAGCGAAGCGAGAGAACAAAAGCTTGCTTTTGATTCCGAGCAAGAGACGGCTATATTCATAATATGATTTCAAGGGAGGACATACAAACTCTGGCAGAGTTGGCTAGGCTAGAGGTGAGTGAAGAGGAGACTGCCTCTCTCCAAAAAGATATTTCAAATATTCTCGACTATGTTGGTCACGTTTCGGCTGTCTCAAGCGCAGAGGGAGAAAAAGATCCAGGCTTAAATCGTAATGTATTGCGAAGAGATGTGCCGCGCGGCGAGAGTGACCCTCTCGCCGACACTCGCGAGCAACTACTCGAGGCTCTGCCTAAAAGAGAAGGGGACTACAACGTCGTCCGCAAGATAATTCAAAAAGATGAGTAGTGACCTTTCAACACTTTCTATAACAGAAGCGGCAAAAATGCTCGCGGCAAAAGAAATCTCCGCGGTTGACCTTGCGCGCGCATGCATCACTCAGATCGAAAAAAAGAACAAGTCACTCAATGCATATTTGGAAGTGTTTGATGATATTGAAGCGCAAGCAAAAGTAGCTGACGAGCGGCACATGAAAGGAGAGAGCAGCCCACTTTTAGGTATACCGCTTGCAGTTAAAGATAATATTTTGATTAAAGGGCGGCGTGCATCTGCTGCCTCAAAAATTTTGGAAGGATATGTTTCAACCTATGACGCAACTGTAATAAAAAAATTGAAAGACGCAGGTGCAGTGTTTTTAGGTCGCACCAACATGGACGAGTTTGCACATGGCAGCTCGACTGAAAATTCTGCATTCGGCCCGACCAAAAACCCACACGACGAATCAAGGGTACCGGGTGGCTCAAGCGGAGGTTCTGCTGCAGCAGTCGCGGCCAGCATGGCGCTCGGTGCACTTGGGACTGACACCGGCGGCTCTATCCGCGAGCCAGCAAGTTTTTGTGGGCTAGTTGGGCTCAAGCCAACCTACGGAGCCGTCTCTCGCTCAGGACTCATTGCTATGGGCTCATCGCTTGACCAGGCAGGGCCGCTCGCTCAAACAGTGGCGGATGCTGAACTAATTTTTAATGCGATCCGAGGTCAGGACCCACTAGACAGCACCTCTATAGGCGAAGCATTTTATCCAAAACGTGTAGAGAAAAAAAAGATAGGCGTACCTCGCCATCTACTCAAAGAGGGAGTTGACCCCGACGTGCTTAAAACATTTGAGGCAACGCTCGCGACTCTTGCCCTGCAAGGCTATGAAATCATCGATATCGAGCTTCCTTCAGCAGCGCTTGCGCTTGCGGTCTACTACGTGATCATGCCGGCCGAAGTCTCAAGTAACTTAGCGCGCTTCGACGGCGTGCGCTACGGCCTCTCGCTCGCGGGTAACTCTCAATGGGGAGATTATGCAAAAACCCGTGGGACGGGTTTTGGCCCTGAGGTCAGGCGGCGCGTTATGCTCGGGACATACGTGCTCTCTTCAGGATATTACGATGCCTATTACGGCAAAGCGACCATCGCTAGAGCGATGTTGCGCGCTGAGGTTAGAAATGCGCTTGAAATAGTTGACGTTATAGCAACACCCTCGGCTCCTTCGCCTGCGCCCAGGATCGGAGAAAATATTTCTAACCCACTTGCGATGTATCTGCTCGACATCTTTACAGTAACCGCCAACTTAACCGGCAACCCAGCAATTTCAATCCCAATGGGAAATGTTTTGCGCGATGGTAAAGCGTTACCAGTCGGGATTCAATTCACCGCGGCTCATGGAGATGAGAGCGGTCTTTTTGCAATAGGCACGTCTGCGGAGGCGGAGAAAAAACTTGAGTAGAAACTCGCGTTACAATAGAAAGGATGGAACTGGTGCATTTTCTTAATATCGAATACCTTCTCCTGAGGCTATACGAAGTCGTGCATGGCTTACCAATAGTCTCAGGAGCTTATAGCGAGGCTACCGCTCCTGCTTCAAGTGTGCTTACAAGCATTGCGGGAGTTTTGGGGAGTATCGCGCTCATAGGCATGTTCGCCACCATTTTGTTGATCGCGCTCCTTGTATGGGTGCATATCCGGCTAACGACGGTCGAGCATGAGGGTTCGGAGGAAAAAAAGAAAAAATTTGACCCAGTCGCTCTCGCTGCACTGTCAGCTG
>VMFK01000014.1 GCA_007375995.1 Parcubacteria group bacterium Gr01-1014_56
ACTTGCTCAACCACTCGATTCAGGTCTTTTAGCTCGATTTTCTCCATAGCCAGTAGTGTACAATATTTGGATGGTGGTCTTTGCCGATGCTGCGCAACAAAAGCGTGTCGACTTTTTGCGTAAGCGTGAGGAAGAAAATCTTGCGCAGATGCTGTCGCATAAATATGGGGTCGAGTATGTCGACCTCTCCTTGGTTGCAATCAACAGGGATGCGCTCGGGCTCATACCCGAAGCCGAGTCCAAGGCTGCCGAGGCAGCAGTGTTTGGCCGCGTGGGCAAGCGAGTCAATGTTGTTGCGCGTGCGCCAGAGAACCCCAAAGTACAAGCGGTAGTCGCTAAACTCAAAAATCTTGGCTACGAGGTGACACTGTTTATCGCTTCGGGGGAGAGCCTCAAGCGCGCGTTTGGCCGCTACGACGACCTCTCATATGCGACAGAGACAAAGGCAGGCGTGTTTGAAATCTCAAACGAAGAGATCGAGGAGTTGCTCACTAAGGTTGGCGACCTCGCTGACATCGGCGCGCTTGTTAAAGAAGCGATTGATTTAAAAAAAGCGTATCGCATTACAAGAATCCTCGAGGTAATTCTCGCGGGTGGGCTCGCCACAGGCGCGTCTGACGTACACTTTGAGCCTGAGGAGCTAGACGTGCGCCTCCGCTACCGCCTGGACGGCGTGTTGGTAGACGTTCTTTCTTTTGATCACGACACATTCAAGCAAATTCTTTCGCGCCTCAAACTTCTCTCTGGGCTCAAACTCAACATTGCCGACGAGGCACAAGACGGCCGGTTCTCGATCAAGGTTAAAGGCGACGAGATTGAACTCCGAACCTCAATACTCCCCGGCAATTATGCAGAGACCTTGGTCTTAAGAATTCTCAACCCTGCGTCGATCAGCGTGCCGCTTGAGGAGTTAGGTATCGAAGAGGCGCTTAGGCTCCGGATCGAGAAAGAGATCACTAAACCAAACGGCATGATCCTCACGACCGGCCCCACCGGCTCGGGCAAGACGACCACGCTGTATGCCTTTATGCGCAAAGTGAACTCACCCCAAACAAAAATCATCACCATTGAGGACCCTATCGAGTATCACCTCAAGGGAGTTGTCCAAACCCAGGTGGACAAAAAGAACTACGGCTTCGCTTCGGGCTTGCGCTCAGCGCTCAGACAAGACCCGGACATTATTATGATAGGCGAGATCCGCGACAAAGAGGTCGCGGAGACCGCGATCAACGCGGCGCTCACCGGGCATCTGGTGTTTTCAACATTACACACAAACGATGCCGCGGGTTCGTTCCCTCGGTTGATTGATCTTGGCGTTTCTGAAAAAGTACTGTCCTCTGCTATTACTGTTGCGATGGCACAACGCTTGGTGCGCAAGCTCTGTTCAAACTGCAAAAAGCAGCGCCCAACTACGCCAGAGGAGCAAAATATCATAGACAAAGTGTTGGCAAAATTGTCGAATAAGGCACTTATACCCGCACAAACGAACATTGTTTATGAGCCCGCCGAGGGGGGCTGCCGTGAGTGCCATGGCCGTGGCTACAAAGGGAGAATAGGCATATATGAAGCCATATTTATGGACTCCGCTATAGAAAAAATATTACGCGACAAACCCTCCGAACGTGAAGTCGCTGAGGCTGCAATGCCTCAAAATATCCCCACGATGCAACAAGATGGGGTGCTAAAGATCTTGCGCGGTGTAACTTCGCTTGAAGAACTCAAAAGAGTTGTTGATCTTGATCTTGGAAACTAAAAAGTATACTCGGTCAACATTGCCTAGGGTATACTCAAGTGTAGAGTAGGCAAAGTCGACCGGAGAGAAGTAAGTCGGGTTCGTGCATCTCCAAGCAACAGTCATTTTCGAATTATCGAAAAGTGAGAACTCAAGCTGAGGAGTACCCCCGCGGACTCTAATAAAAGAGTGCCGGAGTATCCTTGTATGAATCTCAAAACCTTCAGGAGGTCATATTGCTTGGAGGTGCATGCACCCGAAAAAAGAAGAGAACTTCCGCGCGGGAAGTTCAACTAGGATCAGCCTAGCATATGAATAAGTTTATGTCAAGAAAGCCCCCGAAGCCCTCTAAAGTGCCAGAAGAGGAGATCCAAGTACCTGAAGTAAACTCCCCCGCTCGCGGAAGCGGCGACTTTTTAGATGCAACGCTGCGCCCCACCTCTTGGGACGAGTATGTCGGGCAAGAAAGTATCAAAAACAATCTCCATATTCTTATTTCTGCTGCGCGCGAGCGCGGCCACCCGCCCGAGCACATTCTTTTTTACGGTCCACCGGGGTTAGGTAAAACAACGCTCGCACATTTGATCGCACATGAGCAGGGTGCGAACCTGCGCACCACCTCGGGGCCAGCGATCGAGCGGGTTGGAGACCTAGCCGCACTCCTCACCAACCTCTCCCCTGGAGATATTTTATTTATCGACGAGATACACCGCCTTTCTCGCTCAATTGAGGAAGTGCTCTACCCCGCGATGGAGTCGGGTGTACTCAACATTATTATCGGCAAGGGGCCCTCTGCTCGCACGCTTGAGCTCCCGCTCCCAGCCTTTACGCTTATTGCTGCTACCACGCGTGTTGCGGACCTCTCGGCACCGCTGCGCTCGCGGTTCTCTGGTGGCGTGTTTCGTTTGGAGTTTTATAACGAAACCGAGATTGAGCATATATTAAAACGCTCCGCTTCCCTTTTAAATATAAACAGCTCAAGCGCGCTTCGCTCTCAAGCGAAACTGTTTCAGATGCACTTAAAATGCTTGAGGTAGACGCACTTGGGCTTACCCCGCTTGACCGCAAACTACTCACGGTACTTATTGAGCGCTTTAATGGCGGCCCTGCGGGCGTCTCAGCGCTTGCTGCAGCACTCTCCGAGGAGCCCGCGACAATATCTGAGGTGCATGAGCCGTTCCTCCTGCAGTTGGGCCTGATAGAGCGCACGCAGCGCGGCCGTGTCGCCACCCGTACCGCCTATGAACACTTAGGCAAAGAGCTACCAACTGACTTAAATCAGAAACTTCTATAACTCTATGACTTCTTTTTCACTTTAGTATGAACACTTCCATATATGGAAGTGTTTGGATTGTGAACTTTATTTACTTTTTGGTGTTGAGAAGAGTAAGAAATGCAAGGGATACTTCTTCTTTAATCGATAGAGTGCATTGGTTGCGTACAACTTCTTGTCCTCTCTCTTTTTAAATTCTTTTTCCATCTCCCGTATCGCATGTTCAAAGCCAGGAAATTGATCCTTGAGCCAGTGATGTACGCGACCGATAGTAGCTGCCCCCACTCGCAACCGCTTACTAATGTCCTCATATGACAGACCAGAAATGAGCATTCGTGCAATGATGATGCGCCGCCCAAGCATGATGCGCTCGCTTGGGGTAAGGAGATCTCGAAGAAATAATTTGACCGCGTCTCGGCCCTTTACCGCGCTGGCTGCCGTGTAAAGCGCATCAAGTGTCACGACTGTCTCTTCTTTGGTTAGGTCTTTCAAACGTCGTTTCATGCAGAGTATCCTATCACAGCACTTCCATATATGGAAGTAGCTATAAAAAACTTCAGACGTTTAGGCAAAGAACCACCGCAGAATTTAAACCAAAAGCTTTTATGATTTCTTATAGTATACAAAACGGCCCCGATGTTTCCATCGGAGCCGGAACACAACCTAAAGGTTGAGGCGTCACTGCGACACGGCGAACGCGAACCCGCCGTCACGACCCCACCAGTGGCCAGGCCTGCCGTAGCACGCGTAGAGCCAGCGACCATCGTCGCTACGGTACGCGCGCAGCAAGTCCGGATCGCCGTCGGAGTCGTTGATGGGTTCGTGCATGGCAACGATGTACCACAGACCCATGGCTTCGATCTCCTTGTCCGTGAACTTCTCACGGATGAGGCAGGCCAGTTCGGCGTTCGGCTTCGTGAAGTTTCTGCGCGCGGCCTCGGCGCGAATCTTCTTCGTGATCCGATCGTTGTCCTCGAAGAGCATGCCCTTGAGAACGGCGACTTCGGTCGTCACGCCGTTGGTCGGCTTGAAGTCCTGCGAACGAAGCACCTGCTTGGCGTAGTCGCCCACGCGGAAGCCCTTGCTCTCGAGCCGGGTGATCCAGTCCTCGCCGGTCGTGCCGTCGCTGGTGACCGAGAAGTAGATGACGCCGTCTTCCTCGCGCCACAAGGGACTTTTGTTTTTCCACGGGTTTTCCTTTCGGAGAAACCGCTTGAACGCATCAAACCAAATTTCCGAATCTTTTCCTTGCAACTTATCCATGAAATCCACCCAGGGACCATGGAGGTCGCGGGCAGAGATCTTACCGAGCATGATTGAGTTCATGGTCAGTCTCCTTTTAAAAGAGCTAACACAAAAGCTCAACATAATGCCGAGCTTCCATCAGCTAAGTACAATTATACTCCTTTTTATGAGTTTAGTCAAGTACTTCTCTTTTTAGCCTCATGTAATAATTGTTTTATGGCTGGACATTCCAAGTGGGCGAAGTTAAAGCACGTTAAGGGTAAGACGGACGCGCAAAAGAGCAAGGCTTTCTCCAAACTCGTGCGCTTTATTTCTGTTGAGGCGAAAAAATCAAAGGGAGACCGCAGCGCCCCGGGGCTGCGCACTGCGATCGAGAAAGCGCGCGCTGCAAATATGCCATCGGACAATATCGACCGTGCGATAGACAAAGCCTCAGCTTCAGGAGAGCTCGAGCAGGTTGTCTACGAAGCATATGGTCCCGGCGGAGTCGCACTTGTGATCGAGGGCTATACCGACTCCCACAACCGCACCACGCAAGAAATAAAACATTTACTTTCACAAAGCGGGAGCGCGCTAGCAAACCAAGGCGCTGCAAGTTGGGCGTTTAGTCGAGTTGATGGAAAGCTTGAAGCAACAACAACTGTTGAGGTAAGCGAGGAGGACGGCGCAAAACTTTCTCTGCTCGTTGACGCACTTGAAGAACATGATGATGTCAGCGAAGTCTATACCAACGCAGCGTAAAAAAAATACTGTACTTGCCTTTGACCCAGGCTATGAGCGTCTTGGTATTGCCGTTATCGAAAGAGTTGGCGGGAAGGATACGCTTATATTTTCTGACTGTGTCCACACATCGGCCTCCCTCCCCTTTGCTAATAGGCTTCATACACTCGGCAAAGAAGCAGAGAGACTGATCAAGAAGTTTAAACCAACTGCCGTAGCGCTCGAGAAAGTATATTTTGAAAAAAACGCAAAAACTGCCATGCAGGTGGGAGAGGTTTGCGGGATGCTCACCTATATCGCGACCTCAAGCGGCCTCCCGGTGCATCTATACACGCCACTTGAGGTTAAAGTAGCCACAACCGGCTACGGAAAGAGCGACAAGCAAGCAATGGCTCACATGGTGGGGCGCCTTATAGTGCTCCCCACAAAAAAACGCCTTGATGACGAACTCGACGCTATCGCTGTGGGCCTTACTTGCTTAGCTTCTTTGCGATATCCACAGGCTCCAATCTTAAAATAAGTTGCAAAATATTCGAGGTTTGATACAAATTTGGCATTGGGAACAAAAACCATTATTTATACTTAAGAGTCATGCATAGTATGGACAGCATGTTCACACACGACGAATTCCTGATGGACGAAGAAGTAGAGGACACTGATACCGACGCCTCACTTGCTGAGGAGGAAGAGGAAGAAGAAGAGACCGACGAAGAACTTTAGTTCTTAATAATTTTTACAAATCGGTGTTTACCGATTCGAAACACTGTACCAATGGGTGCTGGCGCTAGAGCATTGGTAATCTTTATTTCCCCACTACTTTCCATACGGCGGATTGCATTTGCAAGAGCAAGACGAGAAAATTCTGAGTTTGATGAAATAATTCCATTATGTATAAGTGTTTCTCTAAGTAAACCGGCGGTTTTTATTTCTGTAACCTCCTCAGGAATTTCTTTTTTGGAAAAAACTTTTTCAAAATTCTCTTGCGCTTTCTCCGCAGCCTGCTTACTGTGGTAGAGCGTGACGATTTCTTTTGCGAGACGCATCTTTGCTTCTTTAGGATGCCCGGCAAGAATATCTTTTACCTCATGCATTGGTGTGCGAGTACAAAGCTCAAAATATGCCGCGAGCTGTTCGTCTGCCATGCTCATTACTTTGCCGTACATGTCTGCCGCCTTGGCATTAAGGGTAATAACATTCCCCTTACTTGAACTCATCTTGGTGCCGTCGAGCCCATCGATAAGTGGGCTCATGACAATATTTTGTGGGGGTTGTTTGTACTTTTCCTGGAGCGTCCGGCCCGCAAGCAGATTAAACTTCTGGTCCATGCCGCCGATCTCTACATCTGCCTTAACTGCAACGCTGTCGTAGCCTTGCATCAGTGGGTAGAGTACCTCGCGCAAAGAGACGCGTTTACCGGCATCAAGCCGGCGCCTGATCACATCGCGTGCAATAAAGTCTGCAACTGAGAAGGCGTCTGCGTGCTCCCCTATCTCGCGATAGGTTAAGGGCTCGAGCCACTCACTGTTGTAGCGCAGCTCAGTTCGGGAGAGGTCAAGAAGTTTACCCACCTGATCGAAGTAGGTTTTCTTGTTCTTTTCTATCACCTCGCGCTCGAGCATCGGACGCTCAGCATCTTTGTCGGACGTATCGCCGATAACAGCAGTGAAGTCCCCGACAATAAGTACGATATGGTGGCCCAACTCCTGAAAGTCTCGCAGTTTAAGCAAAGACACGGCGCGGCCGATGTGGAGGTCCGGACTTGTAGGGTCGATGCCGAGTTTGATACGCAACTGTGTACCGCCGAGTAACTTGCGCTTCAGTTCGTCCTTACCAATAACCTCTGCAACCCCACGCAGGAGCAGTTCATCTATCGCTTTTTCATCGGTTGAGACTTTTGGCGCGTGGGAGAATATGCCCATATATACGAGACACTGTATCACATCTTGGCGCGTGGTAACATTACATAATGCATCGAAAATTTCGCTCTGTGTGGCGTTTTATGCGCAAACATAGGCGCGCCATAACAATCTGGGGTATGAGCAGTTTTTTTGTATTGGCTGGCTTAATTAGCCTCTGGGCAGCAACGCTCCAGATCCCCGACCTCTCGTCGCTCGCTAACCGCAAGGTTGAGCAGTCGGTAAAAATACTCGACCGCACAGGAAGCGTACTTCTCTACGACCTCCACAATACAAAACAGCGCACGATCATTCCGCTTGTGCAGATCTCTCCCAATATTAGTCATGCAGTGCTCGCGATTGAGGACCCTGGGTTTTATCAACACAGCGGCATTGAGCCCAGAGCCATTGCTCGCGCTGTAGTGGGCAACGCTCTTTCGATAGTTGGTCTTGGTGTCTCGCAAGGAGGTTCTACTATCACGCAGCAGGTGGTAAAGGGCTCGCTTCTGGTCAACGACAAGACACTCGCGCGCAAACTCAAAGAGTGGATCCTGGCGATCAAAATGGAGAAGGTATTTAACAAAGACCAGATTCTTGAGTTATATCTAAACCAAGTACCGTTCGGCGGGAGCCTCTACGGCGTTGAGGAAGCCTCGCAAACGTTCTTTGGCAAACACGCGAGCGATCTTTCTGTACCGGAGGCGGCATATCTTGCCGCGGTCTTGCCTGCCCCCACCTACTACTCCCCTTATGGCACCCACAAAGACGCTCTCGACCGTCGAAAGAACTTAGTGCTCGCCAAAATGAATGAGCATGGGTTTCTCACACAAGACGAAGAAGAAGCCGCAAAAAAAGCTGAGGTGGTTTTTTTGCCACCACGCGACACATCGATCCAGGCGCCACACTTTGCGTTCTATGTGCGGCAATATCTTGAAGAAAAATACGGGAGCGACGCGCTTGAGGCCGGCGGTTGGCGCGTCACCACAACGCTCGACGCAGATCTGCAGGTAAAAGCAGAGGAGGTGGTGAGGCGAAACGCAATTGAAAATACAGAAAAGTTTAACGCCAGCAACGCCGCACTAATCGCACTTGACCCTAGGAACGGACAGATACTTTCTATGGTTGGCTCACGTTACTACTTCGACACTGAAATAGACGGTGCATACAACGTTGCAGCCTCGGCGCCAGGTCGTCAGCCAGGATCAGCCTTTAAGCCATTTGCTTACGCCGAGGCGCTGCTTAAAGGGTACACCACAAACACAGTGGTGTTTGACCTACGCACGCAGTTCTCGACCTCCTGCGCACCAGAAGACATGAGTAGCGAGCTACCGTGCTACTCTCCTGTTAATTATGACGGTAACTTCCGTGGGCCGATGACACTGCGCGAAGCGCTTGCACAATCAATTAACATCCCGGCGGTCAAAGTGCTCTATCTTGCAGGCCTCGCAGATACACTTGAGCTCGCCAAGTCGATGGGCATCACCACGCTCACCGACCCCGGCCGCTACGGTCTAACCTTAGTGCTCGGAGGTGGCGAAGTTACGCTTCTTGATATGGCGAGTGCTTATGGTGTCTTCGCTCGAGGGGGGGTGCGTTTTAAACCTACCGCTGTCCTTAAAATCGAGGACATAAACGGCACGGTAATCGAAGACAACAGCAACCCAGCTGGAACCCAGGTGCTCGAGCGCACAGTTGCTGAAGAAATAAATGATATCCTCTCGGACGCTGTGGCCCGCGCACCCTTGGGCGAAAATGACCTTCTGTCCTTCCCTGGCCGCGACGTTGCGGTTAAGACTGGTACTACCAACGAGTACAAAGACGCTTGGACGATTGGCTACACGCCAAATCTTGTAGTCGGCATTTGGGCGGGGAACAATGACAATACTTCTATGGTAAAAAAGGTGTCCGGCTTTATTGTAGGACCTATGTGGCACGAGGTAATGCAATATGCGCTCTCAAAAACCCCCAACGAAGCATTCACAAGAAGCGACTCACCCGCCATACCTCAAAAACCAGTTCTCCGAGGCGTTTGGCAAGGAGGTGTCTCTACTGTTCAAAACGGTATTGAGTTTGTAACTCAGTCGGTACACGAAATATTACATTGGGTTGATAAGGACAACCCCAAGGGGCCCTCCCCACAAAACCCGAGTAGTGACTCACAGTATACTCATTGGGAGTATCCTGTGCGCTTGTGGGCTCAAACAAACGGGTACACAGACGGCCTCCAGATTCCTGTCGGCAACGCCCCACAAAACCAACCGTAGACCCGAGCCTAAAAAATTAGCGGTTCATCGGCATTGCGAGATAAAAGAATGAGTCGTCGGAAGCATCTTTAACTAAAAGTGGTTTCCCCGGGCCGTTGGAGTGGAGCCTCACACTCTCGCCCGTTATGGCTTGGAGACTGTCGGCTAAATATCGACCGTTGAAATTCATCGCTACCGCTTCTCCTGAAAGTGTTGCGCGTAACGTAGAAACTTGCTCTCCCACATCCGGGTTCCGCGAAGAAAGAACAACTGTTTTATTACTCGAATCAATAGACAAGGATACTTGTGAGGACTTATCAGCAAAAATGGAAAGAGACTTAAGCGCTTGCGCCATATCCTCCCTGAGCACCACCGCTTCGGTAGAAAATGATTTTGGTACTATTTGGCGATAGTTTGGGAATGCTCCATCAAGAAGTCTGCTAGTGTAATATACTGCGCCTATATGTGTAGATATTTGGTGTTCGTTATAATAAATTTCAATTTCACCGGTAGTTGTCTCTAAAATACGATACAACTCCGTGGCATTCCGCGCTGGTAGTAAAAGTTGTGGCACACTACCGCTCGAGCGTAGTGGTACTGTTTTTTCTGCCAGACGAAATGAGTCTGTTGCGGCAGTTATTAATTTACCAGCTTCTGCGTATAAAAGAATACTTTGAAGTTCTGGTTTTATTGCAGAGGTAGAGGCACAGTATGCAACACTTCGAATTGCACGCGCTATGTCTGCTGTTTTAATAGTAAAAGAAGAAGATGCTGACACATGGGGCAGAATTGGGAAATCTTCATGTGGGGTTGTTTTTATTGATGCAGAAACACGCTCGGTTTGTAACTTTAACACCCCACCAACCAACTCCCCTGTTATTGATTTACCGCGCGCGTTACTAAGAAAGCCAGCCAATATACCTCCTGGCACACTAACCACGCCGTCTTTGTTTATTTTTGCCGGCAGAGAAACCTCTACCCCACACTCAAGGTTTGTGGCTCGCAGTGTGAGGTGCCCGCCCTCGGCGGCAATAAAAATACTACTAAGCACAGGTAAATTTGCCCGCCGTTCAACAAAACGATTAGCGAGAGATACTGCGGTTAGGAGTTGTTCTATACCACAATCAAATTTCATATCTTCTTATATAAATACTTATTACTATTAGAGGTGTGGATTACTCGCATAACTAGCTTTTGTGTTGCTATAAAGGCGTATATTGAGAATTTTTTAAACTGATAGAGTGTGTATATAAGCATGTGGGTTGTTGGTAACTTTAAAATTTTTATTTTTATTTTATTTTTTTCCACAACAGCATCTTAAGTAATACACATCATTTCAACATAAGACGAATTTGATGGATCTCTTGATTAAGTAAACTATCTGAATGAAGATCGTTTTTTATTTTTTCACACGAGTGAATAACAGTTGTGTGGTCTCGACCACCAAGTTTGTCCCCAATAGTTGGGAATGAAATATGAAAATCTTCACGTAAAAGGAACATAATAACCTGCCGCGGCCTTACTACCTCTTTACGTCTCGTCTTTTCATAAATACTTGTTTCCTCAATGCCATAAAAGTTAGCAATAGTTTTTACCACCTCTTGCACCGAGATAGCTTTTTTAGCAACAGCCCCAGCTCCGCGTAAGAGTATTTTTGCATCAGCTACCGTGATAGGCTTCCCACGCATTTCAAATTGGATCAAAAGAGTGTTAAGTGCTCCTTCAAGTTCCCTCACATTTCCCTCAACAGTGGTTGCAAGATATTCCATAACATCATCCCCAACAAAAAAGTTATGTTGTGCTGCTTTTGTCCGAATGATCGCAAGACGAGACTCGTGGTCAGGAGGCGTTACTGACACAATCATACCTGCGTTAAATCTTGATTTAAGCCTTTCTTCAAGGTTTTGGATCATGTTGGGGTGTTGGTCTGATGAGAACACCAACTGCTTGTTGCCGTCGTGGAGATAGTTAAATAAATGAAAAAATTCTTCTTTTGTTTTTTCCATTTTTGCCAAAAACTGCACGTCGTCCATGATGAGGATGTCATATTGACGGTATTTTTCCTTAAACCACTGCACTTTGCCAGATTGGATTGAAGACACGTAGTCCATCGAAAATTTTTCAGAAGTCAGATACTGCACCTTACGTTCAGGCGCGTTCACGCGGAAATGATTACCAATCGCTTGGATCAGGTGGGTTTTCCCCAAACCTGTAGGGCCATAGATAAAAAGTGGGTTGTAGGCGATCCCCGGCTTCCTGATCACTGCTTGTGCTGCTGCGTGGGCAAGTTCGTTAAATGGCCCGACTACAAAGGAAGAAAAGGTAAACCGCGGGTTAAGGTTTGTTTTTTGGTG
The DNA here is from genome assembly GCA_007375995.1 of Parcubacteria group bacterium Gr01-1014_56. Classification (GTDB taxonomy): domain Bacteria; phylum Patescibacteriota; class Minisyncoccia; order Phycocordibacterales; family SBAW01; genus GWA1-54-10. Next base: position 11,463 of record VMFK01000014.1, read on the forward strand.
TACTGTTTCAAGCGGAAGTTCAGTAGGAGCCGTAGCGCGGACCTCCTCGACTGGTTTTTTAGAACTTCGAGAAATAACATACTCGACCGTGCGGATATTTTCAGACAAGCTCCGGAGCGAGTGTAGGATATCCTTATGAAATTTAGTCGACAGCCAGTCGCGAGCAAACTGAGACGGCACACCAAGGTGTGCGGCGCCATCCTCTACCCGAATAAGGTGGGTGTCTTTAAACCAGGTATTAAAATTGGGTCGCGAAATTATAAGCTCGAGCTCAACCAAGGCATTTTCCCAGAGTTCTTTTGTTGTTGTCATAGCGAGCACGGTACACACAAGAATACGCGCCTCTGCCTCCTCAGTCAAAAGAGCCGTTTTTGTGCACAAGTTGTGGAGAAAGTGTGGATACGCTATATTTGACAGATGTCACAAACATATCAGCCTAAAAAGCGCAAACGCGCACGTAGCCACGGCTTTCTTAAACGCGCAAAAAGTACCGCAGGAAGAAAGACGGTTTTGCGCCGTCGCCGTAAAGGCCGCGCACGAGTAACGGTGTAATATCTTCGCATGCTCCCCAAAAAGAGACGCCTTACTGCAAGGCAGGTTAGAGAAGTTATTTCCTTGGGTAGGGGTATTAAAGGTAGTTCAGTTTCTTTAAAGTACCTTGCAAGACCTGGGTTTTTTGGCGCAGCAGTAGTTGCGCCTAAGGCACTTGCACGTCGAGCAACCGACCGCAATCGTATTAGGCGCACGGTATACCGCACATTGTCGTCTCTGCCTCTAAAGGAGAGAAAAGCTCTAGAGGGGGTTTTAGTTGTGTTTTTTATACGAAGCGTCCCCTCCCCACTTTTACCTACCCTAAAAAGTGATATTGCGGATATACTAATCAAACTCCCCCACACCCATGTTTGAAACTTTTCTTATAAAGCCGCTCTATAACGTTTTTGTATATCTGATCGGTGTCATGCCGGGCGGAGACGTCGGTCTTGCCATTATTGCCATGACTTTGATTATCCGGGTATTGTTTTATCCGGCCTTTGCTGCCTCAATACGGACGCAAATGGGTATGCAGGCGGCACAGGGAGAGCTTGATGAGATCAATAAAAAATATAAAGACAACGCCGAGGAGCGCGCTCGCAAGACGTTTGAGCTCTATAAAACTAAAAAAATCCGTCCGTTTGCGGGGTTTATTGCGCTTTTGGTGCAACTCCCTATATTTATTGCCCTTTATTTTGCCCTTTTTCGCGAAGCGCTTCCGCACATTGCAGAAGAGTTGCTCTACTCTTTTGTACAGGTCCCAGAGCAAATCAATCTCAATTTTTTACTAGTGGTTAACCTTACTGCTTCGCATAATATCTTACTTTCCCTCCTAGTTGGCATATTGCAGTTTTTGGTTGCTTATCTTTCAATGGCGCGTATTAAGCCCTCGCTCGGGAGTCTCTCCCCAGAGCGACAAACTGCCCAAAAAATGCAACACAACATGATGCTCTACATGTTCCCTGCTCTTATAGCCTTTATTGCCTACACACTACCGGCTGCTGTGGGTATTTATTTTATGGCTACAAACCTTATTTCGATCGGCCAAGAACTCTTAATCAGCAGGGAGCTAAAGAAAAAACCCTGATTTAGGGCTATATAATCTGCTTGGTTGCCAAGGAGTGTCGGGGTAGAGTATTGTGTCCTTATGGATGCTGCTGCTCTTAAAGAATTGATCTCACCCCTCCTCGCCTCGCTTGGTGCCCAAGTTGAGGATGTTGTAGTGACAAGCGGCCATCGCACCATTGTTGCGGTAGCATCAAAAGATTCCAAAGAGCTTATTGGGCCGCATGGCGAGCATTTGCGAGCCCTCAACACCATTGCGCGCCGCTTGGTTGAGGCTAAACAGGGCGAAGAGGCTGCAAATTTTTTGATCGACGTCAACGGGTATTACGAAGAAAAGATGGAAGTAGTCAGAGGAAACGCACGCATGCTTGCGCAGCGCGCGCGGCTTTTTAAGCACGATGTTGAAATGAGCCCGATGAGCCCCTACGAGCGCCTCGTGGTGCACGAACTGTTCTCTGACGACCCGGAGATACAAACCGAGTCGCAAGGCGAAGGAAAATTCCGCCATATCGTACTTAAGTACCGACAGAAACAAAATGCGTAATCCGGAAGAATTTCCAACTACATAAAAAATTCTAAATAAAGTTGCTACAGCATGGTTATTAAGGATTTGACCCGCAGATGCAATTATATTTTTCACTATTTCGTTAGTCCGAAGCGAGAGCGAATAGCTTTATCGTTCTCAATCTTATCGACAATCATGTACAATACATCCTTCCCCACCCTAAAATCCGCTTTGAGCATTATAATAAGCTTTTCACAATCGTAGGGATATACCCAAACGCTATCTTGAAGTCGGATAAAACCAATTCGAACCAATGTGTCACGCAATATCTCTCGCAAACGCTTGCGCCTTTCTGGAATATCAAACAACACCAGCCGCCATCTTTTATCCCATTGTTTTGGCTTTCGTATTTGAAAATCAGCCAATGATGCCTGGCGCACATACTGCTCTCCTTTTTCAGTCAGCACTAGAAATACACCTTTCTTCCTTTTTTCAAACTTAATAAAACCTTTGTCGGCAAGTCGTTGCGCGGCGGACTTAATATTATCTGCTCTGGGCTGTGAATGTCCGCTCATTTTTTGTATACGACCGAGCGCGCCAAGAACGTTTGGCGCGAGGACGCTTACAGCTAAAATACCGGCGATTTTTATTGATCCAAGAACCGCCGCCTGTATTTTTGTTCTGCGTATTTTCTGTCTCAGTTCCCTTTCAAGACTCATAAAAGGTATCCTACCGTACCCTAAACAAAGAAGCTATAGCAGTCTTATTTAGGAAATAGGAAAATATAGGATTTATTGTGTTAACCGTAGTGCCCACAAGGAGCGATCTCCTTTTTTTATAAATATGAGATACCGGTCGTCTGGTGACACGGCGATCTCGGCGATGTCTGAGTCTACCCCACCGTCTTCCCCTCCAGGGGCTGTTAGGATTGAGCTTCTGCCCGTTTTTATATCAAATGAGAAAATTGCGTCCGGGGCCGACGCTACACCTTGGTGCCATTGGTCGAGATATGAAGATGAAACTGCGCCAAGTGGCGCGGCACAATATAGTAGAGAGGACTGCACGCTACTCAAGACGCATTTTTCAGGTATTGGGTTAAAAGAAAGTGGCCGGTCTTTGTTTGTTTTTACCTCATGCGCATATGAAGAAACAATACTTCCTATTGTTTGATACACCACATGAGCGAAATCTCGGTCTGCAAGCGCACTCAACCCTAGTGCGTATACCAGAGGGCTAACCGCTCCGCTTGCTGTTTGTACTGAGAAAGCAGCGCCAAGGACACTCGCGGCGCTTTTAGTCTGGAGCAGAAGCGTTTTTTGTGCCGGCCAAGCAACAAGCATTTGTGAGAGCGGTGTTGAAAATAATTTTTTACTTGCGCTTCCGTCGACCTTTGCAACATATCCGTCCGAACCATCGTTTGTTTTGAGCAAGTACGCAACTTGGCTGCCGTCTGGGGACACGCTGAGGTCAATAATATTATTAGGAAGAAATTGTATACGAACCGGCGATGTTTTACTTGTGGTTGTTGCCGCAGCGACAGTGGGGAAGCCGAGGTACACGGTCTTTATCGTGCTTTCCTCAAGGTATTGAAGAAGAATGCCCTTCCCTTTTTCTGTCCACGCTCCTCGCAGAGTGCCCGGGATGGTGGTGTTTGATATCGCGCGCGCGACGACACCCGCATTGTCTAAGACAACCTCAAGCGCGTGGCCGTTCTCTTGGAGTATGTAGCGCGCGAGCGTAGTTGTGGGGTGGAGCGTCTGGACGAGGGTTGCACTTGTAACAGGGCCGTCAGTTATTTTGAAAATTTTTTGAGAACTTTTAGCAGCAGTCGAGACGATTGTATTTTGGGTACCACCCGCTCCACTCGGAGTTACCGCAACTGTCCTTGAGTCGCCCACCCCAAACCCGTCTCCTTGCGGTACCCCGGAGCTTGAGAGAGGTGAGCCGGAAACAGAAAAATAAAACCACGCCCCTCCCACTACCGCTGCTGCGGTAATAGTGCCAATGACCCAATAAGTGATGCTTTGTATGTTCATATTTTTGGATACCTACAAAAGAGCGCAGTTTTTTTTCCTTCGTCCATGAAGGATGATTGTATAACCCCACTTACTGCCTGACACTCCTTGCTGAAAGCACTAATCTCTTTTTGAAATAGTGTTATGGAGGCCGCCTCAGTGTTTAGTACAAGAATTGCATTCCCTGATTTAGTATTGAGCAATTGTACACCTTGTGCTATTTCAATTACTGCGCTTCCACATGATGAGGCCGAAGAGAACCCCTGCACATTGGGTGTTGAGCTGTTAGTGGTACTCCAACTGCAGGCGTCGAAGGTTGGGATATTGTTTGTGTCTTGTGTTGTTTGGTTGTTTCTTACTGTGAAATCGAGTTTCAAAAGATCAGGATTAATAGTGTTGAGGATAAGGTAGGAGCCTGCAAGGATCGCCATACCCCAAAGCGCAGCTTGGGCGCGCTTCAGGCCTTGGTTTTTTACACCAGGTATTTCAGACACCATGTATTCAATGCCGCCAATAACGAGCATCACTACAGCAAGCAGCGCCCCGAGCGAGAATAATATTCTAAAGAGACCTTCTAAGAATGTCGGGAGGTCAACATTCGCCATGCCCGAGGTAAACCCCGTTATTGGCTCAAGAGGTGTGTAGCATAGTACCCCAGGGTCTCCGCATTTAGGATCTGCGGCATATACAGAGTGAGCAACAAGGAGCCCGCTTACAATCATCAGACTTGCTATAATAAATTTTTTGTTCATATGCCAAAAGCTGACCCACCGCTTGTTTGTGCTCCGAAAAGAATCCGGATTTTTTTAGTAGCAATCTGGAAGAATTTGTAGGTATCGGTATTTTGTAACTCCACAGAGAGGCTGCTCTGCCCCTGGCCCGCCCCTGACTGACGCAAGGTTAAGACACCTGAGCCCGCGTTTGGGCCCGAGACTGCTTTTCCGTCGAGTAGCCAAGCATAGGTGAGTGTCTTTTGTAAAAAACTTTCGTTTGCAAAATGATATGGCTGTGCACTGAGTGTCAACTCACTCCCCGCAAGCGAGACTACTCCAGGAAGCGCCTGGTCAAAAAGGATTCCTCGCAAAGGATCTTTCACGTACAAAAGTAGCTCTGGGGTTGTTGCTTCGAGTAGCAAATTAGCCTGCGCTACTTTTGAACCGGCCAAAAAAACAGCAAC
>VMFK01000047.1 GCA_007375995.1 Parcubacteria group bacterium Gr01-1014_56
TTGGGCTCACAGTAAAAAATCAAAAGAAAACTGCGGGCGGAGCGCGCACCACCCGCGAAAGTGAGCTTATTAAGATGAAAGACCTCCATCCGATTATCCCGGATATTTTGGCGCACAGAGAGTTGCAAAAACTGCTCTCGACCTATATCGACAACTTGCCGACACTGCTCGACGAGAAAAACCGCGTGCACACGACCTTTATACAAATCGGTGCTGCAACGGGGCGGCTTGCAACTAAAAACCCCGGTCTCCAAAATATTCCTATCAAGTCTGAGTTGGGGCGCGCTATCCGCAAGGCATTTATCGCTGAGAAGGGCCACGTGCTGTTAGCCTTTGACTACAGCCAGATCGAACTCCGGATTGCTGCGTGGCTCTCGGGTGACCCAGGGTTAACGCAGATATTTAAAGAGGGGCGCGACGCACACACTGAGGTTGCCTCAAGAGTCTTTCATGTACGTGCTGAGGATGTGAGCTATGACCAGCGCCGAGCAGCTAAAGTAATTAACTTCGGCATACTCTATGGTATGGGGGTAACTGCGCTCCAGCAGTCGCTCGGCACCTCTAGAGCAGAGGCGCAGGAGTTTTATAATCAATACTTTGAGGCGTTCCCGTGCTTGGCAAGCTATATCGACGAGATTAAAGCCTCGGCCGCGAAAGAGGGCTATGTCAAAACACACTTTGGTCGGCGGAGATATTTTGACGGGATCAAGTCGCCGATACCGTTTGTGCGTGCGGCGGCTGAACGTATGGCAGTTAATGCGCCAATGCAGGGCACCCAGGCCGACATTGTAAAACTTGCGATGGTGCGCATACAAGAATATTTAAAAGAGCAGAGCGCTCTGGACGGTGCACACCTGCTTCTACAAGTGCATGACGAACTTGTGTTTGAGGTCGAAGAGGATCGCGCAAAAGAACTCGCACCGCGTATCAAAGAAATTATGGAGAGTATTGTGCCTATAAAAGAGAGTAATGGGATCCCGTTTCTTGCGGAGGGTAAGGTTGGCCCCAACTGGGGCGAGATGAAAAAAATATAATATGTTGACCGTAGTAGTGGGTAAAAATAAAAAGTCTTTTGGTGCGGAGGAGCTCAAGTGGGAGAACTTGAGTATTGAGGACATAACTATACTTGCCTCGACACAAGCGCTCTTTGGAGGTGCAAGAACTTTTTTACTCAGTAATGCCATAGCGGGGGAGCGGGGAGAGGAGTTTTTAGATTTGGCAAAAGAACTGGTTGCCTCGCCACATACATTTATTTTTGAGGAAGAAAAGTTGCTAAAAGCCCCGACTGAAAAGCTCACGAAAGCGGGAGCGAAGATCGAAAAAAAGCCTGCCTCGTCCGAAGGACGGGAATGGAAGTTCGACCAGTTCGGTATTACCTCAGCGCTCGCAGCGCACGACAAAAAAAAGTTGTGGCTGGGCCTTACCCAAGCGCTGAGAGCCGGAGAGAAGCCGGAGGCGCTCGCGGGGCTCTTGGCGTGGAAGGCAAGACAAATGGGCGACAGCAAGCTCTCTCGCGAGCTCACGTTTATGTATCACGACTCCCATCGCGGCGCGGGCGATTTAGAATTGCTGTTAGAGCGTTTTGCGTTGAAATTATGAACGAACATGCGGGAAAAATATTCGAAGGAGCGGCGCGACATTACGCACAGTATCGAGCACCGTACCCTAAAGAATTGTTCGAAGACATCATTGAATATTTTAATTTAGACGGGAAAGGAAGTCTTTTGGATTTGGGGTGCGGGACAGGGGAGATTACAGTTCCTCTTTCGCTCCATTTTGAGAAAGTGATTGGCTTAGACCCGAGCCCAGATATGCTTGAAGAAGCAAGGGAGCGTGCCCAAAAAGCTCAAGCCGAAAATATTGTTTGGATGGAAAGAACCGCAGAAGAATTAGATTCCTCCTTTGGGAGTTTTCGTCTCACCACTATAGCGAGGGCGTTTCACTGGATGAATCAAAATGAGGTACTTAAAAAAATCTATGACCTTACCGACTCGGGGGGAGGCCTGGCGATAATCTCGACGCCTGGGGCTAAACAATGGGACCAAGACCCCAACCCCTGGTTGAAGGCAGCTAAGACGGTTGTCCAAAAATATCTAGGTCCTGAACGTAAAGCAGGTATAACCTCTTTTGATTCTTACCGCGCTTCGCAAAAAACATCTGCTGAATCGATACAAGAATCCCCGTTTCAAAACTATGAAAAGCGCCCGTATCCATATCGGCTGGAGAGAAACATTGACGAAGTTATGGGACTTTTATATTCAAGCTCTTATGCAACCAAAAGATTATTTGGAGAGAAAGTAGAAGAATTTGAACGTGAGGTAAGGACTGAACTCTCAAAGTTAGAACCTTCGGGCCGGTTTATCGAAGAGAGAAGAGTCAACGCCTACTTTGCTCGCAAGATATGAATTTAAAAGAGACATACAACAAGATCGCTCGAGATTGGTTCACTGATCATAACGATGACGATTGGTGGGTTGAGGGCACCAACAAACTCATTTCGCTGCTTCCACCAAGCGCAGAAGTGCTTGATGTTGGTTGTGGGGCAGGGCACAAGACGGCGTATCTCACTAAACATGGCTTCAGGGTAACTGGCGCGGATTTTTCAGAAGAGATGGTAAAAATCGCGCGCGAACAACTACCAAGTCTTGAATTTAAAGTCTTGGATCTTTATGAAGTTGATACAGTCGGTAAAGTATTTGATTGCGTGTTTGCGCAAGCGGTGTTCCTCCACATCCCTAAAAAAGATGTCCTCGGGATATTTCAGAAAGTAAAAAAGATTCTTAAAGAAGGCGGGGTGTTTTATATCGCAGTGAAGGAACAGCACGAAGGAGCACCCGATGAAAAGGTAGAGGTAGAAAATGACTACGGCTACGAGTACGAACGGTTCTTCAGTTATTATTCTGTCCCTGAGCTAGAAAAGTTCTTTAGCAATGCTGGGTTGGGTGTCATCTACTCAAGCGTGACACCAGTAGGGAAGACCCGATGGCTTCAAATGATCGCAAAAATTTAGATTTTGAGTTGAAGCTATAACTTGTTACTATCCGAAATAGAGAGGAGAAGCCTATGAACAGAAAAGAACGCTTCCGGCTCTGGTGGAAATTTCGCCTTATGCCCTTCCTTCACCTCATCTGGTGAATGAGAACAATGCCTGTCCCGAGAAATTGGGGCAGGCGATTTCTTTTAAAACTCTAGTAATTTGGGCATTTTTGTTGTACTTTATCTACACCCGCCTCCACATTATAAATATGGGACGGTCGTTCGGCACAAAAGGAAAAACAAGCTTTCCCTTTTGCTGAACCTCACTCCCGCCCATAGCTCAGTTGGTAGAGCGGCTCCCTTTTAAGGAGAAGGTCCTAGGTTCG
>VMFK01000015.1 GCA_007375995.1 Parcubacteria group bacterium Gr01-1014_56
CTTAATATTGCCAGCGTTAAAAGGTTGACCCCCGAGCGCGGTATAAAAAATATAGTATTTGCCTTCAAAAAAAGTTGCGCGCGGGTCCTCACAACCGTATTTTTCCCACGGCTCAGTGGGGATAATAAACTGTGTGCGATTTTGGAAGCGCTGGCCGTCAAGCGAGAGCGCCTTACCTATCGTTGAGATGCCAGCCGGTGTCATGAGGGCGTCGGGGCGGCCAAGCGCGCGGTAGAGCACGTGCGTGATGTTGCCTTTTTTAACAGGAGAGGGGTTAAAGGTGCCGCGCGCCTCCCAATGCTTGTCTGCGATCGGTGAGATAAGAGGGTTGTGTCCGCTACGTTTGATGACGTACATATATTTATTTTAGTATACCGCGCTATCTCCCAACGGGGGTTAACACAGCATGTTCTCCGCGGGAAAGTTTACGCAAAAAATCTCGCAGGTTTGCTTTTGCCGCCGCAACATACTTATCACCACCACCGTAGTAAACAATAAGGTCGTCTCCTACTACCACTGCTCCTGAGGAGTAGGCAATACCCGACTTCCCACTGTTTTCATAATGCGTTTCGGGGGAGAGTATTGGCTGGTTAGAGCGGTAGAGTACTCTGGAGGGATCGTCCGCATCAAGAATCATCGCGCCTATTTTATATTTTGAGTCGCGGGCGTCGGTACCGTTAAATATTGCGAGCCAGCCTTCCGGCACCCTGACTGGTGCCGAAGACATACTTATCTTCTCGTTGTCCCACATGTCATAGCGAGGAGGTATCGCTGCATGTTCCTCAACATACATACCTTCTCCGAATTCAAGAGTGTCGCGATAGTCAATCGAAATATTCGGAAATATTCTGTGGAAGATGATATATTTATTATTGATTTGTTCCTCAAGTAATACACCGCTTTTATTCACGATATCAAATCGTTTGATACTTGATCGTTTTTCCTGCCTACGGGATACAAAAACGGGAGCAGTCCAGTTCCACCGTTTTGCACGAAAATCAGCAAGGGAAATTGAGGTAAGCGCGATGCGCAGGTCACTCCAGCCGTTGTTATTGACATACGTCATGTAAATTCGGTCACCCATTTTCGATGTTTTTGGATCTTCTGATCCGCCCCAGCCTCCGCCAGAACCATACGAAGCGGTATCATAGGAAAGCGTTGCATAGGAAATCGTATTACGTCCGACAATATGAGCGGCTGCGCTTCGTATCATTTCAACTGGCGAGGAATAGACAGGAGAGGGGAGTCGTTCATCAAAGTGAATGCCGTCGGGGCTCGATGCATATCCGATCCGAGAAACACCGTCCTGGCCCATTGCCCGATAAAAAAGATGCACGCGGCCCTGGTCGTATAGTGCTGCCGGGTTAAACACCGCATAAGACTCCCACCAATGCTCAGATATAGGAGAAAGGATGGGATTTTCTTTTAAACGGTGAAGTACGAGAAGTTTTTTAACATCGTGGAACCAAAAAAAGAAGAGCAAAAGGAAACCAAGTGCAATAGCAGCAAAGGCGAGAAATACACTTAAGTCGCTAATTGCGACTGCCGCTATTATTATTCCCGAAAGTACATCTACCATTGTATTTTATAAAGAAATGCGCATCGGGACATTGCTCCCGTGGCATTCTGAGGATTGTTTGCCTGAACCACACAAACAGGGGGCCTCACGTTGTGCCCGGCTGATAAGCCACGAACTCGAGTGCTCCTTCTCTACAGGGACAAATATCATTTCAATACCCAATTTTTCGCATACTATTGATTCTGGTACATGTTTCTTTTCGTTTCTGTCACCGGCGTTTACAAAGATATCTGGATGCACGAGTGCTAATTCCCGGCCGACTGTACGATCTGTGTCGTTCGGAACGTGTTTTGTTATAAATACTCGATCAATACAGGTAAGAGACAAAAGGATCTCTTCACGCTCATGCTGTGGCATAAATGCAAAACCTTTTTTTGCATACAACCAATTATCATTGTTGAGAATGACAATTAGCTCATCTCCCAGCTCGCGAGCTTTTTTAAACATGCGCACATGTCCTACATGGAGTGGGTCAAATCCGCCTGAAACAGCAACTGTTTTCATATACTATGTATCATAGAAGTAAACAATTTACGCACGGCCATATTTGTCTTCTAACCGCACAATGTCGCTCTCATCAAACTCTCCGAACGCGATTTCTAAAAGCATTAACCCTTCTTCACCGCCTTGTGCGCGGTGTTGTGTCCCTCGCCCGATAAAAAACTCGTCTCCTGGGCTTGCATCTTCTTGACTCTCGCCGACCGTAACCACCCCGTAGCCGCTAAGCACACGCCAAAACTCGTCACGCCCCTTGTGCGTTTGGAGAGAGAACTCCTCATTCGCGTTGACCGTAATAATTTTGACCGTACTTTTTTCGTTCAGCGTAAAGCGCTCAAACTGCCCCCACGGGCGAACATCCTTCTCGTAGTTGGGAAGGTTCTCCATGCTCTCTAGTATATGATGAAACGCACTCAAAACCTTGCTATAGTCATGTGGATATGGACCAAGGCACGGTTGCACAACTTATTATTGACTATCGCTATTGGATACTTATTCCACTTTCCTTTATCGAGGGGCCGATTGTGGCGTTTATTGCCGGCACCTTGGCCTCGGTCGGTTACTTTAATGTTTATTTTCTTGCCATATTTTTTCTTGCACGTGATGTAATAGTGGATCTTTTAATGTATGGAGTGGGGTATTGGGGGCGAAATACCCGTTTTGTGCAATGGCTCCTAAAGAAATTTGGTGTTACTCCGCGCGAGATGGAAGATGTGAAAATCCTCTGGAACAGGAACGCCGGCAAAACTATGTTCTTCAGCAAACTCTCCTACGGCGTAGCGGCCGCGTTTATCGTAGTCGCGGGCATGGTCGAGATGCCGCTAAAGAAATTTGTCTACTATGCTCTTCTTATCGCAGCTGCGCACTACGGCGTGCTGCTTTTTTTAGGCTATTACCTCGGCGCCTCGGTGGGTGGCTCAGTGACTCACATCCTCGAAAATATCCAATATGTGCTTGGTGGGGCGATCTTGGTGATCAGCACCTACTTCCTCTTTAAGCGTTACATTAATGCCAAAATGCGTAAAGCGGAGAAGGATGTAGAGAAAGAACAGGAGACAAAAGAGTAAATTATGCGCATCGCAATCACGACCGACCAGTATCTCCCCATGCTCTCTGGGTTGGTCGACTCGGTCGACACTTTGGCAAACGAGCTGCGCCGCCAGGGACACGAAGTCAGGGTGTATGCGCCTGCGCTCCCCGGTTCAAAGCCGGAGAAAAATGTATTTCATTTTCCATCTTTGGCTCTGCCTGGCTCTGGCGGGGGAGTGATCCTCAGCTTTCCTTTTGGGGCGCTTAAAGACATGCGTGCGTTTAAGCCAGAAATAATCCACACGCATCTGTTTGGTGTTGCCGGGCTTTTGGCGTGGGTCTCTGCGCGCAGGTTCAAAATCCCACTTGTGGGGACAGATCACACCTCGCCCGCAGATTACTTGCATTATTTTTATCTGAACTTCCAGCCGTTTATATATATAGTGCGCGCCTTGTCCTCCTGGTTTTACAGTCTCTCTACCTCAGTGACAGCTCCAAGTCAGCATATTTTAGACGAGCTCTACGACTATGGGATGAAGCGCACTCCGATGGAGGTGATCTCTAACCCCATTTTGACAAACCTATTTCGGCCTCTCTCTAACAAACAAGAGTTAAAGAGTAAGTACGGCGTGGGTAGGCAAGCGGTGCTCTTGTTTGGCCGCGTTGCGGTAGAAAAAAATTTAGAGTTTGCTGCAGAAATTTTTACAGAACTTGCAAAAACATCTGACGCACAGCTGGTGGTCGTTGGGGACGGCCCATATAGAAAAGAGTTGGAAGAAAAAGTTGCGAGGCTTGGCATAAAAGACAAAACAAAATTTCTTGGGATATTGCGAGGCGAGGCACTTGTGGAGGCGCTTAATGCAGCCGAAGTACTTTTAGTCACCAGTACCTCTGAGATACAACCGATGACTGTCCTCCAAGCAATGTCGGCGGGGCTGCCGGTCGTTGGCGCGCGCGCTGGGGGGATACCCGAGTGTGTTATCGACGGCGACACGGGGTACTTGGTCGACCCAACCAAAAGCCAAGAATATGTAAAAAAATTAACAGAGCTATTGGATGACCAACTCTTAAGAGAAAATTTTGGAAGAGCTGGCCGCAAGGTAGTGGAGGCCTATTCACCAGAACAAATAACAAAACGTTTTCTCAACGTCTACCAAAAAGCAATCGGCCTCCACTCAAAATAACCTTGCAAAATAAGGATTTTTAGACTTGCAAAGTCGGTGATTTTGTTATATAATTTTAAGTAGTTGTAATTTCACAAATCAACTTACTCAAACCCAATGAAAGGGGGTGTGAGATGTCGAATCTCACGGTTTTCTGGACGGTCTATATTGTCTTGCAAGGACTCTGGATCGTCGGTGCAATCGCCGCGTGGTCCAACAACATGTTGACTGCTGGCCAGATGAAGAAGTCTGGCATCAACGCAGGTTTGCCCTACCTTCAGCATTATGGATGTTGGAACGACTCCATCGTCATTCATTTGTGGGTTGCAGTAGTCTTCGCGGAGTTTGGTCCCTTATGGGCAAGTGTCCCAGTAGGTTTTCTGCTTGTTTTCTGTGTCGCTGTTGTACTGTCGTGGTGGGCAAACTGGATGTGGGTCCAAGGCTCGATGCGCCAAGCACATGGTCGTCGTGGCAAGCTCACGGCGGTTGGGTATCTGCACATCCCGCAAATGGCTATCATTTTGGTTGCTATTACTATGATGGCCGTGTGGATATTAATGGGTCAAGTCGAGTGGTGGCTAGCATGGGGAAGTATCTGTCTAGTGCTTGCCCATGTCTGCATGGGTTGGCACTGGCCGCTTCGGCTCTTTCAGCCAGAATGGTGCCCAGACGAGCTCGAGTATGACTGGACGACACCAGTCTTCGCCATTGGTTACGCAGTGCTCATGGCAGCAGCACTTCTCTTCTTCTCTCTGCACTTTCTTTCTCCCGTATGAAAATGGGAGACATCACAATTTCGGACGGCCAATCAATTGATTGGCCGTCCGTTCTGTTTTTAGTCGATCAGGCGGTACATCGGGTTTATAAAAAGGAGGTAGATGTTTGCGAGGAGGAAGATAATCGCAAGTGCCCAAGCGCTTTCTGTAACAAACCCCATATATGCGCCGGCCACGACGCTCGCGCACAGCAGCGTGCCAAAAAGGTCGATAGTAATCTTACGTTTAAGCAGTTTTAGATGGGGGATAATCCCAAGAAGTAATATGTATTTGAGGAGCGCAAAGATAAATAAAAAGAGCGCCGCAAGAAAAAACGCTTGCGGGCTAAAAAAGGTGTAAGCAAGGACAAAATATGCGGCCACCATAAGCAGGTCAAATAGTTGGTGTATACGGTCGTGCATCGGGGTGATAGAGGCGAACAGCTTTACTGAAAAGTACGTATTAACAGTGAGTGTGGCATAAAAAATGGCGAGCGGCAGGAGCAAAAGAGGGTCAGGCGATGCACTTTCAGCAAAATACCAACCCATGATTCCTGCAAAAGCAAAAACGCAGGTCACGGCAAGTGCTTTAGCGCGCGGCTCTATGTAGGGGATCTTAAACATTTGGTTTTTCGCTCCGGATATCTTTGTGCACAAACGTAAATGGTCTATTGAATATCACCGGCCACAGGAAGTTCATCGTATACACAAAGTTCGATTTAATAATACCCTCTTTTTTAAACCGACGCGCACTCGAGAGGATATAAAAATCCATACGAAATACTGTTTTGCCGACTTTGCTTAAGCGCCTTGCTAAGTCTGTGTCCTCGCCATAAAAGCTGATACCCGTGTCAAATCCACCGATCTTCTCAAGTGCTTCACGCTTTACAATAAAATGTGCTCCATAGATCATATATCCGACCACTCGGTACATAAGTGGCGAGGAGGTCCACCAAAAAAACTCCAACACCATCCTTTGCCAGAGCCCTGCATCCCAGTAACGTGCCGGACCTGATATGGACACGGCCTCAGGGTTTTTATCGAACACTTTTTTGGCCAGAGGGAGCCAGTCACTATGCATACGGGTGTCGGCATCGATATACGCTAAAAAATCTCCACTAGCTTCAAGCCGACCCCGCTCGCGTGCCGAAGGGAGGCCCTTTTTAGGTTCGTGTACAACCCTCACCTCAGGGTATGCACTCGCGATTTTGGCAGTGTTGTCGGTTGAGGCGTTGTCGACAACAATAATCTCAAAAAACTCATCCGGCGCGTGGGCTATGACCGAGTCGAGGCATCCGCCAATATAGGCCTCTTCGTTGTAGGCTGGGATAATGAGGCTTACGCGCATGGTTAAAAAATCATAAACCAAAACACTAATGCTGCAAGTATGCGGTAGATACCAAACGGGACGAACGTATGGGTGCGGACAAATTGCAGGAGAAACTTGATAGCAAGCAGCGCAACAACAAACGCCGCAACAAACCCGACCGCAAGGACAGTAAAGTCGCTGTTGGAGAAGGACGATATGTTTTTAAAGAGGTCAAACCCCACTGCCGCGAGCATCGTAGGCACTGCAAGTAAAAACGAGAACTCAACGATTGTCGTGCGTTTAAGCCCCACCAAAAGCCCGCCTAAAATTGTTGCTCCAGAGCGCGAAACCCCGGGGACAATCGCAATCGCCTGAAAGAGCCCGATAAGTGCCGACTGTTTAAAGGATATCTGTGTACTACTACTTACCGCAGACTCAGACTCTGTATGTAGATACTCAAAGACAATAAGCGCAACGCCGCCCAAAACAAGCGCCCACAACACTACTGCGTTATTACCGATAAGATAGGTTTTAATTACGCTATAGAGCATGAGGCCGATAATACCGGTTGGGATAAACGCAACCAAAAGCCGCTTTAAAATCTCAACATCGAGAAATGATTTCCAATACAAGCAAAAGACAGCGGCAATAGCGCCGAGCTGGATAATAATTTCAAAACTTTTTTGAAAGTCGGTTTGCCCGAGCCCGAGCGCTGTACTCAGCAGGATAAGATGCCCGGTTGAGGAGACAGGGAGGAACTCCGTGACACCCTCAACAACACCTAACAGTAGGGCATCAAATATGCTCATGCGCCCCAGTATACCACTTGTGTATAGCCCTTCGAGGCTCGGTTTGCCTTTGATATACTGGAGAAGTGCGGGGCTTTTATAAATTTTAATAAATCACTATGGCAGCGGTTACCGCATATTGTGTGAAGTGCCGTAAGAAGAGAGACATGACGAACCCTAAAGAAGTGAGCATGAAGGGCGGCCGCCGTGCTATGACTGGTACTTGCGAGGTTTGTGGAACAAAAATGTTCCGCATCATGGGCAAGAAATAAAAAGGGATGTATCTTTGTTTGACAATCGACCCCACTTATGGGGTCGATTAGTGTATAATTCTGTTGACTTAAAAATAAGGACACGCTATAAGAGCATTAGAGTTCACTACACGAGGTGAGCTCGTTTTTTTATGGAAAAAAGCTCTAAAGATCTAACGATTTCAATCCTCATCCCTTGTTACAATGAGGAAAAATCTGTAGTGGCATGTATCCGTTCCTGTCTTGATCAAACTCGCCCTGCGGATGAAGTTGTTGTGGTTAACGATGGGAGTACCGACAACACTGCAGAGCTCCTCAAAACCTTTGGTAGTGCTATCACAGTAGTAGAGATACCTGTTGCAACTGGCAATAAGAGCCACGCTCAAGAGATAGGTCTAAAACATATCACGAGCGATATCGTAGTTACCACTGACGGAGATACGATACTTAACCCGCGGTTTATTGAGCGTGTCGCTATTGATTTTACAGATCCCTCAGTTGCTGCGATGGGAGGGTATGTCGTGAGTTTATCGCATAATTGGCTTACCGCTTGTCGTGAACTCGACTATATTCTGGGACAAGATCTCTACAAACGTGCGCAAGCATATCTTCATGCAATTTTTGTGATACCCGGATGTGCTGGAGCATTTCGAGTGGATCTTTTCCGAAATATTACTATTGGTTTCGATCACGATACGCTGACTGAAGATCTTGATTTAACCTATAAATTACACGTACAGGGTCTAAAAATTGTCTACGATCGGGAGGCAATTGTATACACGCAAGACCCCGCCACCTTGTCTTCCTATATTAACCAGATGCGGCGTTGGTACTGTGGTGGATGGCAGAACTTACTGAAGCATTACCAAGTTCTTCAAAATCCTGCAAATGCATTTACCTTTACCCTCATATATATAGAGGGGACATTTTTTGCGGCCCTCCTATTTATGTTACCAGTGTTAAATTTTGTCCTTTTTGTCTATTTCGTACTTCCCTATATTGTATTTCTTCTCCTATTAGGAATGTACGGGTCACTAGTGCGTAAACGATGGGATCTTTTACTATATTCCCCCACGTATATTGTCCTCCTCTTTATAAATGCGTTTATTTTTCTTGAGCAGTTTGTAAAAGAGATTGTTCTGCGCAAGAAGAACATGGTGTGGTTTCATCCAGAATGTAGACGAATACAAATCTAATATGCCATTTTCAGGAATTTCATTTATGGTCAGTGCGAGCATCGTCTTGGGAGGGTGGATTCTTAGCTATGTACATCCGAGTCAGCGAATTTTGATGAAGGCTTTTTTTACAAAGATACTCACGTTCGATCCGGTCATTCCTCTGGCTATTTCTTTTATGATGATAGGAGGGTTTTTCCTTCTCACGTCTTCGGCTGCTGTGCTACTTATTTATTTTGCTCTCAATGGTTCTACAAATGCAGAGTATATAGCGCTCGCAGTTCCTTATATTCAAGAGACATTCACAAAAATGGTCATCGATAAATAGTATGAAAAAACTACTTACACTGCCTCTTCTTACACTCGTGATACTAGCGGCGGCTTTGCCAGGCGCAGTTGCACGTGCTGCTATCAGTGAGCCTGGTTTTGAGGTAGAAGTTGTGGCAAGCGGACTCACTCTTCCAACCGTTATGGCATTTTCTCCCGATGGAAGAATATTCGTCGCAGAAAAAGGAGGTACGGTAAAGGTCGTCAAAAATGGCGTGCTTCTCTCTACTCCAGTTATTACCCTTACCGACGTCAACACCTTTGGTGATAGAGGACTTATTGGGATGGCGATAGACCCTGATTTTGCAACGAACGGATATCTCTACCTCTCGTACACATTTGAGAACTCTCCGGGTTCTAACTTTGGCGGTGCTAAAGTGGGACGGATTGTGCGTGTAACTGTTGTCGCAGATACAGCAAGCGAGTCAAGCAAGGTTGTAGTTTTGGGTACGGTGGGAGGAACTCCCGCTTTGCCGTCTTGCGAAGATTATCCGGCCGGCTCAGACTGCATTCCGTCAGACTCTATGAGTCACTCTGTCGGTGGCCTGCGTTTTGGGCCTGACGGCAAACTCTACGCAACCCTTGGTGATGGTGCAAATTTTGACACTGTTGACCCTCGAGCCTTGCGTGCGCAAAACCTTGACAGTCTTGCGGGTAAGGTAATCCGTATTACTACCGACGGTACTGCTCCATCTGACAATCCTTTTTACAATGGCGACCCCAACGCCAACCGCTCCAAGGTATTTGCTTTGGGTGTTCGTAATGCATTTCGTTTCAACTTTAGCCCAACTAGCGGTGCACTTTTCTTGGGAGACGTAGGATGGAGTACCTGGGAAGAGGTAAACATAATTACCCCAGGGAATAATTACGGTTGGCCATGTCATGAAGGTATGGGAACCACGACCTACAACTGCACAGCATCGTCTGGCGCTCAAGACCCCGCATATACTTATGTACATGATGTAAATGGCGCCGGCGCTATCACTGCGGGTTCTTTCCCATCAAACAGTGTATATCCAGCACAGTACGATAACTCATGGTTCTTCGGTGACTATGCTCAGAACTGGATTAAGCGTCTCGTTATTGATGGAAGCAACAACGTTGTTTCTGTGGAGAATTTCATGGACAACCCTGACGGCCCAGTGGATATTTCAACGGGTCCAGACGGAAATATCTATTTTATTTCAATTTATACGGGGAATCTTAATCGTCTCACTCACACCATGGGTAACCGACGTCCAGTCCCTGTAGTTTCTGCTAACCCAACCTCAGGACTTGCACCTCTCACCGTCAATTTCTCAAGTGCGGGTTCGGGAGACCCTGATGGTGACCCCGTTAGCTTCAGCTGGAATTTTGGTGACGGTGCAACTTCAACTCAAACTCAGCCAGTCCACACGTATACAACAAACGGCACCTATACCGCCGCGCTTACTGTAACAGATAGTCAGGGCTCATCCGCATCAAAGAGTATTGCAATTACTATTGGTAACCAAAAACCATCTCCTCAAATTATCAGTCCTGCAAGCGGAACACTCTACATTGCAAATCAAACTATTCAATTAAACGGCACAGCGACTGACCCAGAGGACGGAACACTTGGAGCATCGGCTTTTCATTGGGAGATTATTCTTCACCACAATATTCACACTCATACCATTCAACAGTTTGACGGAGTTATAAATCCTTCATTTACCGCCCCTGATCATGGCGCAACCGATGTGTACACAGAGGTTATCCTTACCGTAACAGACAGTGGGGGCTTGAGCGAAAGCCGAAGCATCAATCTCTATCTTGATAACGGCGCAGGTTCTGGAAACCTCATTGGCAACCCCTCCCTTGAAGTTGAGGATGCTCTTCCAGGGCGACCCTTCCAGTGGTTTCAAGGATGGTTTGGAAACCTCAACCCCATTTTCACTTATCCGGTTACCGGCCTTGAGGGTGCCAGGGCTGCGAAAGTTGAAATAACAAGCTACACGGACGGTAACGCGAAATGGTATTTTGCTCCTGTATTTGTGACTCCTCTACAAGAATATGTTTTCTCAAACTACTATACGGCAAATGCCACGACTTCTCAATTTGCGCAATTCGGATTCCCTGACGGGACATATCAGTATCAGGATCTTGGTACCATTTCTCCAGCAGCCACTTCTACCTATATTGAAAAGCATATTGTAATGCCTGCGGGAGTGCAGACATTTACCGTCTTTCACGAAATAAGCCAAGTCGGTATTCTTACGGTAGATAATTTCTCCCTGACCCTTGCTTCTCCTATTGTTGCAAATAATCTTGTTTTAAACAGCACACTCGAAATTCAAAACGGTATCAACCCGCAAGGCTGGAGAGCAGGCACGTGGGGCAACCATACAGCTGTCCATACCTATCCGGTAACTGGATATAACGGTCAAAAGGCTGCACGTGTTGAAATCACCAGCTACCCCGCAAACGGCACGGGGGATGCAAAATGGTATTTTGATCAAGTACCTGTAACACCAGGCACTGCATACACGTACAAAGATCAGTACCGATCAAATACTATCTCCGACATTATCGGCCGGTACACACTGGGGGGCGGTGGTTTCCACTACTTTGGATTGGCAAAAGAAATTCAGCCAACCACTGGGTGGCAAACAAGTAGTGCAACCTTTACACCGCCTACCGAGGCGACGCATGTTACTTTCTTTCACCTGATTAGCGCGGTTGGCTTTGTCGAAATAGACGACGTAGAGCTGTACGAAAGCGGCACTAGTACGCCTTCAGAAACGAATGTTCCGATCGTCGAGTTCACGAACCCACTTGAAGGGCAAACGGTGGGAGGCATAGTTACTATCACCGCTTCTTCAACAGACGACACCGCGGTAACCTATATTTTCTACGCTGTTGATGGTACTCCGGTCACGGGACAAATTACACAGCCTCCGTACGCATTTGCCTGGGACAGTGCATCCGTTTCTAACGGACAGCACACGCTCAAAGCAACAACTCATGATCCATCTGGAAACAACTCAACGCATACAATTACGGTAATCGTTGACAATACTACTCCACCGGTAGGTAACAATCTTATTCTTAATCCTTCTCTTGAAGTGGCAGGTACGGGCGGTGATCCAGCTAATTGGTTCCGCGGCGGATGGGGCACAAACAATCGTGTTCTCACGTATCCTGTGACAGGCACTGAGGGGAGTAAGGCCGCTAAAGTAGAAATTACTACCTACAGCAATGGCGACGCAAAGTGGTACTTTAGCGACGTCCCCGTAACCGCGAGTAGCACCTATACATACACCGAGTCGTACCGCTCAAACGTAGCCACAAACCTTACGGCACGATACACATACACGAATGGAACAATCCAATATGCAGGCATTGCGAATCTCCCCGCTTCAAGTACGTGGGCGAATACCACAAAGATACTCACCACTCCAGCTGGTGTGGTGTCTATGACAGTCTTCCACTCTTTAATTTCTATAGGATGGCTTGAGGTAGATAATTACTCTCTTACTTCTGCTACTTCTACTACTTCTGATACTATAGCTCCAACGGTTCTTGTTACTTCTCCAACAGCTAGTAGTACTGTTGCTACCAGTACTACCGTGTCTGTAACTGCAACCGACAATGTGGGTGTTGTGGGAGTGACCCTGCTTGTTGATGGTGTAGCAGTTCTTACAGAAGACACAACTCTGCCATATAGTTTTGCATGGGATACTACAACTGTTACAAATGGCTCGCACACTATTTCTGCACTGGCGCGTGACCAAGCGGGGAACACCGCGACCTCCTCAGTGGTGAGCGTGGAGGTTAGCAATACGGTGACCGTTTCCTCTAACCTCATAGCAAACCCCTCCCTAGAAACGGTAGGCACCACTGGTGACCCAGAAAACTGGTTCCGCGGCGGATGGGGGACAAATACACGCGTATTTACCTACCCCACAGCGGGCACCGCAGGCGCCAGGGCTGCGAAAGTTGAGATCACCAGCTACACCAACGGTGATGCAAAGTGGTTTTTTGCAAATGTGCCGGTCACCAGCGGAGCTACCTATACCCTGACGCACAAATATCGTGCAAACGTGACCACAAACCTCACTGTCCGCTACACGAAGGGCGATGGCAGCGTGCTATATGTGGGCATCGGAAATCCTTCCGCAACTACGACGTGGACAACACATACGGAATCATTAGTAATTCCGACTAGTGTTGTGTCGATGACCTTATTTCACAACGTAGTTTCGGTTGGGTGGCTTGAAGTTGACGACTTTTCGCTCACGACAGGAATTGTAGGCACTTTTACTAAGGGCATGATCTCGCTCACATTCGACGACGGCTGGTACTCACACTACACACAAGCGTTTCCAATCCTTAACGCCGCAAATAAAAAAGGTGTCTTTTATATCGTCAGTTCAGAAACACTGCAAGCAGATCCACAAGAGCAGATCATGAACCCTTCCCTAGAAACAGTAGGCACCACTGGTGACCCAGAAAACTGGTTCCGTGGGGGGTGGGGGACAAATACACGCGTATTTACCTATCCAGTAGCGGGCACTCAAGGCGCCAGCGCCGCAAAAGTTGAGGTCACCAGCTACACCGACGGTGATGCAAAATGGTTTTTTGCAGATGTGCCGATTCTACCAAACCGGAAGTACGTTATCTCTGATAGTTATACTGCAACTGCAAATTCTCAGGTTGTACTGCGCTACAGCATGGGAGATGGCACGGTGCAGTATGTGTTTCTAGGTATTGTACCTTCAACCGGGAGCACCTGGCAGCAGTTTAACCGGACGATTACAACACCAGCTAACGCTGCCTCGGTAACATTATTTCACGTGCTTGCAGAA
>VMFK01000016.1 GCA_007375995.1 Parcubacteria group bacterium Gr01-1014_56
CGAGCGAAAGTGTACTACACCCCAACAGGCACTACCACTGCCTCAACCACGGTGCGCTACATCCATACTGATCACCTTGGAGGTACTAATATCATTACTGACTCGACAGGAACACAAATCGTTGAAACACTGGACTACTACCCCTATGGTCAAACGAGAATCGACAACAAGACAGGTTCATATGCGGGGGAGAGAAACAAGTTTGCAGAACTTCTCCACGACAACCTCTCCGGCCTCGAGTATGCCCAAAACCGCTACTACAATTCCACGAGAGGTGGCTTTATCTCACAGGATCCCGCTTTCTTGGCAGTGGGTACCCCAGGGCTTGATGAAATTATTCTCCGGTCAAGAAATAATCGTAATGGTTCGATTCAAGAGGGAAATACTGAGGAGGAACAATTGCAGAGACTGCAAGAATATCTGTCAAATCCGCAAAACCTTAATTCATATTCATATGCTGTAAATAATCCAATAACATTCACAGACCCTTTGGGTGAGCAAGCGAGACCAACGGCTCCTGGACCATTAGGTATATTTTTTACAGCCGTACAGATCTTAAGTACAACGGATTTGGCACGACAAGCAAAAGATGTCATTTCGAACCCCAATAGTACTGCTGGAGAAAAAAGAGATTTGTTGGTCGATTTGGGGAAAAAAGCAGCCGCCAGTGCCTTGCTCCGTATTGCAAATCCTGTTGAGAAAGTAGGCGTTGTTATCTTAGAAGGGTTGGTTGACACCTTTGAATTAGCTGATAAGTTTATTCGTGGTGAATATAATCAGAATAAAGATGTAAACAACAATAATGTGGAAGTAAAAAAGGAGCAAAAAGAATAAATATATTGCTATGTCGACAGATTTTATAATTCAAATTCTTTGTTTAATAGGAGGTATATACTTTACTTATGCAAGTCTTCGAGAGTTAGTTTCTAAAGATATATATATCAAAAGAATGGTAAGAAATATTCGATGGCGATCAGATATACCAAAAGAAAAGATTGAAGATGAAGTAAAGGATTTTGTAGAAGGAATGAAAAACGAGTCATGGTTTAGTTATAGGCATGCAGTTAATTATATTAATCTTGCCTTCGGAATCCTCTTGCTTTACGTTTTTCTTCTTTATCTAATATATTAAGTAAGAAAATGGGGACTGACCCCAATTCCCTAATGTTAATGCAAATCAAAATATTAACAGTAAGGAGGAAAAGTAATATATGAATGGAGATGTTTTCTTCCAACTCTTTATGTTTTTGGCGGGTTCATACCTAGTTTATATAGGAATCAAAAGAATAGTCTCAAAAGCAGATTTTGTAAGAGGTGGGGAGAATAAGGTGTCAGGAACCATTAATTGTGTTAAGGTAGCCCCCGCATGGGAAGAGCACTACGCACTGATGTTGGGGGACAGGTATATCACGTACTAAATCGGGCAAATGCTCGTTTGCCGCTGTTCAGAAAGAAAGCGGACTATGAACTATTTGAAAAAGTGCTCGAAGAGGCCAAAGAGAAAATTGGCATGAGAATTCTTTCATACTGCATCATGCCCAACCATTGGCATTTGGTGCTGTACCCGCAGCATGACGGAGAATTATCGAAATTTGTGAACTGGCTCACGCTCACCCACACCCAGCGTTGGCATGCATCTCACCGCACTATTGGATATGGTCATCTGTACCAAGGACGTTACAAGTCTTTTTTATGTGAAAAAGATGAGCATTTTGTGCAACTGGTTCGTTACGTTGAGCGTAATCCTTTGAGAGCCAATCTGGTGCGACAAGCAGAGGATTGGCGATGGGGGAGTGCCTGGAGACGGCAGAGGGGCACTCCAAGGCAGCGCACCCTATTAGACGAGTGGCCGGTATCTATGCCGAGAGCCTATAGTAAACTACTCAATGAGCCGCAGTCAGAAGCAGAGGTTGCAGCTATGCGCCGATCGGTTACTCGAGGTAATCCTTTTGGGTCAGATGTATGGACAGGCAATGTAATTAAGAAATATGATCTTGAAATTACCATTCGACCACGAGGAAGACCAAGAAAAGGTTCCTGACACCTTTTTCCTTCTGGCATATCAACTCTGACGCGGCTTCACTTTCCGCGTTTATTTCTAGTTTACCGTAAAAAGAAGGGCCAGAGAGATTTAAAAGCAATGGTACACTTTCCACCATGGTGCGACTTAATCGCAATATTATTGCGTACTACGCATTTAATTTTTTAATTGGTTTTTATCTTGCCAACGGCACCACCGTTCTCTTTGAGCAACGGCTAGGACTTTCTTACTCGCAAATCTTTACGCTCGACGCGGTCTATATGCTCATGTTCATCCTTTTTGAGATTCCGAGCGGCGCCATTGCAGATTTAGTGGGCAGAAAGAAAACCATCCTCGCAGGCATTGCTCTTTTGTGCTTGGGCGCTCTAGCTACGGGGAATGCGCATACATTCTTCCAGCTTTTCTTGACCTTTTTTATTTGGGCCTTTGGCTTCTCTCTCATCTCGGGCTCCTCCGAGGCGATGCTCTACGACACGCTCCATGACGAAAAGCTTTACCATCGCGTCTTTGGGCGCGCGTGGTCATTCTCGATCATCGGCATGGCGCTCTCCGGCGTTGTGGGGCCGCTTTTGTTTGAGCAATACTTCAGACTCCCGTACTTGCTCTCCGCGATCCCTTTTGCGGCGGCGCTCGTCGCCATGTTGTTTTTTAAAGAGAGCATCATATACAAAAAGCGATTTTCTTTTAACAACCATTGGCACCAGATGAAAGAGGGGACAAGACTCGCGTTTAGCAATCGTTTTGTACTCTGGAGCATGGCGGCGCTCTCGCTTGTCTTTGCTGTCGGATATACCTTTACGAGCGCCTATCAGCCGTACCTCATTATTGTTGGTTTTTCTGTCGCGCAGTTTTCGTTTATCTTGCCGATTATGTTCACGATGGAGGCGGTGGGCGGCGGCTGGTCGCAAAAACTGACCACCTTCTTTGGAGAACGTGCGGCGTTTTGGTTTAGTTTTTTGTTGATAGGACTCAGTTTATTGGTACTCGGCGTCTACGCGAGCAAAACCGTTGCTTCGGTATTGTTTCTTTACAGTTTTTTGCAAGGGTTTTTGCGGCCGCTCGTTAGCACCTACGCCAACCGCTACATAGACTCCAACTTTCGCGCGACCATTGTCTCGGTGCAGGGCATGGTGAGCACCATCACCGCCTCTGCTATACTATTTTCTTTTGGGTTTCTCACTGACCGCATCGGCGTTGTAGCGCTCACGACGCTTATAGGGGTAATGGTGCTCGTAGCGGGCATTATTCTTTTGCTACTGAAACCAAAAAACAGTTGATTGTATAAAAAAGAAAACGCCCCGTCGAAACGGGGACGTTTAGGGCGGGGTTGGTGAATATAGTCAGTGGTTCAAGAACCCTTTGAACTGAGCGGGGTCAGGGACGCCTGGTTCCCCAGCTCTACGCCGCCGCTCCATTTCAGGGAAGAGCGCAGCAGCATCGAGCTCAAGGGCTTCAGAAATCTGCTCTTGAGAAACCTCGTCGCCATTCTTTAACCCCATTTCGCTAAGAGTTGATGGCAAGACGACCACCTCACGGCCTTGATAAAAGAGGGTACGCATGGGCCACACTCCTTTCCTTTTGTTGCTGATGAAAAACACGAAAACACTAAGTACTAAAATACGCAATCTCTACCTTAACCCTACCATATATCCTCGGGGTATAATAGTTTGTCATGTCTCATAATACAGGCCATTCTCTTAATCGCATTGCGTTTAGTGCAACTACTCACTGTCTTACAGGTTGTGCTATTGGCGAGGTCTTGGGCATGGTTATCGGCACTGCTTTAAGTTGGAGTAATCCCGCAACAATTGCGCTCTCAGTCGTGTTAGCTTTTGTGTTTGGCTACTCACTTTCCCTCCGGCCGCTGCTACGGGCAGGGGTAGCTTTTGGTACGGCCTTGGGGCTTGCTTTTGCCTCGGACACACTGTCTATCACAGTCATGGAGATAGTAGACAACGCTATTATGTTGCTCATCCCAGGGGCTATGGACGCGGGGCTGACACAATTGTTATTCTGGGGGAGTTTAGCAGCTTCGCTTGTACTAGCAGGAGTAGCAGCGTTCCCGGTAAACCGTTGGCTGCTTGCTCGTGGTAAGGGGCACGCTGTCATCCACGAATATATGGGGCATATTAGTCACTAATTTAATTGTATGAATATAAGTACTATTGTCGTAGGAATTGCAGCTCTTATTATCGGTTTGGGCGGTGGTTATTTTATGGCTAATAGCGAGCGGCCAGCACCGGTGCAACATAATATGAGTTCAACCATGGCGGGCATGATGGCTGGTCTTGAGGACAAAGAGGGCACCGACTTCGAGCAAGCATTTATCAACGAGATGATAGTGCACCATGAGGGCGCGGTAGCTATGGCACAAATGGTTTTGCAAAAGACGGAGCGGCCAGAATTAGTCCAGCTTGCCAACGATATTATTTCTGCACAGACGCGTGAGATAGACATGATGCGCGGGTGGCAATCGCAGTGGTTTGGCGTTACAGTACATCACGTCCAATAATATGAATAAAACACAGATACTACTTGGTGTGGGCGCAGTGTTGGTTCTTGGTGCTTTATTTGTTTTTACTAACCCCTCTGCGGGAGTGGAGCAATCAACGCGTACCAATAGAGAAGTTGCGACTGCCTGCGACCGCGAGATGGCGCAAGGTTTCCATATTCACTCAACGCTCGAGATTGTAGTTAATGGCGAGGAAATAGTGGTACCTGCAAATATCGGGGTGCGAGCGACCTGCATGACCGCGCTCCACACGCACACCCCCGACGGGCTTATACATGTGGAGTCTCCCGAAAAGCGCGACTTCACTTTGGCAGACTTTTTTGTAGTGTGGGGTCAACCGTTCAGTGAAAATGAGATACTCGGATACAAAGCTGACGCAACGCATCAAATCAAAGTGACGGTTAGCGGGGAAGTGGTCGACACGTTTGAGAACACCATTTTAAGAGACGGAGAGAAGATAGCCATTTCGTACGAACCGCGTACAGAGCCTTCATCAACGAGTGGTATTAAAGGGACTGTAATGCTTGGCCCAACATGTCCTGTTATGCGCGACCCTCCTGACCCTGCGTGTGCAGACAAGCCTTATAAAACAACTCTCGTGCTCACTACCCCTGATGGGGCACGAGTACTGAAGACATTCAGCTCAGATGAGAAGGGTGTGTTCTCACTGCAAGTTCAGCCGGGAGACTACGCGATACGTTCAGCGGCTGCAGCGAACATCCTACCGTACTGTGCGAGCACCGGCAGTATAAAAGTCCGCGCGGGCATCTACACTACTGCCAACGTATCCTGCGACACGGGTATTAGATAAAGAGAAAATTCTGCTCCGCCTGCTAGACGACGTTCAAACCTGTTTTGTTATACTCAAATAGTGAAAAATTACTCAAAAATAGGAGGTGGCAAAGCACGACCAGCATATCGAACGCAAGCAACCTTCAGATATCGAAAGCATGTTGCAATCTTAAAAAGAAAGACGGATAGAAAATAAAATCTACTTTATTGCATCTCACTTTTCTTCACTATTGATGCAAGAGCCTCTATAAACTGCGGGTCTGTGTTGGGCAGTTCTATACGGTGGTAGGCGATACCATGCTCCTCGCATTGTTTTTTTGCGGCGATGTCGAGGTCGTACAGAACCTCGAGGTGGTCGGCAAGAAATTGGATAGGCACTATAAGCACAGCTGAAGTTTTTTGCTTATGTAGGTCGGCTAGAATATCAACCAAGTCGGGCTTGAGCCACTCCTCCGGTGTATGTCCAGCGCTTTGGTATCCGGCATACCACAGGAGGCCAGGATCGAGCCTTTTTCTCACAGCATCAATAGTGGCCTCAAGTTGATTTAGGTAACTGGGGTCTTTCTCGACCACGCGCTTAGGCAAGCTATGGGTTGTGAAGATGATCGGCACGGACACTCCGTATTTTTTGTTGAGCTTCTCGAGCGCTTCTCGGGTACGTTCGGCAAGCAACTCGACAAAATGTGGCTCGGTGCCCCACGGTTCTGCCACGACATCGCCTTCTTCTAAACCATGCTTGGCAGCCGCTTCGATAAAAGCTGTCCGATATCCCTCCATGATGAACGAGGAAAATTGGGGTGAGAGGATAACGCCGATGAGCGATGTTGCACCGGCAGCCTTACACTCGGCCACGGCATCTTCAATAAACGGAGCCGAATGTCGCATGCCAGCACGCACGACATAAGCATCCCCGAGCAGCTCTTGCAGATGCGATGCCTGGCTTTCCGTTATCTCTACCAACGGTGAGTGGCCGACTAGCCGGTAGCGATTTTCAAAATCTTGTATTAAAGCTCTTGAAGCTCTGCCCTTGTAAATGTGTTCGAAATATTCTGTAACATGCTCGGCAGTTGTCGCCGAGCCATAGGTCATGAGGATAACGCCAGTCTTGCTGCTATTTTGAGTGGACATACTCTACCAGTTTCTTTACTACCGCATTGTCTGCCTGGGGCGGCATGCCATGACCCAGGTTGAAAATATAGCCTTTTTTCGGATTGATTTCTGCGAGCATATGGTCAACAGTTTGTGTAAGCGTCTCCCACGGGGCAAGCAGCACTGCCGGGTCGAGATTTCCCTGGAGCGACTTGCTGCCGATACGTTTCTTTACCTCGCCGAGGCTTACTCTCCAATCGACCCCTATCACCTCGCAATCGACATTCGAAAAATCGTCGAGTATTCCGGCGGTATTGGTGCCAAAGTGCAGCCGAGGCACCTTCTCATTTTTAAGCGACGCAAAAATATGCTGCATGTGCGGCAGCACCTGTGCTCGATATTGCTTCGGCGAGAGTGCTCCGACCCAACTGTCGAAGATCTGCACCGCCTGCGCCCCGGCTCTAATTTGTGTCCGGAGATACTCGATAATGCCCTCCGAGAGAGTGGACATAAGCTGCTCCCAGCTCTCGGGATGCTCGAGCATAAAGCGTTTAGTTTTAAGCCACGTGCGGCTGGGTTCGCCCTCGATAAGATAGCTTGCGAGCGTAAATGGTGCCCCAGAGAAGCCGATAAGCGGCACCGAGAGCTTGTTGCGCAGTATCCGTATTGTCTCTTGTAAATAATCTATTTGGTTGGGGGCAAACGCCTGCAGCCGTAGTACTTTGTCCGGCGTGTCTATCGGATCATCAATTACAGGGCCGACTCTCTCGACGATTTTTACATCAACGCCCATGGCAATCGGGAGTAGCATGATGTCGGCAAAGAGTATCGCCGCGTCAACTCCGAGAAGCTCAACAGGCTCCATGCTTACCTCGGCTGCGAGCTCGGGTGTTTGGGTGAGCGAAAGCACGTCATGTGTCTCGCGCAGTTTGCGATAGCCGGGGAGCGAGCGGCCTGCTTGTCGCATAAACCACACGGGTATACGCTCAACCCTCTCGCCACGACAGGCTTTAAGAAAGATACTGTCGTTCATACCATGTCGAGCGCTTCGCTAAGCGACATATGGATACAGGTAAAAATAGGGAGGTCGTTTTTGGTATACCGGCGCGAGAGGGTTGAGCGCATATCCATCACAAGGCTTTGGAACTCTTCAAGCGAGTCCATTTGATAGGAAACGATAAACTCGTGGTCGTCGATGCCGTAGGAGTAGAGCAGCATCTGCGATATGTTTGCGCTGTACTTGCGGCCTACATCCACATGCGCTTTCATGATATTACGGCGCTCGTCATAGGGCATGAGATGCCACTCGGTTGTTTTGGTAAATGGGTACACGACCAGATAGCGATGCGGCGCCTCGTACGCGCTTTCTTTTGGTGGGTGCTTAGGGTTGTATTGCGATGCGCGTGTGAGCCCCAAGAGCGTATATGTCACACGTAAGTGCGCTCCTAAGGGAGTATGCAGCAAATCGCGCACTAAAAGCTGTATAGCGTCGGGCGTCTTGGCGTTGAGGTGAAGCATGAACCGCGTACCACTTTTAAATGCAAGAGTCGCATAGGCAGCCGCACGGACCTCGGTGGTTTTTTCAATACATGCAATGAAAGATTTTCTGCTCTTTTCTAACGCCGTTTTAGAGAGAGTGTTGATGCTCGGCTCGGCGTCAAAAAAAATATAACTGTGATACGGCATGATGTGATTATAGTACGCCTTTAATGGAAACTTTGTTGAAACCTGCTTCCCGTGCGGCACGCGCGGTTGTAGGGCCGATGCACTGTGCTGGAATCTTCCGTACCATCAACTTTTCTTTTTTGCTCAACTGCCCTAGCAGGCCGGTAATCCCCGAAGGGCTACGAAAATAAAGCAGGGTGATCGCTCCCCGCAAAAGCGCTTCTTTCTCGCCACGAGAGAGTGGTGTGCCAAGGGTTGTGTAAAGGGGTATAACGCGCACTACGGCACCTCTCGCACGGAGACTTCGAACGATATCATAGGGCGCTATAGCGGAACGGGGAAAGAGAATACGCTTGCCTAAAGGGGAGAGCCTCAGGAGCTCGTGGCGCGGACCTACCGTAACCATACGAGCACGGCGGGGAGCGGCAATGTGGCGCTCTTCTAACTCGCTCATAAAAAACGCTCGGGCATTTTTGCTTGTAAAGACAATCAGATCATATCGATTGAGATTGTGCAGCGCTCGAACTGACGTGCGGGAAAGCCGGAGCCGCTTCATCCGTACCTGTATTTCAAGTGTTTTCTGCATGACGTCAATTCCCTAAAAGTTTTTTTGCCAACAGGTCGCCTAGCTGACCGCTCTTATCCCACGGTGCGCGTATCTCTTCTCGCGCAATATTCATCTCGGAGTCCGCTCGCATGCCGATAAGGACACATTGGTCTCCCTCGCGAAAGGCGTATGCGCCCGTAGGGGACTTACAGCCGCCTCCCATAGTTCTTGAAAAAGAGCGCTCTATCTGGGCTGCATGAGCAGCATCGACATTGTTTATCGTCGCAAGTAACTTCTGCAACTCTACGTCGCCTTCTTTTGTTTGGATTGCGAGGATGCCTTGCCCGGGGGCTGGGGTTATCTCATGGGGTTCAAAATAACGGATAATGCGCCTCTCAAGACCTAACCTCTTGAGGCCCGCGGCGGCAAGAATAACAGCGTCGTAGGGCTCCGATGCTAGTTTTTGGAGTCGAGTCAGCACGTTGCCGCGCAGGCTCTTCATCACGACACCTGGTCGTAAGGCTTTCATCTGGATTTGCCTGCGCGAGCTATCGGTACCGATGACAGCCCCTCGTAGGAGTTCCTCGAGCGGCTCTCCATGCTTGGTGACCAGTACGTCCCGAGCATCTTCACGGGGGAGATATGCGCCGATGTGGAGCAGGGCAGGCATGTCGTCCGCCATGTCTTTAAGGCTGTGCACCGCGAGATCAATTTCTCCGCTTAAAAGTGCATGTTCTATCTCTTTCGTGAACCAGCCCTTGCCGATAGTGTCGAGCGGAATGGGGTTTTGATTGACATCACCATACGTCTGAATTATCTGCACATCTATAACAATGGAGGGATTGATCGCGTGTATCGCCTTTGCGGTAATGTCGGCCTGTGTAAGAGCCAAGGCACTTCCGCGTGTGCCGATAACGATTTTCTTCTCCTGTTTCATACTGACTGGCTCCGCGGGTAGGACTCGAACCTACAACCAACTCCTTAACAGGGAGCTGCTCTACCATTGAGCTACCGCGGAATGTGGCTA
This sequence comes from Parcubacteria group bacterium Gr01-1014_56, assembly GCA_007375995.1. Classification (GTDB taxonomy): domain Bacteria; phylum Patescibacteriota; class Minisyncoccia; order Phycocordibacterales; family SBAW01; genus GWA1-54-10. Next base: position 9,674 of record VMFK01000016.1, read on the forward strand.
GAGTATAGCCAAAATCTGCCCCACTGAGAAGCCCCAGATAATTTAACAATTAAGGCAATAGCCGGGGTGGGTGGGGGGCTGGTCGCTGTGCGCGCGGCAAGGCCCCGCGATGCAGTAATATGCTGCGCTGTAATAATCAAAATTCTGCGCCCACGGCTCGTTGGGGAACGTGCATTGTGTCGGCTGGCCGGCCGGGCAAAAGCGAATACTGATCTGGTACACCTGCTCCTTTGGGTCAAAGGAGAGGTCGCCCGGTGCCCAGGCATCCCAGTCGTACAAACTCCCTGGCCAGGGCGCCTTCGGCCAATTGCCAGTGCCGAGGTAGGCCTCAAGCCCCGGAGGCATATCGCGGTTGGCGTCTGGCGGATAGCTGCCTTGGTTGGCTGCATACATCTCAAGCGCAGTATTGATAGAGCGAAACTCCGCTTTTGCGCGAGAAAGATATGCTTTGTCTCTTGCTGACTGCACTGCGGGGAAGATAATGCTGGCGAGGATACCTATAATTGCGATCACAATAAGTAGCTCTACAAGCGTGAAGCCGCTTGGTTTGTTGCTGTACCGCATCGTTCATCTATTAAACCATGAGACAAGAGGCTCGTCGGCATAGTAGTATGAGTATATGAATCACAATATCAAAGGTACTGGTATCGCGATTACTCCTGAGCTTAGGGCATACGCAGAAAAAAAACTTAGTGCAGCAGAAAAATTCTTGCAAGGCGACACGAGCGCGCACGCGGATATCGAACTCGAATTTTTGCAGATGCGAGACGGCGGCAAATATCGCGCGGAGTTTACTCTCTCAGCCTTGGGTCAACTCTACCGCGCCGAGGAGTGGGGGAGCTCCATGCACGAGGCGATAGACCTCTCGATCGTCGCCCTGGTTAAAGAACTACGCCGTACAAAAGGCAAACATCTGCGCCTTGTGCGGCAGGGAGCAAAACAAATAAAAGACTTTATTCGCGGCTTTCGAGATAGGTTTTAAAGGGTATTTCTTTTTTGCCTTCGGGGATTACTTTTAGTATTTCTAATTTCCCCTCACGGATTTCTGCATCGGTAATAATCACACGCTTGCCATCTGGTGTCATAAAGTAGGCACGCGGGCCGTGGTCAAACGCTCTGATTTTAAGAAGCTGCGCTCTCGCGTCACCCGCAAGGTCGACGAGCGCATCTTGGTCGGTGAATTTTCTTGTATAGGTTGCTGCTTTCTCGTCCTGCGGCTCTGGAGTAACTTTGCCTGCTAGCCACTCAGGCAAAATCTCTGCAAGTAAATTGCCTCCCTCAGTGGCAAGCAAATCCTCAAACATCGCTCCCTTGGGCGGCCAGCCTGACCGGCCAGGTGCCTCTTCCTCACCTGCCTGCGCAGGCAGGAGCTCTACCTTTGCCTGCGCGACAACAGGCCCGGCGTCCATCTTTTCATTCATTTGCATAATAGTGACGCCAGTCACACGCTCGTCTCTAAGTATCGCCGAGAGCGCAGGCGAAGGCCCGCGGAATTTTGGTAAGAGAGAGGGGTGTACATTAAGCGAGCCGCAGCGGGGAATATCTAAAATAGTTTTAGGGATCAGTGAGCCGTACGCTGCAACCACAAATACGTCCCAGTCGCTGTTCCCAAGCTCAGCGACAAATTGCTCGTCTTTTAGAGTTGTTGGAGTGAGCACGTCGATACCTCGCGCAAGCGCCCACTCTTTTGTGGGCGAGGGGGAGAGTGCCTGCCCGCGGCCGCGGGGTTTGTCGGGCGCGGTTATCACGAGCGCAGGGAGGAGTCCGTTTTTCTCAAGCGCATTCAAAACAACTACGCCAAAGTGCGGCGTACCAAAAAAAGCAAATAATGGTTTTTTACTCGGAGACATGTTATTCGGCGCCCTTTCTCCGCTTTTCTTTTAATTTCTTGAACCCCTCGTCCTTTTCGATCGATACTGCCTTCTCGACATAAAGGATGCCCTCAAGATGGTCTACCTCGTGTTGAAAGATGTGCCCGATAAGCCCCGAGCCGTGATACATAAAAGCCTCACCCTTTTCATTTAGGGCATGGATCGTCGCTTTTTGATGGCGTACCACACTGCCGTACTGGTTACGTACCGAAAGGCAACCCTCACTCATCTCTTTTTTGGCTCTGGAGAGACGCTCAAGCGTAGGGTTTATAAAAACTTTGTCAGCAGGGGGTGCTTGCTCCTCCTCGCCTTTCTTTGCCGCGGGGACAAACGCTTTGCCGGCGATAATAAACAGCCGGATAGACTCGCCGATTTGTGGCGCGGCAATAGCAACCCCAAACTCCTCTTTGTGAAGCAGGGCCTTCATTCGCTTTATAATAGAGTTTAATTTGCGAGAGCCGATGTCTTTTTTAGACACAGGTTTTGCCACCTCTTTTAAAATAGGGTCGCCGATTTGTACGATGTGATCTTGCACGTGTGTAACTGTAGTGTGTTTAATAAAAAATGAAAAGGCCAGTCCCAACCGAGAGATAGGGACTGGCCAGTAAACACCTTGAGGATCGCGAGAGGACTTTGGGGTAGTCTCGTCCCTCAAGGTGGATAAAAAGAGGGAACCAAGGTGCTTCGCGAGTATTTTAAGTCCCGCTCGCACCTTGGCCTCCCTGCCGCCAGAGATAGGGGGAATCCATGGCTCTCCAGCGACGAAGGACCACTGAAACCAGTATACACCCCATTAGTCTTTATTGTCAAGCGGGCGTACAATATTCCTCATGGAGCATATCGGCCAACATATCTCACACTCTCCGCGTAGAAAAGAGCGCGCCACAGAGCGTGGTGAGCTCATGGAGTACTTCCGCGACAAGCTCAATCGTGAGCGCGTGCGCGACGGCCTTGGTTCCCTCTCTATGTCGCGCATGGGTAAAATACTTCAGGCAATACCTACCAAAGACCTTTATTATTTAAAAACGGTGTGCGACCAAGCAAAAAACTTTTCAAAAAAGTTCTGGTGGGAGGTTAGCCCTAAAAAACATGAACAGTAGATTTATTGTCGAGGGGCTAGGGGGCGAGCGCAACCTCTCAGGCACTATTGCCGTTGGAGGCGCCAAAAACGCGATACTCAAGTCGATGCCAGCCGCGCTTTTGTTTGAGGACACGCTCACACTCACTAATGTGCCCGAGATTGAGGACGTTGCGCGTGTCGCAGAACTGCTCTCAACAATGGGGGCTAAGGTTACTCGCGGGGATCACGCTGTAAGTATTAATACCTCTGAGGTACAGACAAGTGATCTTGATGACGCTCTCGCAAAGAGCCTCCGGGCCTCAATTGTCTTTGCTGGCCCGCTACTCGCGCGTTTTGGCCGCGTCTCCTTCCCGCACCCGGGCGGCGACATTATAGGCCCGCGGCCAATAGATCTCTTTTTAGATGGATTTAAAAAAATGGGCTGCGGTATCTCCT
>VMFK01000048.1 GCA_007375995.1 Parcubacteria group bacterium Gr01-1014_56
AGCCATAAAAAAATTAAACTAAACAAATAAAAATGAACACACTGACAAAACAAAATCGACCTCTCTACTTACTATACTACACTAGCGAAGACGCAAAAATTGCACGCCTCTTACTTCTTCAAATTGAGCTTCTTTACAATAGCGTTGTAGCGCCTCTTGTTGGAGCCTTCCAAATACTTCAAATGCGTACGGCGGTCTGCAACCATCTGCAAAAGCCCTCGGCGTGAGTGCTTGTCTTTGAGATGTTTCTTCAAATGCGAGGCGAGCTCCTCGATTTTCTTCGAGATAAGAGCTATCTGCACCTCAGCGGAGCCGGTATCACTCTCATGAATCCCAGCTTCTTTCATCACTCGAGCCTTTTTCTGCTTTGTCAGCATCTAGTAATGATATCACAGTGTCTCCCCTTTTGCAAGGGGTCTTGTATATAAAAAAATGAGGCCGACCCTTTGGGGTCGGCACTCAGTCACTTAAGAGCAATGAATTTTGGCGGCTTCGGCTTCGGCCTAAGCGGAATCGGAGGGGACGATATTGGCTGTGAAGCCGCAACCCTCGTCTCCGGCTGCACACATTCCTTGCGGAATACATGCTTCCCAATTTGGACATCAGACTTTGCTAGCCGACAGGTGTTTTGCCTAATCCACCCCGCACCTTTTTTTGATGCGTGCGCCCAACGAACATAGGTAGTCGCACCCAGAAGCCTTGGGTCAGGAGGCACTGGGTTTTCGATCATTTCGATCGCAACCGCCTTAGCTTTTTTCCAGTCCTCCCCGGCGGTTGCTATAACGATCCTCATACAGCGCTTGCATTTTGTAACACTGTACCTGCCGCTGTAGAATTCCTTGCACACCGTCCGTTTCAGCTTTTTTGCGTAGTGCACCGCCACATACGCTACGGCCTTCCTACTTTTAGTCGATTCTAATCCTGCTTCACCAAGGATAAGTCTTGTGAGACAGGTCACCGCGGTGAGAGATTTTGGCTTTTTTTTGCCGGCTGCGTTTGCATCGATAGCTCCAAAAGTCAGGACTAGCGATGCGATAGAGATTATTCTGACTATTCTCCAGAACCTGATCATCCTGCGCTCCTTTCGATGTTGAATGTACCTTTACAGTCGCACTGTAGCACTTTTAAAATACACGAGTCAAATGAAGCACTTAATAAGTGTCGCACAATATTTGAGGTATAATTACTCCATGGCAACTGACCTTAAGAATCTCAAAATTGAATTTTTGGAGTATTTGGAGATCGAGAAGGGGCGCAGTATCAAAACGGTAGAGAATTATGACCGTTATATCACGCGGTTTTTTATTTTTGCCAAGATAACTTCGCCAGGCGCTATAAAGGAGACAACCGTGCGCGAGTTTCGCCTCCACCTCAACCGGCAAGCGGGCACCTCAGGCACAATGAAGCACAAGACGCAGAACTATTACCTGATAGCCTTGCGAGCGTTTCTTAAATTTTTGCGCAAGCGCAATATCGACTCGCTCAACCCAGAGCGCATCGAGCTCGCCAAGGTGGGCGCCCGCGACCTCGACCTTATAACCGCGCAGGAGCTCGAGCGCCTTATGCAAGGGCCTAAAGGCAGCTCTCTCCAGGCACTGCGCGACAGGGCTATCATGGAGCTTTTGTTCTCAACAGGGCTCCGTGTCTCGGAGCTTTGCGGGCTCGACCGCGACCTCGACCTCTCTCGCGACGAGTTCTCGGTGCGCGGCAAGGGTGAGAAGGTCCGTGTGGTGTTTCTCTCCCCCACCGCCAAGCGCGCGATCAAAGAGTATCTAGAGAAGCGCGGCGACATCGATGGCGCACTCTTTATACAGATGGGCAAAGCCGCTAAAAGTGCTAAAGACTTGCGGCTCACTCCACGCTCGGTCGAGCGGACGATAAAACAACACGCAATAAAAGTTGGCATAACCCGCAAAGTGACCCCGCACGTGATCCGCCACAGCTTTGCCACCGATTTGCTCGAAAACGGCGCCGACCTGCGCTCGGTCCAGGCGCTTTTAGGCCATGCAAACATTACGACGACCCAGGTCTACACCCACGTGACAGACAAACACTTGCGCGAGATCCACAAAAACTTCCACGGCAAACGCCGGCGATAATCTGCTATTATTGGGCCATGAAAATCGTCTCGTGGAACGTTAACGGCATACGGGCGGTGCATAAAAAGGGCCTTTTTGTGCCTTTTATCAAGGAAGTTGAGCCCGATATCCTCTGTTTGCAGGAGACTAAGGCTGAGCAAGGTCAGGCAGAGATAGATTTGCCCGGATACGAGGAGTATTGGAACTCTGCGGTTAAAAAAGGCTACAGCGGCACAGCTATATTTGTTAGGACAAATATAAATACAAAAGAACGCAAAGAGCTCAAGCCAATCAAAGTACTGCTTGGCCTACCAGAAAGCCTAGTCAGCAAATATAAGCTAGTCCACGACGGCTACGGTGACCCAAGCAACGAGGGGCGAGTCATCGCCGCTGAGTTTGACGATTTTTTTATTATTAACGTCTACACGCCAAATTCTAAAGACGATCTCAGCAGGCTCACATTGCGCCACAAACAATGGGACCCAGCTTTTCTAGCTTATGCCAAGGAGTTGGAGAAGGAAAAGCCCGTTATCTTTTGTGGCGACCTTAATGTCGCCCATACAGAGGAGGACCTCGCCAACCCTAAGGCTAACGAGGGCGAACACGGGTTTACAAAGGAGGAGCGCGATGGCGTCGACGCTATAGTTAAGGCTGGTTTTGTCGATTCCTTCCGCCATTTTACCCCTAAGGGGAATGGTCACTACACCTGGTGGACCCACTGGGCAAACGCCCGGGCAAGGAACGTCGGCTGGCGGATAGACTATTTTTTCGTATCTAAAAAACTGGTCCCTAAACTTAAAAAGGCGGAGATCCTGGCGGGGGTCATGGGCTCCGACCACTGCCCTGTTTTGATTGAACTTCAGTAACTAAAAAGCCGCCTAACGCGGAGAGGGTCAGACGGCCGTGCAGCGATGTTCTCGATCAGCTTCTAAAGAACTAGAACAGTTGGGGAGTTCGAAAATACCTTTGTGAACAATTTTTAACGAAGTGTGCAGGTTTTTCGTACTCGACTC
>VMFK01000017.1 GCA_007375995.1 Parcubacteria group bacterium Gr01-1014_56
GACCCCCCACTCGGACATCCCCAAAGACCGCTTGATTCTCAGGTGCTCCTGGTTCAATGGTGATAGAAGTTTTAGAGAGGCCGAGCGAGGTTAGCCACGCTGGGGCAGTATCGGACAGTGCATACAATGCGCGCTTGCGATACTCCGACTTCACTCCTCCTTGCCACACAGCATACTCATCAAAAAGTTTTCCTGAATCTGCAATAGTATTCCACAATACTACTGCGGTTGTGGTTGGAAGCAGTGCCCCTGCCCACGCTCCCACCTGTGCATCCTCGGCAACAAAGGATACCCCCTCCATAACTGGTTTCTCTCCCTGATAGACAACGCCCTTCACTGGAGAAAATGGATAAATAACCAAGTCGCTATGAAGCGCGGCGGTGCGAAAACGATTTTCCAAATAGGTGTTGGAGAGTGTGCCGTCTTTCTCTTCCAAAAAAGATGGCAGTAACTCCTCTGAGGTCATTTGTATGATAGTTACATTGATTACTTTATTTTCTGGTAAAGGCGTACGCGTAGAGAAAAATTGCCAAGCGCCGATGCCTACAAAAACTGCAAGCGAGAGCAAGATGCTGGCCGCCGCGGGTACTGTTCGCTCTCTTAAGGCAGCAATCTCTGCAGAAAGAGCGTTCAGCCACGCAACTCCTACAGAAACAAACAACGCGCCCCCGAATGCGGCGTACCACATAACTGGAGAGAAATTGACTACCGCGTGTGCAAGCGACGCATAATAATATCCACCAAATACTTTAAATAAAATAATTTCAACCACGCCATAGCATGCGGCGCCCAGTAGGCTGTTGCGTACTGGGGCATCTGAGCGAAGTGTCTTGTATAGAAGCATGGCAAGGCCGAACAGAGACCCAGATAGCAATACCGCCGGTATAGAACTCAGCCGTATCATATAGGTAAAGAGAGGCGCGTCCGGGAAAAGAATAAGTTGTGCAAGAGAAAAATATACGGTAGGAAAAGTGCCGACGGCGCCCGCAATAAAACCTCCCCAAAACACGTCCCCTCTTCTCGATTGCAGAGTAGAAAAACGATATAGCGGAAATAACGCCACAAACGCGAGCGGCCAGAAGTAAAAAGGATAGAGCGAAAGCGCGAGTGCCACGCCAGAAAGAATAGGGAGCAAAAAACGACGCATGAGAGTATTCTAACTCGACAAAACTTGTCCTTAGGCTACAATGCCTTTACTGCCCTCCGGGGCATTTATTATGCTCGAGTACAATGAGATCCTACCGAAGAAATTTATTCTGCTTGATGGAGCGCCCTATGAGGTGCTTGACGCGCATGTATTCCGCAAACAACAGCGCAAACCGGTTAATCAAACTAAGCTGCGCAATATTATCACCGGCAAAGTAACCGAGACGGCCTTTCATGTGTCCGACAAGGTGGAGGAAGCAGACCTCTCGCTTAAACCTGCCAAATACCTTTACACCAACCGTGGGGAGTTTTGGTTCTGCAACCCCTCAAATCCGTCTGACCGGTTTGAACTGAGTGGCGAAGTTATCGGCCCAGCAGGAATATTTTTAAAGCCCAACACTACGGTTGATGCACTCGTATTTGATGAGAAAATTATCGCCCTGCGTATCCCTATTAAAGTTGAGCTCAAAGTTACAGAGGCTCCCCCCGCAGTGCGCGGCAACACCGCCCAAGGCGGCACTAAACAGATCGTGCTTGAGACAGGCGCCACCGTACAAGCTCCTCTTTTTGTAAATGAAGGCGATATTGTGCGGATCAACACGGAGCTAGGTTCGTACGTCGAAAGAGTTGATAAAAAATAAAAACCCCAAAAAAGAGAGTTAGACTTGGCCTAGCGGCCCGGAGTGCTCTCTTTTTTGGGGTTTTTATTTTGACTATCTCACTATAAACGGTATAAGCGCCATGAAGCGCGCGCGCTTCACTGCTGTTGCGAGGGCGCGCTGCCCGCTAGCGGAGAGGCCCGTGCGGCGGCGCGACATAATCTTGCCGTGCGGGTTAAGAAACTTTTTCATAGTCTCAATGTCTTTGTAATCTATAGTTTGGAGTTGTGCTCCGTACATTTGTGTCTCAGTTTTTTGCATAAAATTCTAAATAAATCTTCTCTTAAATTTGTTTTAAGCAAGCTTAAAACGGGATATCGTCAGGGTTAATGTCTTCTTGCGGGTAGTCTATCCCCTCTTCTTTAGGTGCGCGTTGTGGGGCTTCTGCGTCGCTTTGCGCTTGGGGAGTAGCCCCGCCGGCAGAGCCCGAACTGCGAGAACCGAACTCGACACGGTCAGCAATTATCTCAGTGCGATATTGCTTGCCCTTCTCGGGGCTCTCCCAACTTCTCGTTTGGATACGACCTTCAATAATAGATGAGCTACCCTTCTTAAGATATTGCGCGCACGTCTCCGCCTGGCGGCCAAAGACAACAATGTTATGAAACTCCGCCGCCTCTTGCTTGTTGCCCTCTTTGTCGCGCCATACACGGTTGGTAGCTAAGCCAAACGAGCAGACCTGCCCGCCAGATGGCAACGCTCTGAGCTCTGGGTCGCGAGTGAGGTTGCCGTAAAGAATTACTTTGTTCATATACTTAATTTTATTGGTTTACCAAAGCGTCGATACTCTTGTTGAGCTCCTCCTCAGAGATTTCGCCTACTGGAGATTCAGGCGCTGCCGTCGGCTTCTTGAGCGTCTCGCCTTCAAGGCGGTTAGAGGAGAAGACAGCGCGGCGCGGCACTTGAGCCTCCTCGCGCTCTGTCTTAATAAAGAGAAAACGCAAAATAGTTTTATTTTGCTGGAGATAGCTCTCGAGGCCTACAATACCCGCGCGGTCTTCAACAACAAACTTAATCCAACCGAAATAGGCTTCGCTATATTTCTCGCGCTTGCCGGAGGTTGCGCGCTCAATAACATATGAGAGCACCATTTTTTGAGGAGCTTGTTCACCAACAATTTCTCCACCTGCTTTTTTAACTTCAGCGCGGAGCGTTTCAACTACCTCTCCAACTTTTGTCTCCTCAATAGTAGGTACGACATGAAAACCGATCTCATAGAGGGGTCGGTTGTCCTTGGGGGCATTCGCTTGGGATGAAGTCTCGGGCGACCCTGAGACCTGCGACATTTCTGCCATGCGCGTACAGTAACACAGCTCGAATTTTATTGCAATCCAAAAACGTGTTGAGAATTAAGGATTATTTGGGAACTCATTTCTTCAACTGGTATAGTTTTAACTGCAGCGATTTTAGTCACCACATGTTCAACATATGCGGGTTCGTTACGTTTGCCGCGGTGTGGTACGGGTGCTGCAAAGGGTGAGTCGGTTTCTGAAAGAATTTTATCGAGTGGCGTTATACGGATGCTTTCGTCATACATATCGGTATAGGTAATCGGCCCGGGGAATGAAAGATAGCAACCTAGACGCAGATATTTTTGTGCGAGCTCTTCAGAACCCGTGAAAAAATGAATAACTGCTCGTAACCTCTTATTCGTTAATTCGCGCGAATAGGCGAAGAGTATTTCAAGCATATCATCGTGAGCATTCCTGCAATGCACTATTAGTGTTTTATTTAAATTTATTGCAAGCTGTATTTGCTTTTCAAATCTTTCTTTCTGTCCAGCTTTTTCCTCCGGAGTGCCGCCGCTCCTAAAATAATCTAGCCCGCACTCCCCTATTGCAACTATCTTCGGATTTTCTGCTAGCGCAAGAAATGCTTGCTCATCAAAGGCTTCATCTTTATTGTCATTTGGGTGCAGACCAACTGACGCCCATAAAAAGTCGTGCTTTTCCGCAAGTTCTACCCCCGCCCTACTTGTTGCTAGATCAGTCCCTACCACAATAGCGGCGGTACAACTTTTTTCCATATGCGAAATCGTTGTCCCCCTGTCCGCGTCAAACTGCGAAAGTTGTAGATGGCAATGCGAGTCAAAAAATTTCATTAGATAATTTTTTCCTTTTCTAAATAATCCTTAACTCTCAAAAACATAAGGCGATGGCCCGTAGCGTTTGGGTGTAGCGCATCTGAAAGACAAATCTGAGGGTCCACACCAAAGACGTTTTGCATAGAGATAAATCCAATTTTATTATCGATTGCTACCTTCGCCATAACAATATCGAATTTCATAATCTCATCGGTGCGATATGCAAACTCCTTATTCCATGGAATAGGGTCGAGCTTCGCCTGTTCTATTGGTGTCAGTCCCACAAAAAGCGTTTGGCAACCGAGAGGTCGGACTATGTCAACCATTTCCTGCAAAGCCTTTTCGTATACACCGATAGGTGTATCATTTTCTCCAGTTTCTATCTTGACCATAGAATCATTAATACCGACTGCAAAGATAACAAGCATAAGGCCATCAGAATCACGACGAGCCTGGAGTTCTGATTCGAGACGAGCCCTTACTCTCAAAGCTCTATCTCCAGAGATGCCGAGATTAAATACGAGTGGTTTGTCTTGAAAATCATTCTTTATCGCAGAGTCAAAACAATATGCCTCCAATCTGTTTACCCAACCGCCGCACTCTGCATCAAAAGCTCCTTGAGTAATGCTGTCTCCAAATACAAGTATGTGCATAGAAAAATTAGTCTTTGCGAGGAAATAAATTCTCCGGTTTTTTGTTTGCCATAATCGCCTCGATAATTTTCTTGCTTGTTTCTGGCATAAAAGGCTCGAGCAACAAATCAATCGCGGCAAGCTCGCGTACCAACTCTGCTATAAGTTCTCTTCCTCTCTCTAAATCCTCCTTTACTACTTTAAATGGCTGGCTTTGCGTAATGCTCGTATCAAGCGCCTTAATGCGCTCCCACACCATGTCGGATGCGCGATTGACCTCAAATTTTTCAAGTGCATCAGTATATCCCTTCGGATACGGAGTAAATGTGAGCTTCACCGGCTCAGTAAGATGTGTTTGCGCGAGCTGCATAATACGTGAAGCAAGGTTCCCTAACCCATTTGCAAGATTAGCGTTATAAGCATCTTTAAAATGCTCACGGGTGATATCGCCGTCTTCAAATGGCGAGATGTGCCGTGCTAAGTAGTAGCGCACAGCGTCAGTGCCATACTCTGTGAGTAGTTCTTCTGGGTCGATGACGTTGCCAAGCGTTTTACTCATCTTTTTACCGCCCGAGAGAACCATACCGTGCACTAATATCTTCTTCGGCAAAGGGATACCTGCCGAAAGCAACATGCCGGGCCAAATAGCCGCGTGAAAACGCAATATATCTTTACCTACGATATGTACGTCTGCAGGCCAGAATTCTTTAAAAAGAGTCTCGTCCTGGCCGTATCCTAAGGCGGTAATATAGTTTGCCAAAGCATCACACCAAACATAGATAACCTGAGTGTCATCTCCCGGTACAGGAATACCAACAGAATTAGTATTGCGAGGTCGAGAAAAACTGACGTCTTGCAGCCCTTCCCGCAGCAAAGAGAGAATTTCGCGCTCCCGGGTCTCGGGTACAATGGCAAGCTCTCCCGATTCTATCTTTTGTGTAATTGCATCGGTGTATTTCGAAAGTCTAAAGAAATAATTTTCTTCTTTAATACGCTCCGGCACAGTTCCGTGGTCAGGACATTTACCGTCTACTAACTCTTTATCAGTAATAAAAGCTTCGTGGCCGACACAATAGAGTCCTTCGTACTCTTTTTTATATATATCTCCTGCCTCAACTAATTTACTCCAGAGCATTTGTGCCCCCGGCCAGTGCACTTTTTGGTCAGTAGTACGGATAAATTGGTCGTATGAAATATTGAGTGCAGTAAATAATGAACGAAAACTCTCTACTTTTTCATCTAAAAACTCCTGCGGCGTTTTCCCTTCGAGCTCTGCCGGTTTTATTATCTTCTGGGTATTTTCATCTGAGCCAGTTAAAAAATATGTTTTGTCACTAACGAGTCTGTGGTAACGAGCAATAATATCACTCAGGGTGACAACATACGCATGCCCCAAGTGGAGCTTTGCGTTTGGGTAAAAAATTGGCGTCGTGAGATAAAATTTGTCTGCCATGAGCTCAAGCCGCAGCCTCTTTTTCTTTCTCTTTTTCAAGCTGTTTCGCAAGCACGCGGGTTTTTTCGCGGTCGACATCTGTTAAAAACTCTTGGATTGCGCCTGCAATAGGGACAGAGAGCAGCACCCCTAAAAATCCAAAAAGTTTAAAACCTACGAGCAGCGCCAAAATAACCATGAGCGGTGGTACGCCAACCACCTTTTTTACAACGACTGGGTAGATAAGATGCGCCTCAAACTGCTGCACGAGTACGTAGAGCCCGAGCACAAGGATCGCCTCGGTCGGCCCGCCGGCCCCCATTGCAATTGCAATAGCGGGGATTGCCGCAAGAAACTGACCGAATACTGGTATGAGTTCAAAAATTCCCGCGAGTACCGCCAAAAGGAGCGCGTACGGCACCCCGAGGATTGTAAGCCCGAGATACAGGAGCACGCCCACAATAACACCTAGTATCAATTGGCCTTGCATCCACTTGCCGATTTTTTCCTGACTGCGCTTCCACAGATGCAGCACATAAGCCTGCTCCTTAACTGGCGTCACCACCCGCAAAAAGTCATCAACGCCGGTCTCCTGAACAGAAAAATAAAAAGCAAACACCACAATAAGCATAAAAGAAGTGATGCCGCCGAACACTACCGAGAGCGTGGTAAACGCGCCGCCCGCTGAGTCGGCAAGTGCAGCAGATATATTCTTGAGCGCTTGGGCCGAGGAGACTGTGTCTGCAAAACTACCCCACGGCAAGAGTCCGTGCGTCGCGTCAGAGATGTTAAGCGTTGTAAGCGTCTCAGGGAGTTTAGTGAGGAATGTCGCTGCGTCGCTCAGGACCGGTGGAATAAAGAGAAAAAGAACTGTAAAGAATACAGCAGCTATGGACAGATACATCGCGATGACCGCAAGCACGCGGGCGAGCCCCCGCCGCACGAGCATTGCGACGGCCGGCTCCATCGCTGAGGCTATCACTACCGCAGTGAGCACAATCAAGACCAGGTCGCGGATATAGTAGAGCAACGCGGCCAGCCCCAAGACCACCAGCGCCATAACGATGCTGCCCGGAGTTATAGTGACAGAAAAGTTCTTCATTACCCCTATCTTACACCCTTATCTTTAGTATACAAAAATAAATCGCCGCCCCAAAGGTTGGGGCGGCGATCAAAATTCTAAGGATCTAAGTGCGAGATTCAAGCAGCTGAAGCCAGAGCGCTTTTCTTGCGGGGGCGACGCCCAACGAACTGATTGTTCCAGTTCAACTGCCTACTGCCGCCAAAAGGAGTGCAGGCGAGCCAACGCTCGCCGTCGGGCCGAAAAAGGCTAATGATGTTGAGGCTGCCGTCCGGCTTAGGCCACAGGTTGGCCTTGTGGAAAAAGACCACCGGGGAATCGAGCTGTATATCGGGGTACTTCTCCCCAAAACGCAAAACGTCTTCCTCGGTTGGCTCTTCGAGCCCGCGAGCGAGAAGTTCTTCGAAAGCTTGATCTGAAGAAGGATGGTAGCCGAGCTCAAAAATTTCGAGGTCGACTTCTTCAGGCGAAGATGCCCAACGGAATCGAGGCGAGGCGATAAATTTTTTCGCAGTATCAGTAATCCCGTCGTAGTGGCCGCCTGCAAGCACCTGTTTTTTCGAGCGGCCATCACCGAGCAAGAGAGTAAACTTTTTTAGGCAAATTATGTCTTCTATTGACATGAGCTGTTCCTCTTCTAAATTCAAAGAGCCAATACAAGAATCTCGACATAACGCCGAGGCCCCATCAGCTACTTGTAATTATACTCCTTTTATTGAAGAAGTCAATAGCTCTAAAACTTCTTTTACTGTAAGGCGCTTTTGCTCCCCCGTGTCGCGGTCGCGCAGGGTTACGGTGTCTTTAAGTTCGGGGTTCTCTCCAAGCGTGTCGAAGTCGATAGTGATACAAAACGGCGTACCTATTTCGTCTTGCCTGCGGTAGCGTTTGCCGATGTTGCCGTTATCGTCAAACACAATCTGAGGAATCTCTTTTTTAAGCGCTTGGTAAACTTCCTGCGCTTTTGCGACAAGTTCTGGTTTATTTTTAAGAAGCGGGAATATAGCCGCCTTAACTGGCGCCACTGCCGGTTTAAATTTTAGATACACGCGCTTCTCTCCACCAAGCTCGTCTTCAGTGTAGGCAGACGCGAGTACGGCAAGGAATGTTCTCTCGACACCGAGCGACGGCTCTATCACATGCGGAATAAACGCCTCTTCCCCCTCCTCTGTATAACTCAAATCTTTAGTTGAGCTTGCAGCGTGTGCCGAGAGGTCAAAGTCGGTGCGATAGGCAAGCCCATACAGTTCTTTGCGACCAAACGGGAAATCAAATTCAAAATCTATCGTGCGTTTGCTGTAGTGTGCACGCTCAGTGTCCTCTACCTCAAGCTCATGTACTGCGTCTTTGTTAATGCCAACCGCATCAATAAACGAAAACATTTCTTTTCTCCACTCTTCAAACTTTTCTTCCCACTGTGACGGTCGGACAAAATACTCGACCTCCATCTGTTCAAACTCGCGCGATCGAAAAACAAAGTCGCGCGGAGCTATTTCATTGCGAAACGCTTTACCGATTTGCCCGATACCAAAAGGGAGTTTAGGGTGGAACGAGTCGACCACATTCTTAAAATTCACAAAAATGCCGCCCGCGGTTTCCGGTCGCAAATAGGCTACAGTTGCTTCTTCTCCGGCACCAACGGAGGTTTTAAACATCGTATTAAATGACTTACCGTCGGGAGTTGGGTCTGCAAACCCAGCGACATGCCCGCTTGCCTCCCAGGCTTTAGGATTCATAACAATAGCCGCATCGAGCCCATACATATCGTCACGACTCTCGACAAATTTTCTCCACCAAAGATTTTTTATATTTTGCTTGAGAGCTACTCCGAGTGGGCCATAATCCCAGAAACCCGCGAAGCCGCCATAGATTTCAGACCCCTGGAACACAAAACCTCGCCGCTTGCACAGCGACACTATTTTCTCCATCATCCCGTTAGAAGTTTCCATACATGATCCTTACCATACAATACTTTTTCTTAGACTTCTAACGGGACTATTTTGGAAGCACCGTGTCCATACCTGAGAAGTCGACAACACGTATAGTCGACGCTTCAGCGCTCCCCTCAACCGCAACCTGCGCAAAGCGGTCAAGCCCTGAGAGAAGCACGCTGCCGGTGAGCTCGGGTGTAGTCCCCACCTGGCTAGTACTCGGCGTGAGCAGCACTTGAAACGCTACTTGGCGCAGCGCAGTAGTAAACCCAACACCAGCTTTTACGTCGCCAAGCGCCCACTTCACCATTCTTGTGCCTTCGTCATAGGTAACCCCCGCTTCTCCTTTTATAAATTTCACGTACGGCGGGAGTACTGTTTGCGCAGTGGCGTTGGCAACAGTGTTGGCAGAGTTTTTAACTGCCCAGGTGATGGTGTAGGAGCTGTTCTGCTCTGCACGCGGCGGCATAGGGCCACTGTTTAAGAACGGCCCACTAGTGCGAGATGTCTGTGCGGATATAAAGAGGGCGGAGGCAAGCGTAACCTTCATTGTCGCTGCAGAGGCAACACTACCCCCCGACGAGCCTTCAGCCTGACGCGTGCCGCGCACGCTCAAGCTAAGTGTAACCGTGGGGTTAGTTATTAGCGAGCCGTTTGCCCCCGGCGGGAGCGTTGCGAAAGAAAATTGATATGTCCCCTGCCCGCCTGGCGGCACTGAGGCGAGCGAACTATCGCCTTGCGAAGTCCATATAATAGTTGAGTTCTGCGACTGATAAAAACCATTTGGCGCGCTGACCGAAGCTTTGTCTACTGCCGGGCCGTCAAATGACAAAGAAAGTTCGAGCCCCGAGATAGCGTCCGGTAAATTGTTTTCCCATCGTATAGTGCCACCCAGCGTTTTACCTGCGGAGACCGACACTGAGGGGCCGGTCTTACCCTCAAGTGTAATTACCCCAGTGATAAAAGGCCGCTCAACGGTGAGAGTCTGCGGCACAGTAAGGAAGGGTACCTTTACATGCGGGTCTGTCTGGTCGGAATTTGAGCCGACAAGAAAGCGAAAGACGCGCTCGTCGCCATCTGCGGCCTCGATAGTGCCGGTGAGGCGGATAACTTTAGTATCGCCAGGCTTGAGCGTCCCTAACCGCCAGATAGTTCCACCTGCACCTGCCTGAGGTTCAGTCTTAATGACAGAAAATCCAAACGGGTACTGTCCTTCAACCGCAACATTTTCAACTACTCCTGTGGCGTTGGAGCGCACAGTGATATCAAGCGTAAACTGGTCGCCGGCGGTCGCCTTTGGTGGCGCGTCGATGATGAGCGAGACAGGAGCCGAGCCGATAGTAAAACTAGTCTCCCCTTTTTTCTCAAAGACGCCGTTTGACCCCGAGACGCTGTACTCCAAACGAGCGAGGATTTTCTCGGTAACTCCCTCGCTGCCGTAAAAGAGCGCAGAGGTGGTGTGTTTGATCTGAGCTCCAGATTTGATCGTACCGATTGAGATCCGCTCATGGGTGAGTGGTCTTGTGGGGTCGTTCGGGCTCCTCGCTCCCTCGGGGTAGTCGATCACGAGGTCAGAAAGTTGGAGCGCGGTTGTGTTGCGGTTGGTTATGATAATTTCGAGGTCTGCTCTTTTGCCCCCATCTATAAGAGAGGGTGCGATTACTTGCACGTCGATATTTTGAGGCGAGGTAGTGTTGACGCCACCAAAAAAAAGACCGGCAGAGACGACAAACGCCCCCACAAAGAAAATCATTGAACCAAGAAAGAATTTTGTTGCAAAAGACATGGGAGGTTTTATGTGCTGCCGGAGTGGAGGAGGAGCTAGTGGCTCTTCGGTGCTCGGGGTTGGCACAGGCGCAGGCGCTTGGGGTACTTCAATATCCCTCCAGGAGCGCGGTATATCGAGGTCGCTAGGAGAGAGGGCTGCACGCTCGTCTGCCTTCTCTTTGCCTTCACTTCCGCGCTCATAGAGGCGGTTTTTTAGTTTTTCTACCCCGCTTTTTTCCTGCCTGGCCATCGATTAAGGATAGCACGAGCGGGCCTAGAGCCCAGTTGAGCCGAGCGATTCGTTGATCGCTTTAATAAGGAGGGAGCGCGACGCTAGGACACGATTAGTGAGTTCGATCGAAAAAAAGTCCTGTTCGATAAAAGGCCGGAGCTCTGGCGTGTCGGGCAGATACCCCAGATGCGAGAGTATTCTAAGCACCAATACCGCCTCTACGTCAGCTCCCTGCGCGAGAGCCCCGAGTCCCTCTTGTACAGACTTAAAGAGTGCTTCATTCCTCTCCTCTCCGTGGATAAGCCGCAAGGTAAGTTGTGCGATCCGCCCGGCCGCCAAGCGGCCGGGCGGGCTTGTTGGGACAAGCGCGTGCGATATTTTTAGTGCGCCAGTGAGCTTCCACTCGTACTTCCCGCGAATGAAAGAATAGTGTGCCTGAGTCAATGTCTCAAGACCGTAGCGCAATTTAGAGTTCTCTCGACGCGCAGCACGCGCCGAGACCCTCACAAGTCCATATTCGCGCGTCAAAATTGCCGCAAGCGTGTTTTCCTCGCCTCCTATGCGCTTGCCGAGCACGATACCGTCGCTTACAAATACCGGGTACATATCACTCGTCGCTTATATCAAGATGAGAGAGGCCCGCTTCTTTCATGATCTCCTTGCGGTATTTATGTGCGAGATCTTTTTCCTCCCCGCTCACAAGAAGTGAGTACGATGGTCTGTCAGATATAGTGAGTCCTTGCTCCTTGCGCCACTCCTGCACACGCCGCGCAAGGCCACGCACCACCCCTTCTTCGCGCAGAGCATCAGTAATAGTGATGTCGAGTTCAATATCTTGTGCAAGAGCAGCGTCTTCTATAATCTCTTTTACATTTATTTCGGCCGCCACAATTGCCCCCACTGCTTCAGACAAGAGATAGGTGGTTTTGAGCACACTAAGTGGCTGACGAACTTTTATCCCTGCTTTTTCGCGTGCCTCAAGGGCACGAGAGGCTACCTCCCTCCCGAGCGCCATCTCGCTGAGTAGTTTTTCATCAACCGCAAGTGCTACAGGCCAATCGGTAAGATGTACGCTTTCTTTGTCTCCCTCAATACCAAGATACATAGCCTCTGCAATAAAAGGCATTATTGGTGCAAACAGTTGGGCTAGCGTGAGGAGCACCTCTCGCTGTGTGGCAAGCGCATATTGTTTGTCCACTTCGTCATCGCCCTTCACCCGGTCGCGCGAGCGACGCACGTACCAGGTTGAGTAATCCTCAACAAATAGACGTAAAGCCTTAGACGCGCTTGGGGTATCATATGCGTCCATCGCGAGCGTAACTTGCGCCGTCGTTTTACCAAGGAGTGAGAGTATCCATTGGTCGAGAGCGTGCGTACTTTTACTTGCGACAGTCGCGCCGTCCCATTCATGCGCATAGAGCTGGAAAAATTTGTACGAGTTCCACAAAATGCCGACAACGCGGTTATGCGCCTCGCGCACATCCTCGTCTTTAAAATTAAAATCCTCCCCGCTCATCACTACAGAACCCATAAGGTACAAACGTAGTGCGTCAGCACCAAACTGGTCCATAACCACGAGCGGGTCGGTATAGTTGCCCTTGGACTTGCTCATCTTGGAGCCGTCGACCGCCAAGATGTTACCGGTTGAAACTACATTGAGGAACGAAAGTTTACCGAAAAGCGCAACTCCGATCACGTGCATGTAGTAAAACC
>VMFK01000018.1 GCA_007375995.1 Parcubacteria group bacterium Gr01-1014_56
TAGCAAGAAAATCAACAGCAAAAGGTTGGTCAGACGGTTCCGACGTCGCTGCTGCTGTAATTCAAAAAATCGATTCGGAATTCTTACAGAAAGCAAATCGTACCATTGCTGAAATAAATTCAATTGTTAATGCAGGTGTAACCGAACAGCAACAGGCGGACCTTTTAATGGGGAAGTTTAAGGCATTCACAGATCTGTTGTACAAGCGCGAAGGCTAAATAGTACAGCATATTGCGGGTATCGTTTCCGTGCGTATACTGATGCCCACTATGTGGCAGAAACGGCTTACGGCGCTCATCGTCCTTGCCCTCGGCGCCGGTATCGGCTTTTTTGTGTACAACTCGCAGATAACCGGCTCGTGGCCCTTCAAGCTCGGGCTCGACCTCTCCGGAGGTACCCACCTGGTCTACAGCACCGACACCAGCAAAATTCAAACCGCTGACGTTAACGACTCGCTCCAGACTCTGCGTGAGGTGATCGAGCGTCGCGTCAATTCCTTTGGTGTATCAGAACCTGTAGTGCAGACGCTCCAAGGTGGAGCGCTCAGTGGGGGCGAGCACCGCCTCGTGGTAGAGCTCCCCGGAGTCACGGACGTAAACGAAGCAGTAAAACTGATCGGCCAGACACCACTCCTTGAATTTAAATTAGTAAAGAAGGGATTTGAAGACAAATTAACTATCACTGCGACTTCGACAGCAGGCGCAAGCGTCATACCCAACCCGGAAGCATTTGAAGACACTGGTCTCACTGGCAAGTACCTCTCCCGTGCGGCGCTTGAGTTTGGAAGCGGGGGAAGCGTTGGCCTCTCTCAGCCTACGGTGCGTGTCGACTTTAACCCTGAAGGCGCAAAAATATTTTCAGACCTCACTGGCAATAACGTTGGTCGCTTGATTGCCATATTCCTTGACGGCACCATCGTCTCCGCACCAGTTGTGAACGAAAAGATCGGCGACGGTACAGCGATAATCTCGGGCAACTTCTCTGCCGAGTCGGCCAAAGAGTTGGTGCGCAACCTGAACTTAGGCGCGCTTCCGGTGCCTATCGCGCTTATATCAACACAGTCGATAGGTGCAACGCTTGGTGATGAAGCACTCCACGCAGGTGTTGTAGCGGGCGTTGTTGGTTTTATTGCACTCGTGCTGTTTATGCTTTTTTGGTATCGGATTCCAGGGTTGGTAGCAGTGGTTTCACTCACCATTTATGTTGTCCTCATGCTGGTGCTCTTTAAGCTCATCCCCGTGGTTTTGACCGCAGCAGGTATTGCGGGTTTTATCCTTTCAGTGGGACTGGCAGTAGATGCCAACGTGCTTATTGCCGAGCGTATTAAAGAAGAACTCGCAAGCGGCAAAAAACTTGATGCAGCGATCCGCGAGGGTTTTCAGAGAGCGTGGCTCGCGATTAGGGACTCCAACATCGCGCACATTATTGCCGGTGTTATCCTCTTTTGGTTCGGCACCTCTCTTATTAAAGGGTTCGCGCTGGTATTTAGCCTCGGCGTTATTGTCTCGATGTTCTCTGCGATCACGATCTCGCGCACATTCCTCCTGGCCCTTGGCATTAATGCAGAAACAAAACTTGGCCATTTCCTCATGCGTTCGGGTTTGCGAAAATAATATATGTCAATAAATATCACAAAGTACGAAAAATATTTCTTTATACTCCCGGCAGTACTCTCGCTCCTGGCAGTTATTGCGATAGGGATGTGGGGCCTTAAACCCGGTATTGACCTTTCAGGCGGCTCTCTCCTTGAGGTGAAGTACCCGGCCGGCCGGCCGCCTGTTGAAATGATGCACACTGCAGTTAACTCGCTTGGTCTTGGAGAAGTGCGTATTCAACCGACCGACGACACAGGATATATTTTGCGCCAACGCGATCTTACGGATACTGAGCGTCAAGCGCTACTCCAGCCGTTGCGCAACTTAGGTGAGATGGAAGAGGTTCAGTTTACCTCCGTAGGCCCGATTTTGGGCGCTGAGCTGGTGCAAAAGGCCTGGATAGCCATCGCACTGGTGGTTATCTCCATTATTATATTCATTGCTTTTGCGTTTCGCGGTGTCTCCAAACCTGTCCAGTCATGGAAGTACGGGGTCGTCGCTATCATTACGCTCCTCCACGATATTCTTGTGCCGCTGGGGCTTTTTGCGGCTCTCGGGCACTTTATCGGGGCAGAGGTTGACGCTCTTTTTATCGTAGCGCTTCTCACTATCCTTGGTATTTCGATCAATGACACGATTGTTGTGTTTGATAGGATCCGCGAGAACCTGCGTCTTAATGAACAGCATCACAAACGAGAAGGTTATGACGAGGTCGTCGGCCGCTCTATCATGCAGACGCTTGCTCGCTCTATCAACACCTCGCTCACTGTTATTATCGTGCTTGTCTCGCTTTACTTCCTCGGGCCGGCCGCAACAAAAGCATTTGCACTCACTCTTATCGTCGGTATGGTCGCTGGAACCTACTCCTCGATCTTCCTCGCCTCACCACTTTTGGTGGTTTGGGAAAGGTGGTCAAAAAAATAACATGTCTCGCTTTTCAAAAATCGCACTAAGGTTTTTGAATTGGCTAAACAACC
The DNA here is from genome assembly GCA_007375995.1 of Parcubacteria group bacterium Gr01-1014_56. GTDB lineage: Bacteria > Patescibacteriota > Minisyncoccia > Phycocordibacterales > SBAW01 > GWA1-54-10. The sequence goes on from VMFK01000018.1 coordinate 2,573, forward strand.
TTATAAGGATTATTGCTTGGCCCACTGTTGTTCTTTTTGGTCTGTGGGTAATATGGAAAAGTGGCATAAGTTTATCAGGATTTAACCTTCTCGAGTTTCTGAGAATAATTATTTGGCCTAGTACGATTTTTGTTATTGCTTTCTATTTTCGTAAGGTCGTTACTTACCTGTTCTTCTCGATGGAAGAATTCAATTTCTTTGGAGCCAAAGGAAAATTAAGAAGCGTTCACGAGCTGATTGATTCAAAGGCCAACCAACAGTACAAAGAACGAATAAAAAGGGATAAAATAGATAGCGAAAGGCAAGATAGAGAGGCTCGTTTGCGCGAGATAGCTGACTCAAAAGAGAGCGTGACTAAGAAAAATGAAGAGTTAGTGACTTTGGCTAATCAACAAAGTGAAAAAATTACTGAGCTCGAAAAAATGATTGGCGAAGAGCGCGGGACTCGGGAAGCGTCTGTCAAAAAGGCAAGAGAGAGCATGGCTGACTATATTTTTAAAAATTACGATGTTCGAGAAAAGCCTCCTATAAAGTCTTCGACAATTGGGGAATCGCTTGAGAAATAGTACCTATGGTCATAGGAATTGCAGGCACCAATGGAGCCGGGAAGGGTACAGTGGTTAAATATCTCGTGAAGCAAAAAGGCTTTGTACATTATTCAGTACGCAAATATATAGAAAAGGAAATTATCCGCCGTGGGATGCCTGTCAACCGCAACAGTATGAATATTGTTGGCAACGACATGCGAGCAAAATACGGATTTGACTATTGGGATAACCTCATTTTCGAAGATGCTCATAAAAATGGTCATGAAAATATCATAATAGAGTCTCTTCGAAATCTTGCATCAGCAAAAAAACTAAAAGAACAGGGTGTATTTATTTGGGCGGTGGATGCAGATAAAGAAACTCGATACGAGCGAGCTGTATTACGCGGTTCAGATACGGACAAGGTTTCTTTTGAAGAGTTTTATGCACAGGAGGAGAGAGAAGTGGCCCAAACAGGAATTCATGACATGAACGTGCATGCAGTGATGGCGATGGCCGACGTAACACTCACCAACAACGGTACACCGGAGGAACTTTTTGCTCAGGTTGAGGCTGCTTTGAAGAATCATGAATAAGTTGATAGGGATCGCAGGCGGGTCTGGGTCGGGCAAATCAACCCTTGCGATCTTGTTAGTAAAAAAGTACCCGGAGAAATTCACTCTGGTCCAATTGGACGACTACTACAAACGGACCTCCGATGCTCCAAAGCTGCCTGATGGTGGCCCTAACTGGGACAACCCCGCAGCCCTTCGTTTTGATGACCTGTATAGCGATTTACAGACTTTGTTAAAGGAGAATTCGATTGAAGTTTGGACCAAAAGCGAGTTTTATAACCCAGAATACAGAACCGAATTGAAGAATAGAATTTGGCACACCATAGAGCCTAAGCCGGTAGTAGTGTTAGAAGGAAATTTAGCTCTATATGATGAGCGGATTAGGGGCCTTATGAACTTTAAAATATATCTTGATATGCCTATCGAGGAGTCACTAAAACGCCGAAGTGTAAATAAGTTTTTTGCCCCTGAAGGATATTTTGAACATGTGCTTATCCCTGCGCATAAAGAGTTTGTAGAGTCGGCAAAACAATATGCCGATCTCGTGGTTGGTGTCTCTAACTCCTCTCAAGAGGAACTTTTTGCTCAGGTTGAAGAGGCTATAAAAGATAAAAAATAGAACTATACACAGGTAGGGCCCAAAAACTCTTTACATTGAGGCAGAGTGCGGTATAAATCACACGTAGCCTCTCATACGAAAATTTTCTGAATGGAAAACCAAACCGTAGCCACTCCAACTCCAGCAGTGGAGGTAGTTACTAAAGATCTCTATACCAAAGCAGTGTTCCCGGGCAGACTCCTCATGCTCGGCTGTGGCTCTATTGGCAAGGCGATATTACCTATGCTTATGCGGCATACCGATATAACGCCTGAGCGTATGCGCATACTTACCTCTGATGACTCTGGCAAGCACACCGCGGCAGATGCGGGGATAGAGTTCATGCTTGAGACGCTCACGCCGGAGAACTACGCGAGCATTTTGAAGAAGAATCTCAAGGAGGGGGATTTTCTCCTCAACCTTTCAGTAGATGTCTCATCTCCCGACCTTATCGTTTGGTGTCAGAAGCATGGCGTGCTCTATGTCGACACCTCAACTGAGCGCTGGCCTGGGTTTTCGACCAACTCCTCGCTTTCTATAACCGAGCGCACCAACTATGCCGAGCGCGAGCAGTTTTTGGAACTGCAAAAGAAATATCCCGATGGCCAAACCGCGATCGTCAACCACGGCGCCAACCCGGGCCTGATCTCTCATTTTTTAAAGGCGGCACTTCTTGATATTGCACGCGATGTTGGGAACGGTGCTCTCTCGATGGGGACTCCAAAAGACCGCGACGGTTGGGCAAAGCTCATGCAGGAGCTTAAGGTTCGGACAATCCAAGTTGCAGAGCGTGACACGCAGCTCTCGCCGGCGCTCAAGCAAGCGGACGAGTTTGTAAACACGTGGTCTATCGACGGTTTTCTTTCTGAGGCGACCATGCCGGCCGAGTTTGGTTGGGGCACGCACGAAAAAGAGCTCCCGCCGGACGGCCACGAACACACGGCGGGCGGCAAGTACGCAATTTATCTCGAGCGCCCTGGTGCCTTAACGCCAATACGCTCGTGGACACCGCGCGAGGGCCCGTACCACGGCTTTTTAATCACACACGTCGAGTCGATAACTACCGCGGATTACTTTACTGTGCGCGATGCAGAGGGGAAGGTCGTGTACCGCCCGACAGTCATGTACGCGTACCATCCGTGCGACGACGCGGTGCTCTCACTGCGCGAGTATGCAGGCAACAACTGGCGTCAGCCAAAGAAAAAAAGAATTTTGATGGATGAAATCGAGCACGGCTCCGACGAGCTCGGTGTACTTATCATGGGGCATAAAAAACGCTCCTACTGGTTTGGTTCAGACCTCTCTATCGCGCAAGTGCGCGAGCTCGTGCCGCACCAAAACGCCACGACGCTCCAAGTTGCTGCGGGTGCTCTCGGCGCGCTTGTCTGGGCACTAGAGAACCAGAAGCGCGGGATACTGGAGCCGGAGGACCTCGACTTTAAACGCATACTCGAGGTGGCAAACCCCTACCTCGGTATCGTCCACGGCAAGTACACTTCTTGGACGCCACTCAGAGCCCGCAAAGACCCGCTCTTTGTCGAAGACATAGCAACCGCCGACCCCTGGCAGTTCAAGAACTTTAGAGTGATGTAGAGTGCTTGACGGCACTCTATATATAGCTATAATGGCTCCATGGCCTGATAAGACGGATAACTCTTAGTTTGAAGAGAACCCGCTTTGGCGGGTCTGTTTTTTGACAACAGAATACGTAATTAAGAAATTGTAGAAAATTGATCTCACCGATCAAGACCTCGTGCGCACCTCTATCCGGAGGGAAGCGGCGAGTAAAGCAAGCAAAAGAAAGTCCTTCCTTCCACAGGGAGGCAATTCTTCTTCGCTTCAGGAGAGCGAACGAAGGATATACGAGAGGAGAAGTCCTGTCCTAATTTAATTGAAAAATTGAACTGGATAGAAATATTTTTTCTCTTGTTCCGTTCATATCGAGTTAGATTCAGCAATGAATCTTATTTTCAGAGTTTGATCCTAGCTCAGGATGAATGCTGGCGGCGTGGATAAGGCATGCAAGTCAAGGGGACCGCAAGGTAACCGGCAGACGAGGTAGTAATACGCAGGTACGCACCGAGAAGTCTGGCATAGCTCGTCGAAAGACGGGGTAATTTCAGATAGTCCCACTTGAGTAATCTTGTGGGTAAAGGAGCAATCCGCTTCTTGAGCGGCCTGCGGAGCATCAGCTAGTTGGTAAGGTAACGGCTTACCAAGGCTATGACGCTTAGGGGACCTGAGAGGGTGACCCCCACCGATGGGACTGAGATACGGCCCATACACCTACGGGTGGCTGCAGTCGAGAATCTTCCGCAATGGGCGAAAGCCTGACGGAGCGACGCCGCGTGATGGATGAAGTCCTTCGGGACGTAAACATCTTTTATGCGTGAGAAAGTTATTGATGTTAGCGCATGAATAAGGGGCTCCTAACTCTGTGCCAGCAGGAGCGGTAATACAGAGGCCCCAAGCATTATCCGGAATCACTGGGCGTAAAGGGTGTGTAGGCGGCAGTATTAGTCTTTCGTGAAAGGCTTTGGGCTTAACCCAGAGACCGCGGGGGAAACGGTACTGCTTTGAGGACGCGAGAGGTAGAGGGAACTCATGGTGTAGGGGTGAAATCCGTTGATATCATGGGGAACACCAAATGCGAAGGCACTCTACTGGCGCGCTCCTGACGCTGAAACACGAAAGCGTGGGAATCGAACGGGATTAGATACCCCGGTAGTCCACGCCCTAAACGATCCTAACTGGTTTTGGGGAGTATCGACCCTCTCCGAGACGAAGCTAACGCGTTAAGTTAGGCGCCTGGGTAGTACGATCGCAAGATTAAAACTCAAAGGAATAGACGGGGACTTGCACAAGCGGTGGATCATGCGGCTTAATTCGATGACAAACGAAGAACCTCACCAGGGTTTGAAACCCAGACGAAATCCTTAGGAAACTTTGGACCTCGCAAGACGGCTGGGCAGGTGATGCATGGTCGTCGTCAGTTCGTGGCTTGAGTTGTTCCCTTCAGTGGGGTAACGAACGCAACCCGCGTTGCCTGTTTTATATGTCAGGCGAGACTGCCCCCTCACGGGGGAGGAAGGTGCGGATGACGCCAGATCAGCATGTCCCTCTGATATCCTGGGCTGCACGCATGATACAATGCACTCGACAACAAGACGCAATACCGTAAGGTGGAGCAAATCTTTTAAACGAGTGCCCAGTTCGGATTGAGGTCTGCAACTCGACCTCATGAAGCCGGAATCGCTAGTAATCGCGGGTCAGCTATACCGCGGTGAATACGTTCTCAAGTCTTGTACTCACCGCCCGTCAACTCAAGGGAGCCGGGAGCACCCGAAGCTCGCTTAGGCGAGTCACGGTAAGCTCGGTGACAGGGAGTAAGTCGTAACAAGGCACGGGTAGCGGAAGCTGCTCGTGGAATGATTCAAATGAAAAGCTGTTGTGCCTCTCGTACGAGGGCATGACTGAATCGGCGATGTTCCGACGTCACGTCGGAATGGATAATAGTGCTAATCCTATATTGCACTCGCTAATCCCGAATTTACTCGCAAGAGTAAAGTCAGGACCGCCCATATGCGTAGGGTCTCGATAACTCATTAGTACGCGCCGGAGTACGGCGCAGGAAGACGAGTCGAGCCCGGTAGTGAAGCTAAGCTCTACTACCGGGCGAGCGGAACAAGAGAAAGAATGTTTCTCCTAACTTAAAAAGTTTGCTGTGCGACCTTATTTACGTATTCTGCTGTTAACACAAAACACCCTTCGGGGTGTTTTGTGTTTTTGTCGTGAGCCGCCTTATGATTTAGATGCTACACTCGAGCTAGCTAGTAGAAGGATACTCTCTATGGATATGCTTCCTCAACATAGTGACGAAAGTCTTAAAAATGCTCAGCAAGTTTGGGTTGACTCGCTCAAGGTACTTGCTAAGTTCTACGAACAGTCAATATGGTTTTATTGGAATCCTTACAACTGGATACCAACACCAACCCTTTTTGTAAACACAAAACGAAAACGCCCCCGACCCTAAAAGCCGGGGACGCCTCTTTTTACTAGAGAGTTATTTCCGCAGAACGTGGGTCATCGTATAATCCTCCGCGCCAAAGAACTCCTTGGCAAACTCCGACGCCTGGTAGGGGTCAAAATATTTGCAAGAGAAGATGTCGATATATGCAGCGTTAGAAACCTTTTCGTCGAAGTGGGCGGAGATACACGAAGTTTCGATAAACTGAAACATCGAGTACCCTTCTAAATCTCCACTCCCAAACCGCTCGATCAAACACTCGCCGTGGCGAGTCATGTCGATCCGCTCACACAGCTCATACACAAACTGTCGAATTTTTTCTGGGCTGGTAATAGCCTCTCTGTTGCACTGGTGCAAGTCGATAGAGGCTAAAAGGCCCCAAGCCTGCTTTTCTTTATACTCCTGGCGCAAGCCCGCATCACTTTGAGTGAGTGTGTCTAATACAGAGTTATGAAACACTTCGCGCAGCGCACTTTTTTCTTCCATCTCTTTTATACATGGTAGTTAACTGACAATACAAACAAGTTCATGATAGGGCCTCAGATTCTGAGCGCAAGGGTTTTGAGCAGGTGGAACTGTGTACAACTGTTGTGCGGGCGCTAGGGATCGAACCTAGGACCTTTCGAGTATCAGTCGAATGCTCTACCAACTGAGCTACGCCCGCATTGCGGGCATGGTATCACAATTGACCCGTTTTTAAAATGAGGGTACCGTGAAGGTGTCTGAAATAATTCAGATAGTAGGTAAGGAGTAGGTTTGATGAATATCAGCGTCAAGGTAGAGCCTCCGGTTGAAGTGAGGTCGCTCAATGAATTACAAGCCGATGAGGTTATAACAACTACCGGCTTGGTGAAGTGGTTTGATGAAGCAAGGGGACGTGGCTTTATCATCCCAACGAATGGCAGTCGCGATGTTCTTTTACATCTGAGTGTTCTCAGGCGGGACGGGTTTAAGGCGCCGCTCGAAGGAGCTAGTGTCACCTTTGATGTGATGCGTCGCGAGAAAGGCCTTCAGTGCATGAAGGTGCGCGATATTGACCTCTCAACAGCGATTCAGCCTGTCGCAAGGGCTCCTCATCCCCAATCCTCAATAACATCCATAAGTGACTGGGTGCAGGTCAAGGTTAAGTGGTTTAACCGGGCTAGGGGATTTGGGTTCGTTTGCACCAGCGACCGTCCTGAGAAGGACATCTTTCTCCATATGGGAGTAGTTCGCAAGAGCAATATAGACCCAGCAATACTTGCACCCGGCCAAGTACTGTACGTAAGGCATGGTTTAGGCTCAAAAGGTCTTCAGGCAACACACGTTTGTCTGAAGCCCGCGTAAAGTAGCGCACACGAAGAAAAGGGTCGGAGTAATCTCCGGCCCTCTTATTTTTATATTTGATATAGTTACCCCGAGTTCATTCGCCGTGGTGGCGGAATTGGACGGATTTATATTTTCCTGGCTTGAGTGGGCGCGTGGCGGAATTGGTATACGCGTACGTCTCAGAAGCGTATCCCGTAAGGGTTGGGAGTTCGAGTCTCCCCGCGCCCACTCAGTCCAGGATGGCGTACGCCTAGAGATTGGTTTGTATTTTTGTGTAGGTAGGATAATATAGCCGCCAGGTTCTAACGAGAGGATGCGTGTCATGAGGAGGCTCTTTATTAGTGCGATATTATTGCTTGTTGTGTTTGTGTTGCTTCCAGTGGCGCCAGTATTTGCCGATGCAGAGTCATGCATCACTGGAGCATTGCAAGTTGCCAAGAGTCATCTTGGAAACAAGGTGGCTCTGAAAAATGACGCTCGCCGTTATTTTAGCGAAGATCTTTTCTTGCGTCCAATCGCGTTTGATTTGGTACGCAACAAAGTATCAGCTGCCGAAAAGGAAGAGCAGATTGATTACGCGACAGGCGTCATAGCTAGCGTTGCACGCGAGCTTGCAAAGTATGCAGACGTCAAAATCAAATGGAAAAACTCAGGCGGCGTTGTCTTGGGTATCTGGATTGAGACGATAAAAGCGAAAGAAAAGCCGAAAAAACTGAAAAAGAAGGGCAAGAAGGACAAGATAGTCATTCATCGCATCGTGGTCACTATGGCAGGCAGCTGTCGATTTCGTGACATCAACGTTGATGGGACCAAGATCTCAAGCATAATCGGCGATCGCCGGAAACTCGCTCAAACCAGCTCCAAATAAAGCCTCACAGGCCCGCTCCTCAAAAAGGCGGACCTTTTGTTATTTAGGTTAACGTTCTTCACCTTTTCTTCACGAGACGGTGCACACTGTGCTTGCTAGACCGTATCAAGGGGAGTAGTGTTCAGGTAGCATTATTATTTAATAATATCTAATCGCCAACATGGATTCTCAAAACAATATAACGAAGTGGGTTATAGGGGCCGTAGTGGTTTTGGCGCTAGTACTGGGGCTTTGGTGGTTTATGGGCACGCAGTCGACGACTCAGCCGGTTGTTACTACAAGCACCTCAGAAACATCAGGTCCAGGGCAAGTAACAATTACTACTACTTCGTCTGATGTAGCCGCAGTAGTCGCCAGCATCTCAAACGGTGGCACGTTTGCGTCGTACCTTTCAAGTACTGGCGTCGGGGCAACGTTGACTGGCAAAGGGCCGTACACAGTTTTTGTCTCAACCGACGGAGCCTTCAGCCGTTTAACACCGGGGACGATCTCTGCCTTGAGCGCCGCGGAGCTTAAGCGCATGGCGCAGTACCATATCGTAGTCGGCAAAAGACTCGATGTAGACGCGATAAGCAGCGGTCAAATTCAGGCGCTGTCCAAAGACACGCTTAACTTTCAAGTTGATACGACAAAGGGCGCTGTGTATGTAAATAGCGGATACGTGCTCAAGGCGTACAAGGCAACTAACGGTATCGTCTACGTTATCAACAGTGTACTTCTCCCGCCAAAACCAACTCCGTAAAAACAAGCTCTCTTCTCTCTCTCCTCACTAGGGTATAGAGTAGTCTTGTGGGCTATAGAGAATATTTTGCAGGGAAGCGCATAACCCTTATGGGACTTGGTCTTTTGGGCCGAGGTGTAGGGGACGCACGGTTTTTGGCATCGCTCGGTGCTGAACTTATCATTACCGACCTCAAGAGTGAGGTGGAATTAACAGACTCATTGGCGCAACTTAAAGAATATAAAAATATTACGTACCGCCTCGGGGGTCACCGCTTAGAAGATTTTCAGAACCGTGACCTGATACTCAAAGCGGCGAGCGTGCCGCTTAACTCTCCTTATATTGCAGAAGCACAGAAGAACAAGATTCCTGTACGCATGAGCGCCGACCTCTTTATGGAACTTTCCGGCGCTATGACGGTCGGTATCACTGGCACGCGTGGTAAGTCTACTGTCACGCATCTTGTGGCATATATATTGGAACGGGCAGGTAAACACGTGCTCCTCGGCGGCAATGTACGCGGTATCTCAACGCTTGCACTTCTACCGGAGGTTACAAAAGACTCCATAACAGTGCTAGAGCTCGACTCGTGGCAAATGCAGGGCTTCGGCGGGGCGCACATGAGCCCGCACATTGCGGTGCTCACGACTTTTATGCCCGACCACATGAATTATTATGGAGAAGATATGAAAAAATATTTTGCAGACAAAGCGAACGTGTTTCTCAATCAAACTCCTGAAGATTATTTTATTCTGGGCGAGCAAGCCGCACCGTTTGTTGAGAAATACGGATATAAGAACAAAGTGCGTGCTCACACAACCATTGCAGGCACAAAAGATATACCAAAGAGCTGGAAGCTGCGCATTCCGGGCGAGCATAACCGCTATGACGTTGGCGTTGCCGTTGCGGCCGCGCGGGCACTTGGTCTTGATGACAAAGAGATCCGTTCAGGAGTCGAATTGTTTGAGGGTGTACCAGGACGCTTGGAGTTCATAAAAGAAGTGAAGGGAGTAAAAATCTACAACGACACGACTGCGACAACGCCCGAAGCGACGCTTGTGGCACTGAGGGCGCTTGATACGGGAGAGAAGAATGTCGTGCTTATCATGGGCGGTGCAGATAAGGGTCTTGATATGAGCGAGCTCGTTCTAGAAGTCTCAACCCGCGCTAAAAAAGTTTTTTTGCTCGCCGGCACTGGGACCGACAGGATTAAAAATAGTCTTGAGGGCACTATGATATATCATAGTATCGCTGATGCGGTTTCCAATGCGTTTAAGTTAGCTGGGCCAGGCGACATGCTTCTTTTAAGCCCCGCGTTTGCCTCCTTTGGTATGTTTAAAAACGAGTACGACCGGGGAGAACAGTTTAATAAAACGGTCGAACTGCTTTCATGACGACTGATTTCCGAAAAAAGAATGTTCATCTTATTGAGATCGGAAGAGCACACGTTGCAGATGTGTATATTTATAGCGATGCATGGCTTACCAAACATCCAGAAGTGATTGAAGAAATGAAATCACGCGCCACCCCTGCAATGTCTTTTTACGAAGCGCTCGGGAGTATCGCAAATGAGTCAAAATGCCTCATCGCAGTCGCGGGCGCACACGGAAAAACGACCACCACTGCTATGCTCATTGATGTGTTGGAGAGTGTAGGACTGAACCCCACTGGCTGGGTTGGGTCGCTCAGAGCGAAGACAAAAAGTAATTTCCGCGCCGGAGGAGAGGAGTATTTTATCGGCGAAGCCGACGAGTATCGTCAACATTTTCTTAACTACACGCCAAAAATTTTAGTGATTCTTAATATTGACGCTGACCATCTCGACTACTATAAAAATCTTGCAGATATCCAAACCGCATTTAGAAAGCTTGCACAAAAAGTACACCAAGATGGCTTTGTGGTGTGTGATACGTCCGATAAAAATGTGGAATCGGTTATTACTGGGCTTACTTGTACAGTCGTCGATTACAAACAGTACTTTGACCCACAATTAAAGCTCAAAGTTTTAAAACTTCATCAAATAAATGCGGCGGCGGTGCTTGCGGTAGCAGATATATTGAAGATTGATTTACTACTAGCAAAAAAGGCACTTTCAGAGTTTAGTGGCACCTGGCGGCGGTTTGAGTACAAAGGCAAAACTAAGAACGGCGCAGAAGTATATGACGACTATGCGCATCATCCGTTAGAGATTTCTACAACACTAAAGAGTGTACGCGAGCAATTTCCTGATAAGAAAATTATCGTGGCGTTTCACCCACATCTGTACAGTCGTACCAAAGCGTTCATGAACGAGTTTGCGAATGCCTTTGGTGATGCTGACAAGGTTGTCATTGCGCCCATATTTGCCGCAAGGGAAATTCCTGACCCAACTGTTACCAGCGCTATTTTGGCCAAGCGTATACAAGGAGAGGGAAAGGACGCACAGGCGCTTGAATCACTCGATGCAGTGGCAGATTTCATCAAAAAAGAGCCCAAAAAGGGCGACTTGGTTATAACTATGGGTGCGGGAGACATATATAAAGCCGGCGAAGCAGCTCTTGAAACCAAATAAATAAGAACTGCGTTATATACCATGAAGCAACCGCCGGTAACCCCGGCGGCTGCGCCAATTCATTTTTGCAACTTTTGTGTTATAGTGCGGACGCTATGCAGAAGCTTTCTGTCGTTGCGACCCCTATCGGTAATCTTGAGGACATCACACTCAGGGCTCTGCGCGTGCTCAAAGAGGCAGACGTTATTGCTTGCGAGGATACGCGGGTGACAAAAAAACTGCTCTCACATTTTGATATCCATACTCCTACGGTGACCTTTAACGCCAACAGTGGCGAGAAAGGCTTTGCAAAAATTATCGAACTTTTAGAGGGCGGCAAACATATAGCGCTTGTCTCAGACGCTGGTACTCCAGGGCTCTCCGACCCAGGGCTTGAGCTTGTCTCCGTGGTGCGTGAGTCCGCCAGCCGACGGATGCCAGAGCTCAAGATCGAGGCAATCGTAGGTCCCTCAGCCCTCGCAGCTGCGGTCTCTATTGCAGGCTTGCGTGCGCCCTCATTTACCTTCTACGGCTTTCTGCCCCTTAAAAAGGGAAGGGAGACTATTTTTAAGGAGATTGCTGCCTCTGAACGCGCCAGCGTCATGTATGAGTCTCCGCATCGGATCATGAAAACTCTCGAGGCGCTCGCTGGGCTTTTGCCCGAGGCGCGCCGGGTTGGGGTCTTTCGTGAGATAACCAAGGTTTACGAGGAGGCAGTGGTAGGTTCAGGTAAAGAGGTGTTGAAGCACTTTGTGGACACCCCAGAGAAACAGCGCGGCGAATTTGTCGTCATAGTCGAGGGGTTATAGTACAATATCCACATGTCTAAAGAGGTAACGCTAATATTGCTCGGAGTTTGGGTTGCGGCCGTGCCGCATCTAGGCGTCCCAACCTCATGGAAGACGAGTATCTTTTTTATCTCCGGCCTAGTTATTATGCTTCTGGGGTTTTTCCTTAGGACAGAGGCTCTTGCCCGCAAACTTGGTCAGGGAGGCGCCCTTAACTCCTCGCGTCAAACATTTGTAGAAAACGCCGCGCCTTCTGTGGCGAATCAGCAAGACCATGAGCGAAAAGAAGGGATCACCTCACTTAATTAAGCACGCGGTCACCTATTTGGGGGCAGTAGGTATCGGCATCGGCGGGATGTTTGTGTTGGCGTATTTTGCGCTCCCCGCGATTATGTCGGTTTCATATACTAAACCCACAAGCGTGGCGAGCCCCCTTGATGCGGCGAGCTCAACTCCCAAGAAACCTGTTGTCTTGCATATACCAACACCTAGCGTAGTAAAAGCTATTTATCTTTCGCAGTGTGTTGTGGGCACGCCTTCGTTCCGCAACTCACTTATCAAATTTATTGAGGACACCGAACTTAACTCTGTTGTCATTGATATCCGCGATTATACCGGCAAGATCTCATTCCCCACAGACAACCCCGCGCTTAAAGATGCAGTATCAAAAGCATGTGGCGCTGCTGACATGGATAGTTTTATCAAGACACTTCACGAAAAGGGGATATACGTGATCGGCCGTATCACCACCTTCCAAAACCCCTACTGGAGTTCTCTCTACCCCGAGCATGCAGTACAAAAGGAAGGCGGTGGCGTGTGGAAAGATTTCAAGGGTCTTTCGTTTGTTGATGTTGGAGCAACCTTATATTGGGACAATGTGGTTGAACTGGGAAAAGTATCTTACGCAATTGGGTTCGACGAATTAAATTTCGATTATCTCCGGTATCCTTCAGACGGCCCCATGGCAGATGTGGTCTACTCGTTTGACGAAGGTAAAAGCAAACCGCAAGTGCTCGAAGAGTTCTACAAATATTTGACCGACAACTTACGCCCCACTGGTGCGGTCCTCTCGGCAGACCTATTTGGCATGACGGCAACTAATGAAGACGACCTCAACATAGGCCAGGTGCTCGAGCGAGCGCTCCCGTACTTTGACTACATCTCTCCGATGGTATATCCATCGCATTATCCCAGCGGTTTCCACGGCTACGTAGACGTTAACGAGCATCCCTACGACATTGTTAAATTTTCTATGGACACAGCGGTTAAGCGTACGCTCGCGACCACAACTAAAATTGCCAGCCTTGCCTTTAGGCCGATAGCGTCGACCTCTCCCCAAATGTTTGAAAAACCTATATATAGCAAGGCAAAAATCCGCCCCTGGCTGCAGAGCTTTGACTACCCGGTGGTGTATACGCCAGCAATGGTTGAAGCGCAAATAAAAGCTAACCAAGACGCGGGCCTCGACTCGTGGATGTTCTGGGACGCAGCCAATAAATACAACGCACTGCGCAAAGTTCTTGCGGCAACTTCAACTGTACAATAAACACTATGAGAAAAGATTGGTTGGTCCTTGGGGGTGTTACTGTCGTCGCGAGTCTGATTGTTGTTGCGCCGTTTTTGCCGGAGCGTGCCGAGACCGTGGCTGAATCGGATCGAGCATCTCTAACTCAAGAAGATATCTCGATTAGTGTGCTGCTTGTCGGCGACATCATGCTTGACCGTGGCGTTGCTACGCACGCGCGTGAAGTCGGAGATGAAAGATTATTTAAAGGGGTAGAGAAACTTTTTGCCGGACATGATGCGGTAATCGCCAACTTGGAGGGAGCGATCACTGCTAATCCTTCGCTCTCGGAGCTGGATAATACTATTTTGCGTTTTACCTTCGACCCCACGTACGCCGATTTGCTTTTGCAATCCGGTTTCACTGCAGTGAGTTTGGCAAATAATCACGCGCTTGATTTTGGTGAGTTCGGATATGACGACACTAGGGGCTTCTTATATACCGCGGGCGTAGGCTCGTTTGGCTCTCCATTTAACGATGCACACATTGCGCTGCAATTGATTTTAAAAAACAAAAAACTTTGCATGGTCGGGTACCACGCGTTGTTTAACCCCGACACCACCTCGGTACTCTCAAAAATAAAAACTATTCGGCCACAGTGCGACCACCTTATTCTTTTTGCGCACTGGGGAGAGGAGTACCAACATGAACCAACGCCCAAACAGCGCGAATCTGCGCACGCGTTCGTTGACGCCGGCGTCGACGTTGTGGTTGGTGCGCATCCACACGTGGTTGAGCCGCTTGAAATTTATAATAACCACGCGATTTTCTATTCGCTAGGGAACTTTCTTTTTGACCAAGGGTTCTCGCCCCAAGTTAAGCGTGGGTTAGCGGTTACGATAAAGTTCTCTGCATCGTCGACCTCCTTTACCCTCACTCCGGTTAACACCTATAAAGAAGTATCCATTGCGGGTGCCACTACCTCGCAAGCCGTACTCGCTGATCTTGGAGTTACCGATCCCGGACCCTTCTTTTTAAACTTGATATACTAGATTCGTGGAAGAAACTCCTACCCAACCTCTCTCACAACCTACTTACAAACCAAAAGATTGGCATTTGCTGCTATGGTTCGGTGCTTTTTTAGTTTTTCTTTTAATTGGAGGGGCAGTGTACGTCTATTTTTCTCAAAATACCCCTGCGACCGAGCAAATTTCCATAGACTCATTAAATAATGATCCAGATTATTACTATGACGAGATACTGCGGACAGATTCAAAAGTTTTTCTATGTAAGAACCGTCGCAGTACAGAGGCGGCATGTGTTTTAGTTACTTATGACGGTAAGGCGACCACGGATGTTGGTGTTACTGTCGATAACCCAAGCGTGGCCTTGAGGCCTTCTCCAGACGGGCAATATATCTTAGTAACAAAAGAACAAGAAGGATTCTTATTAAACGCCACTT
>VMFK01000049.1 GCA_007375995.1 Parcubacteria group bacterium Gr01-1014_56
TGCAGTTACGTGTTTTCTTCGGAGCGCTCGTTGTCGTACTGATAGCCGCACTCCCCGCTCGTGCAGCGCCTGTTGACGACCTCGTGGCAAAATATCTACCTTGGGTTGCCGCACAAACACACTATAAAGTGAATTATGTACGGGTACATGTCGTTTTCGCCACAGCTGTCGCTCTCAAAGCGATAGCCCATAGCCCTGGATACAAAGGGCAAGGTGAAGCCGCCTCCGGCACAATCGGGACAACGGTGTTCTTGCCAAGCACATTTCAAATCGGTAAGAACGATGACGACCTTGTGCATGAACTTGTTCATGTTCTTCAAAACGCCAATGGAGCGACATTTTCCTGTTGGCAGTCTATGGAGGCGGAGGCTTACTCGCTTCAAGACCGGTTTGTCGAGGAGTTTGGTATCGGTGAGAAGACCGATTACCTCTATCTCTGGATGATCTCTCATTGTCCGAACCCCTACGGGCTCCCATGAACATCAAATGCAGTGCGCCATCGGTCTAACCGGTGGCGTTTTGTTTTCTTGACATTGTTTTTAAAGAGCACATAGTGGGTTTATTGGGGAACTGGCTGCGTCGCGGTGACACAGTTCTTTCTCATCTCCATAGAAGGAGGAGGCTATGCAGTTACGTGTTTTTTTCGGAGCGCTCGCTATCGTACTGATGGCCGCACTCCCCGCTCAAGCGGAAGTTCCTAAGGTTGGCGAAGTTAGGACGTTCGAGATCTTTGAAGTCTACGGTCGCCGAGTTGTCTGCAAAGATTCTAACCTCATGAAGCTCGTTGTAAAATACGCAGCGGACTTTCAAGAGATCAAAGAAAACGTAGGGATCATGTATGAACAATCCGTGCGGGGGCAGTTGCTATGTGGGCGGGCCGTCGAATTTCATTCCCCTGCCAAAGTAATGGCGCGAGAAAAACTTCGCGATATGAAATTCGCAAGACAAGGATTATTCGAGATGTGGGTTTTGGATATCGAGTTCCTTGACCACTACACTATGAGTATCCTATGGCTGGAGAAGATGACCAGAATTGCCTAAGCGAGTCGCATCAAAAAATCACGTCGTCCTGACTAACCTCGGGGCGACGTATTCTTTTGCGTGATACATTTATAGAAACTACACGATATGGAGCAACTACCAGCGTCGATCACGATCACCGTTCTCTTGCTCACGATATTTTTAGGCTTTATCACCGCGCTTAAGTATGCAGTGGCAGACAACTTTGTGCGCACGAGGCTTATCATGACCTCGTTTTTCTTTTTTATCGTGGCGACGCTCACGGTTGCCTACTCCGAATTCTTTTTCGACACACTGCCCTTCACTATCCCCGCAGGAGTGGCTGGGGTAGTGGTAGGCTACCTTATTGGTGTGCGCGCCGCACAAGCAAAACTAGCCATGGAGGGCGCCGCGCATTATATGAGGCATTTTGCCCACATACACTTGCGCGACATCACACAGGGCAATTGGTGGGCAGTTATTAACTTTTATTCGGTTGTTGGCGCCTTGGCGCTCATTAACTTTGTGGGCTTGACCACCGTGATCTTCCACAATCTTAAGCCTATGTCGCTCGCAACGAGCGCGTTTGGCGCATTTCTCTTAGGTAGTATCGTCCCCTATTTGGCTCACCTCTGGAGTATCAAAACGAGACACACTAACAAAAGCAGCACGAGCGAGTAGCGAAATATTTTGCGCGCTCGACGTTTCTCTTCTTCATTTCTCGGCGGCGTCACGAGTAGCGGGACTCCCGCATTGCTGTATTCGTCATATCGGTATCGAGCGATCGCCAAAAAGTGTGGTATCTGCCAAAGAAAAAGTATGAGGAAGAGCGCGAGCGCATAGTAGTCGAGCACCCCAGCCGCGGCCGCATAGCCAACCACGGGTGGCGTGGCGCCAGCAACAGCACCAGCATAGAGTGCATAGCCAGTCTTAGGTTTAAGTGGCGTGTAGACAAACACATACACCACAAACCCAAGGAGCGCTGCGCCGAGCGCGAGCGGACTCAATAGTAAAAACAAAAGGACACCGAACAAAAGCAATGTAGCGCCAAAGACAAGCGCGTGCTTTGGGTTGACCAACCCTTTGGGGAGCGCTCGATTTTTGGTGCGCTCCATATGTGCGTCTAAAAAGCGGTCCGCATAGTTGTTAAACACGCATGCGCTTGCAACTACAAACGAGAGGCCCGCTACCATGGTGCCAAAGTCCTGCCAGTTGAAGCCCTCGTGCGAGGCAAATACAAAAGCTGCGGCAGCTACGAGCACGTTCATAAACACCATGCGGGGTTTCGTCAACCGATAGTACGCTTTTATCATGGCGTTGGAAAGATATTTTCCTCGGCAAACATATCGGGCTGAGTTTGCATCTGGCCGTGCTCCAAGTTGTACATGATCCAGAGCGTCCCCCCTACCAAGATCGCAACAATAATAAGCGCGAAGACAAGTGCAGCCAGGTTCCACATTGGTTTTGACTCTGAGCCCACATGAAGAAACAAAATAAGTTGTACTAACAGTTGAGCAAGTGCAAGAGTTATAAGTACCGAAATAAGTACCTCGCGAGAAAATAGTACCTCGCGCCATACAATAAAGAACGCCGCGAGCGTGAGTAGCACCGAGAGGCCAAACCCGAGTGTGTATTTTGTAAGAGTTCCCATATTACAGTGCGCCCATGAGGTAAACAAAGGTAAAGATAAATATCCAGATAATGTCGAGGAAGTGCCAAAACAAGCTCAGACACATAAGCTTTTGAGTAGTGCTTGGGCTGAGGCCTCTCACTACTATATGCGCCATGATGACCAGCATCCATAGCAAGCCAAAGAACACGTGCGCGCCGTGTGTCCCCACTAAAGTAAAAAAGGCGGAGAGAAACGCGCTCCTTGAGGGGCCCTCCCCCTCGGCGATAAGGTGCATGAATTCTGAAACTTCCATTCCTAAGAATGCGAGACCGAGGAGCAAGGTTGCCACCAAAAGCAACAAAAGT
>VMFK01000019.1 GCA_007375995.1 Parcubacteria group bacterium Gr01-1014_56
GATCGTTGCTCCGGCAAACAAGGTTGAGAGAAGAAGCCCGCCAATAGCACACACAAGCACGACAACAACCGCTGAGATTAAAAACCAGCGGCGACGTCTGGACTTAGGTCGTGGGATGTTGATTGGTCTGTCCATATATTCTTCCTCGAGTTCAGAGGGTGCGGGTTCTCTTATTGTGGGTTCTCGTCTCTTAACATGTGCGGGTACGGGGATGTCGCGGATAGAGTGCTGCCCTTTGAGGACCATGTCGCGCATACACTTTTAGTATATAACATTTTATCCCGTATAAACAAGATTCATCGTGGAGCGAACTTTCTGTCTATAAAGAGTGCTTCGAGCAGTAAACTCAGGTCGGGCTTATGCGCGTGTGCGGCGATATAAGGAGTTATGTGCGGGGTCTTCATAGAGCGGACTGTACCGCCCTCTAAGAAGGACTCCGCGAGGTCCTCTCTACGAGAGAGCGCCTTGGCAACTATTTCTGAAAAAGGTTCCTGCGCTACAACCATAATTCCTGAGAGTTCGTTTTGTCCTTGCAGGTCTTTTGTCGCCTCCGTAACAAGCGAGGTAAGGTGGTCTTCTGCGGCACGCATCGGCTCATATAGCGGATGCTTCTCGCGGGTCGCAAGTTCTAGGAAAGACTCCGCCTCCGCGGGTGAAACCCCGCCGTGCGAGATAAGTGTGCGCAGTAGTGTGCGCTGACCAGCAGGAATAGTGGCGCGGCCAAGAAGCTCGCGATCAGTGCGCACAAGAAGCTCCGAGACCTCACCGCCGACGATAAGCAGCAAGCTTGGTGTGTTTGAAGGAAGTAGGATCATTGCGCCATGCAAAGCGGCAGTACCTAAAGGATGAAACGTTGTTGGGATGTCGCCAAACACGCTCCCGGCGGTTTGGTAGGCGGCAGCCTCTACCGGCTTGATAAAATCTGCAGTGCCTCCCTCAAGATGCAAAGAAGCCCATGGAGCGGAGAAAAATATAGCGACACGATCTACCTCGCCTTGGCTCCCGAGCGCCCCGTGGTTGCGCATCCGGCTCGCTACACTGCTGGTGTGCTCTAGCGCTTGCTCAGTTGCTTGTGTAATTAAATGCGCGAGCTGGTCGGAGTTGCGGGTACTAAAGAGTGGTATAGAGATGCGTATCTCGGCAAAAAGTTTAGGTGCCTCGTGCTCGGAGAGCCTAACTAGCGCAGAGGCAACACTCCCGCTTTCGATATCAACGAGGGCAACAGTTTTTTCACCTTTGGTTTTTCTCTTCCCAAAGAATGCGGACATGCCCCCTATTCTAACACTGCTTTTATACGACGTATTCCGGCGGAGACCGCCTCTTCTTTCAAAATTTTGAATTTTGCCCCGAGTGGAGTCGAGGGGTCGGTAGATAACGCTAGTTCGCCAGTTCTCTCAACATGCGGGCCGCCACAAAACTCTATTGAAAACGCGCTCTCGAGCGGGCCGACAGAGTAGACCGAGACTCGGTCTGGGTATTTTGCTCCAAATTCATGTTCTGCACCAAGCTTCTCCGCCTCTTCTTTTGCCATTTCGTTGCGTATAACCGGCAGGTCTTCTTTTATCTTTTCGTTCACTATTTGCTCAACCTCTTTTTTCTGCTCCTCAGTCATCTTTGCGTCCCAAGAAAAATCGATACGTAACCGCTCTTGCGTAATATTTGAGCCGCGCTGATGTACTTGCGGCCCGAGTACTTGCTGGAGAGCCTTAAGCAACAGGTGGTGGGCAGTATGGAGACGCGTCGTTTTCTCGCTTGTGTCTGCCAAGCCGCCTTTAAATTTCTGTTCTGAGCCCGAACGTGAGAGGTCCTGGTGCTGTTTGAGTAACTCTTTAAACCCGTCAATATCTATCTGTTTAATCCCCTTCTCCCCGGCCTCCTCAATAATAAGTTCAAGTGGAAAGCCGTAGGTGGTGACGAGTTGGAATGCGTCTTGTGCCGAAAGATTCCCTGTTCCGATAAATCGTTCAAGTTCTTTCATCCCGCGTGCAAGCGTCTTGCGAAACTTTTCCTCCTCCCCAGCGATAACAGACTCGATTTCGTCGATTTGCTCCATCAGCTCCGGATATTGGTCCTGATACATCTCTGCGACCGGGCGCACTATTTTTGCAAAACTGCTTTGCGCGATACCGATACGGTCTGCGTAACGCACCGCGCGGCGGATGAGCCGACGCACGTAGTAGCCTTGGTCAGTATTGCCTGGTCGTACGTTATCACCGATCAAAAACACGGCCGCCTTAACATGATCTGCAATGATCCTAAACATGCGAGTATTCTGGTATTCTGCAGAATTAGAGAATACTTTTTCTCCCGTATATTTTTTTTCGCTTCTCGCTTCTAGATATTCGATAATCGGCCTATGGGCAGTTGGAAACACATCCGCAGAATTATTTACCGCCGCAGTGATGCGCTCCAAGCCGCCGCCAAAGTCGACGTTTTGTTTTGGGAGGAGTGCAAAGGAGCCGTCCTCCTTTTTTATATATTGCATAAAGACCGAGTTCCCGATCTCGAGGAACCGCCCGCAGTCGCAGTTGGGGTGGCACTCGGGGCCAAATCTCGTATCGTGTACGATATCGGTAAACTCATAAAAGATTTCAGAGTCGGGCCCACCCGGCTCCCCTGCCGGCATATTCTGTGGCACGCCGGCTCTACTCCACCAGTTCTTTTTTGCGTCATAAAAACGGATATGATCTTTTGGCATCCCTAAGCTCTCCCAAATTTCTGCAGACTCAGTGTCTTTTGGCAAATTAAGAGTCTCATCCCCTTCAAAACAAGTGACCCAGAGCTTTTCTTTTGGGATACTTATCTCTTCTGTAAAAAACTCATACACCCAGGCTAACTGTTCTTTCTTAAAATAGTCACCTAAAGACCAGTTGCCAAGCATCTCAAAAAAAGTGGTGTGGCGGTTGTCCCCCACCTCCTCGATATCCATAGAGCGGAAGCATTTTTGGCTATCCACCAAACGGTTCCCTGCCGGATGATTCTTACCAAGTAAGTACGGCACCAGGGGCTGCATGCCCGAACCCGTAAAAAGGGTTGTCGGGTCGTTCTCTGGCACAAGCGAAGAGGACGGGATAACGTTGTGCCCGCGCGCCTTAAAAAACTCCAAATATTTCGACCGCACCTCATTGAGCTCCATTAGCAATCAGCGTATCGTTTTTGCTGTTTTTTATCAACTTGAAAAAGAAAAGGGACCGCATGTGTGCGGCCCCAATGTCGTCAGATAATTTTATGCTGCAGCAACGCGCAGTGGTTTTTTTGGCCGCATCCCCGCCGCCCGTATGAGTTTCTTGATACGGTGATGTAATCTAGAGAATAAGCAAGTCTCCGAGATGCTCATCTTTTTAGGCTTTTTCGAATTCTTGAGCCAACTCTTTTCTATAGCCTTCAACTCCTTCAGAGTAAGCTCCAGATCTCCGACAAGTATCCAAAATGGTACCCCATTAATCTGGAATGGAAACGCAACATATTCCTGGCGATGATAGACCATAAGACAAATCTCGTCGGTTGGAAGCAGCGTCCCTGGTTCAAGTACCCGATCTATTGCGCATAATCCTCGAGAAGAAGACCCGTTTCTCCTGTAGCAGACAACCCTTCGGTTTAAAGGAATGATGTAGCTTGGCTGTGTTAACTTTAAAGCGCCCTCTGTCATGGGACGACCCCTTTCCTCTGTTGTTGCTAGTTTAAAAATCTTCTAGAGACAAAGATACCACGAAAAATAAGCTTTGTAAAACCTACCTCGGTAGGCTACAATGCGCGGATGCAAAAGACAAAAAATGCCTTGTCTGGCTTTGACCTCACCAGCATTGACCGCACTGTCCGGCCGCAGGATGATTTCTATCACTTTGCCAACGGCGGGTGGCTCAAAAAGAATAAGATTCCAGAAACAGAGAGTCGCTGGGGCTCTTTCACTATTTTGCGCGTTGAGGCAGAACATAATCTCAAAAAAATAGTAGACTCGCTCCTCGCGCACAAAAGCCCAAAGAAAGGTAGTGCGGAGCAGTTAGTCGGCGACCTCTACTGCTCGGGCACGGACATGAAGCGCCGTAACGCGCTTGGTATACAACCAATTTCTTCTCTACGACAAAAAGTACATCACATCTCAAGTCAAAAAGAGCTTCTCCGAACGATTGCCTATTTTCATCGCCTTGGTCACTTCTACCAAAGCGGACTTTCCCTCCCCGATCGCGACTACTACCTAAAAGACTCACCAGAGTTTTTGCGTGTCCGAACTGCATATATAAAACACCTCAACACTATCTTCTGTTTACTTGGGTATACAGCCTCTGAGGCAGATAAAAAGACAAAGATCGTCCTCAAAATAGAGACCAGGCTCGCCCAGATCTCGATGGACAAGGTAGACACACGAGACGCAGAGAAAACCTATAACAAAAAGAGCATTGCAGAGCTCGTAAAGCACGTGCCTGCGGTCAATTGGCAAAACTATTTTAAAGAAGCCGGTATCCCCCGAGTACCATATGTGATCCTCATGCAGCCAGAGTTTCTCAAAAAAGCTGCAAGCCTTCTTCAAACCCTGCCGCTTGAGGATTGGAAGGTATATCTAGAATGGCACTTGATAGATGATGCGTCGGGGTTCTTGACCGACGCATTTGTTAAAGCTAACTTCCGCTTTTCGCAAGCGTTGACAGGCAACAAAAAGATGAAGCCGCTGTGGCGCCGGATATTGGCAGTTACGAATGGTGCCTTAGGTGAGCCGCTCGGCAAGATATATGTAAAAAAATATTTTGATCAAGCAAAAAAACAAAAAATGGACACGCTCGTGAGCGACCTCTTTGCAGTATACGAAGCGCGCATCAAAAACCTCGACTGGATGAGCACTTCAACTAAGCGCAAAGCAATTACGAAGTTACGATTAATGAACCGCAAAATCGGCTACCCAAGGAAGTGGAAGAGCTATGTAGGGCTTGTCATACGTGCAGATGATTATTTTGGTAACCTCCTACGCGCGACAGAGTTTGAACGTAAACGTCAAATGAAGAAGCTCAAGAGTAAATCTGTTGACCGAGAGGAGTGGCATATGTACCCGCAAACAGTTAACGCATACTGCAACTTCAACTTAAATGAGATTGTTTTCCCTGCAGCGATACTCCAGCCCCCGTTTTTTAACTTCTCTGCAGACGATGCATTTAACTACGGCGGCATTGGCGCTGTTATTGGACACGAAATGACTCACGGCTTTGACGACCAGGGAGCTAAGTTTGATGGCAAAGGTAATATGAAAACCTGGTGGTCGCCGAGTGACAAAAAGAAATTTGAGCAGAAGGGTAAGATTTTGGTTACACAATACAATGCGTTTAAGGTCGCCGATAATGTGGCAGTAAATGGTCAATTAACTTTAGGAGAAAATATTGCAGACTTAGGCGGTCTTGTCATAGGCTTTGATGCCTACCAGAGACATTTACAAAAAACAGGGCGGAAAACAATTGCTGGTTTTACACCTGAGCAACGTTTTTTCTTAGGTTTTGCACAGGCAGAACGTGAGCTCAGTCGCTCCGAGATTATAAAAACACTCACCCTCACCGACCCCCATTCCCCTGCAGAGACTCGCATAAATGGCCCGCTCGCTCACTTCACTCCGTTTTATGAAGCATTTTGTGTCACTAAAAAAAATAAACTCTACCGCGACCTAAAAAACCGCGCCCATATTTGGTAGTAACAGCTATTCGCCTATTCGCTCGAATAAGCGATCAAATTATTTGCCCCTATATACATTTCTAGCTTTTTGATAAGCCTCTTTCTCGTACTTATTATTTATGTATCCTTTCTTTATAAGCTCAATATAGTAAAGGATTGGGAATATAAGCGGCATCCGTGTAAATTGTTCTACATGAACCAATTCATGTTCGAGATCTCTGTCTTCTGTATTAGGTCCGAGAAGAATAATATGTCCAATGGTAATAGCTCTTCCCCCTTTCATAAATAACATCATCCACCAAAGACTTTTGACCTTCAAAATAAGAGAATGTGACCTAGTGTGCCAGGCCATTTTCTTTGGAAATGAAAACAAACCCGCTATTAACCCTATCGAGGTATATGGAAAGTTGAGTATAAAGCTCAGCATAATTTTATTATTCGCCTATTCGCTCGAATTAGAGAACACCGAGAGCCGTTTTGACTAAGGGATGAGGCGGTTGAACAAGGCGATAGTTCATAGTGAGGCCTCTTTGCTCTCTTTCAACTATGTCTGCTGCTGCGAGCACTCCAAGATGTTTGGAGGTTGCCTTAAATGAAAGCTTTATATTTTCTGAGATTGCCCCAACCATGCTTTCCCTTGATGTATGAAGATATTTTACGATCATTAGCCTTCTTTGGTTAGCCAGTGCTTTTAGAATTCTCTCAGTATTTTTTATTTTCTGTGTATTCATAACTTTGTTCCACTATTCGCGCGAATTAGAGAATAAGGAAGGTTATAGCATACGGAAGTAGTTGCTGGCAATTAAAGCCAATTTATCGGTTTTATGTTGTGCTTAACTAAGTACTCGTTTGTTTTACTAAAAGGTTTGGAGCCAAAGAAGCCATTATTAGCAGAAAACGGCGATGGATGTGGCGACTCGATTACAAGATGTTTATCGCGGTCGATATGAGCGCCTTTTTGCTTTGCATAGTTACCCCACAAGATAAAAACTAAGTGCTCACGTTCCTTAGAGAGCACTCGCATTGCTGCATCGGTAAACTCCTCCCATCCATGGCCTTGGTGAGAACCCGCCAGATGTGCCCGCACGGTGAGTGTTGCATTTAAGAGGAGCACACCTTGTGTCGCCCACCGAGTGAGATCGCCGATTTTATGTACCAAGGGCTTCCCGAAATCACTTTGGATTTCTTTAAAAATATTTTGGAGCGAGGGCGGAAGCGCCACCCCTCCCTCTACCGCAAAACACAGGCCGTTTGCCTGCCCCGCTCCGTGGTAGGGGTCTTGGCCTAGGATCACGACCTTAACCTCTTCAAACGGAGTCAAATCAAACGCGCGGAAGATAAATTTGGGTGGCGGGTAGACATCCTCCCCGATATACTCTTTTTTAACAAACGCTACGAGCTCGGCAAAATACGGCTTCTCAAACTCTTTGTGTAGATGCTCATGCCACGAAGGGTGGATTTTGACATCCATAAAAATTTATAACGCACCTTCTTTTTTAAGCAATGCGAGTTTTTTCTTGGGGCCGCCGCGGTTGTAGTTACCAACCTTGCCGTCGGAGCGGATCACCCGATGACATGGGATCTTAGAATTGTAGTTTTTCGCCATGAGCGTGCCAACCGCACGCGCCGCACCTTTGTTCCCCGCTTTTGCGGCCACTTGCGCATAGGTCATGACCTTCCCCCGTGGTATTTTAGCCACGACTGCATACACTCGTTTAGAAAAGTTGTGGGGTTTCTTTTGCATCTTGTTTTATAATTTTACGCGACACGGGAGTTTTAGGCAAAGTTTTTGGAGACGGCGCGGCAGAGTTCATAAGCGCCTTGCCGGCCGCTTCGCGGTATCTGCAGTAGTCGCAATCCAAGCTAGCCTGAGGGATCTCTTTACTGTCCAAACACTTTTTTAATTCACTCAGTGTCCCCTCTACCCACTCGGTTGAGCCTACATAGGGAACGAGGGTTACCTCAAACTCAAGTTGGCCGTCAAAGGCCTCACGGTCTCTTGAGGCGTTTGCGTATACAAAATAACCGGTATCAGATACTTTAAATCCGTTCTGACGAAACAGCCATTGATAAATCTCCATCTGGCGCTTGTATCCGTCGTGCCACTCTTGGTCGAGTGCTACTATTTTTTCGTCCTTGCTGGTCGCTTTATAGTCGGCGATGATAAGCTCCCCTGCTTTGTTAACCCACACGTCGTCAACGCCGCCAGAGATAAGTAGCCCGCTCGCAGGGTGGCGGTAGGTGATACCGCGCTTCAAAGAGTCGCGCCACTCGTCCATCCTGGGGTCGTCGAACGGCACCGCATCAAGCCCGTAGGCCTTCATAAGCGGGTGCTGCGTTTTTAGGGCGCGGTGCGTGTCAAACTCTTTTTTAAACAAGGCATCAACCGCGCTGTTAAGGTTAAAGGGGAACCCTGGGGGTCGTGCTACCCCAAGTTTGTTGTCAATATAGAAACACCGAGGGCAATCTAAAAACAAACTTATTTTTGAGCGCGAGAGACGGAAGCGTGGGCCTCCGTAGTTCCAGTCGGGGTTGCGGTTCGGTTTATAGTACTGGCTCACCGAACCATTCTAACTCTTTTTTTGGCTTTTTTCAGCTTTTTTCCTACTCGTTACTTTTATTCTCCGTTTTTACCCCCTTGCGAGGATAAAGACCAGCGCTTTCGTACTGAGTTTTCGAATTTGAGAAATACCGAAAAGATAACTAATCCCAAGATCGTTGAAGTAGTTGCCAAGAGATACAGACCGAACCCGCACGCCATGCCAACGCCCGCAGCGACCCAGATACCTGTTGCAGTGGTAAGCTCAACCGGATGCTCACCTCGAAAAACCGCTAGCCCCGAGCCGATAAAGCCTATGCCAATAACGATTGAGCTCGCGATCTGAAGTGGATTAACACCGGGGAAAAACGAGAGCTGGAAGCTTGCAAGTGTCCCTACGATAACAAAGAGACACGAGCCGAGGCTGACCAGCGCATAGGTGCGCATACCTGCATGCTTCCCCGCTATTGAGCGCTCGAGTCCAAGGGCCGCACCCAGAAATGCCGAAACAACAAGCGCAAAAACCATCGAGAGCTCAGTTGTGTACATAGATCTTAGTTGGTTTTGAAGGTGGCGCCGGCCATGGCACCACTTGCGTCGAGGACTTCTTTGTTTACATGCAGGGCGAAGGTATGGTCGCCACTATCAAGGCTTTGTCCGACAAAGTAGCTAGTACCGGGGCTTGTTGCGCGAGCAAGCGAGATTGTACCCCCCTTGCCATTGTTTTCTGGGAAGAACATTGTGGCGCCTAGTGCACGAATTGGTTTGCCACCCGAGAGTTCATACACCACAAGCCATGTTGGCTGAGATACAGTCGCTTCTGAAACGGCCACTTGCATACCAGCATCCTGCGGGCTTGGGACCGTAATAGTATTTGCTACTGCTACAGAAGGAGTTGAAGGGATAACCGCACCTCCGGTATTGCCAATAGCGCTGTCGTTTGAGGCCACTGCGCCTGTCTTGGTGTCCGATGGAGTGAGCGAGGCACTTGGGGCAAACGCGCTCCACCCCCACATGATAAGGGCGCCCACAATAACCCCTGCAATAAATATTCCTATCGTTCTCGTTGTCATACTGCTCTCAAGTTGCGTGCGCGTACGAGACGCTTGCACTACTACTGGCCCTGGTTTCGCTGTTGGTAGTGGCGACTGTGTTGGTTTTGCTCCTCCTGTCGCTCCAGCAGCTGCCCCTGCTGGCGGTGTTGACCATGAAAGACCTCCTGACTTATTTCCTCCCTGATTGCTGCCTGATCCCGGATTGGTGGCTTGCATATATTCTGTCGTTATCGAATCTTATAATGGGACTAGCCTTATCATATATCAGCTCCCGGTATGCACAACGCGCCAACCTCCTCAAGCACAGTGTCCGCCCGAGGGCCCACGATACCCGCACGCCGGAGGGCCTGATCATTACCAGGGAGTGCGTTACAGAGCACCACACGGTCGCTTAGTAGAGCCGTTTTTTCACGGTTACTAAGTGTTGTGAGCGCAGTTATCGGATAGAGCCTTACCCCTTCGATCCGGTCATGTAGAGTTTTATGTTGGGGATAATCCCAAGCAAGGAGCTCGAGCCCTGCACACTCAGCATACTGAATCGCTTTACTAGTAAATTTAGTGTTTGTCACAACAAGGCCGCTCCCCCGACCAATATCATCGATACGCGCTTTTACATACAGCACGACTTTGAGGTCAGTTTTGAAGCCTGCAGTGTTATGAAACTTAGCTTCAGCAAAAATCATCTGATCGCCTTTCTGAATCACTACGTCGACTTCATGGTCAACACATTTGCCTTGAACGATCTGGTCGACCTGTGCTTCATATCCTTCTTTGCGATACAGCTCTGCGATGTACGCCTCAAAGGGAAAGCCCGACGGGCCAAAGTCTAGAACCGCGCGCTTGAGACTGTAGCGCGCAGCTAAGGCGTGGCGATGCTCGCGCAAAAGCGCAAAAGCGCGCGAGTAGATCTCTTGCGTTGAGATTCCACTCCATAATTTTTTTTCTATATCTTTGGCAATAGTGTTTGCAACACCCTCTTTTGCTCCCGCACGCCTAAGCGAGGAGACAAGTTTATGCGAGTCATATATCTGTGCGGTGCCGTCTGCCTTTGCAACAAAAATATCACTCATAGTGTTATGAGAGTATCTTAGCATCCTCAATAACTCCACCCCCTAGAGCCCGCTCACCTCGGTACAGCACGAGCGACTGCCCCAAGGGTACATACTGTGGCTCAAGGAGAGTCACGCTCGCTCCTTTTGCGTCTTTTGTAAGTACTGCAGGAATAAGTTTTTGGCGATACCGATAGCGCGCCTCGCAGGGCCCACCTGCAACCTCCCCTATCCAGTTTGTATCGCTGAGTAAAACTTCGGTTGTGTGCGCATGTTCGGGGAACTTAGAGGTTGAAACAGTAATCGTATTGCGCGCAAGGTCTTTTGCTATCACATAATGCGCCTCCATCTCAGAGTTTTTGATAAACAGAGTGAAACCATGCCGCTGCCCTAGCGTATAGAGCGGCACACCTAGGTGAGAACCAATAACCGCGCCACTCTCATGGAGCACGTCGCCTGACGAATGCGCTACTTCTTTAACAAGCATGTCGCTTAGGGTTATATCGCCTAAAAAACACAACCCTTGGGAGTCGGGTCTAACCGCATTTGGCAGACCAAACTTCTTTGCGAGTGCGCGCACCTGGGGCTTTGCCAGACCTCCGACGGGAAACAGCGTGTAACGAAGAGTCGTTTCAGGCACTGCCCATAAAAAGTAACTCTGGTCTTTTTCTCTATCCACGCTCACATACAACTGACCGTTCTTTATTTGCGCGTAGTGTCCAGTTGCAACAAAGTCGGCGCCGTGAGCTCGGGCAAATTCAAAAAACTTCCCGAATTTTATTTCTCGGTTACATAGTACATCTGGGTTGGGGGTTCTCCCCCGCTCAAACTCTTTAAGCGAAAGCTTTAAAACTTCCTTTTGATATACTTCCGACAAATCAATTTCAATAAAGGGGATCCTGAGGTGCGCAGCGACCCGCATCGCCTCTATGCGGTCCTCCGTAGCTGGGCACGGATACCCGGGGATTTGAATTTTTATAAAAACACCCGTTACGTCGAACCCCTCTTTTTTAAGAAGTGCGGCAGACACGCCGGAGTCAACACCTCCTGAGAGGCCCACCATTACCTTGCCCTTGTGGGTATGAGAAAACACTTTACAAAAGTACCCCGTGAAGCTCCTTTGGGCAATGCTTACCCTACTGTGTTGGAGCTTCAGGGAAGAACATGCTCATCTGCGGAACATACGACGCGACAAGAAGCGGGTTCATAAGAGCAAGCGTGCCGATGCCCCCAACACCGAGCACGACTAATATAAGAACTATGAGCGCCAATGTGGAGCCGATACTTCTTTTTTTGCGCACAGGGGCGGCAGTCGACTCTGAAGCGGCGACAACAGGGCGAGACACTATAACCTGTGGCGAAGTAGGTGCTATAACCGCTGCTCCGGGCGTCTCTGGTTTTGGCGCAGTCCCAATCGGCGGGACAATGGTGCGCGGAGCTAGAGGGGCCATTGTAGCAGGCCCTGGAGGCGGGGTTCTTACTCCTTCGATCGCCATAAAAGCTTCGTTAACATCATTAGCATTCCATCCACCCGCCGCAAGCGCACTCACGATAGCCTCTTTAGAGAGCCCGCTTGAGCGCTGCGTGCGGACATAGTCGAGCAATTGCTGATTGATCATGATACCAATAGTATCTCACATATACCTCCGAGCAAGGCATTATTTTCCACAGGGTTAGTCTATATATTTTCTCTTTGCTGTAAGATGTTGCTCATAGGTAGCGCTGTAGTGCATCTGCCCATTGCGATCAGAAAGATAATACAAGTAACTTGTCTGTATAGGTGTTACTGTCGCCACTATGGCATCAAGGCCGGGGTTAGCGATGGGTCCGGGCGGGAGACCTTTGTTGATATAGGTATTGTAAGGCGAGTCTACTTTAAGGTCGGCCACGGTGAGTTGGTAGGAATTTTTGCCAATGATGTAGGGAAACACTGCGTCAACTTGGAGCGGCATGCCGAGCTTGATTCGCTTCCACAAGATACCCGCTATGATACGGCGGTCACTTGTTTGTGGTGCCTCGCGCTCAAGAAGAGACGCCATGATTATAACGTCGGAAAGTGGTTTACCAAACGCATCGATCTGTTTTTGCACTTTTATAATATTTTTACTAAAATTATTTGCGAAAGCCCCCAAAATAGCTTCCACCCCTTCGCCAGGCATAAAGAAATAGGTGTCCGGGAATAGATACCCTTCTTTGCCGCGCGTCTCTCGTTCAAAAGAAACCACATTAAAATCTGGGATACTTTTTGTCAGTAATTCAGCGATGTCGTTTACCGTTGCGCCCTCGAGTACACGCACGCGAACAGGGTCCACCATAAAATCGCCACTTCTCAGTCGCCATGCTACGCCGATAACTGTGATTCGATTGGGAAAGAAGTACTCTCCTGCCACCACGTGACGATTACCGCCAAAAAGATATACGAACGATTTAAATAAAAAAGGTGAGCGTACAATGCCTCGGTCTTTAAGAATCTCGGCGCTTGCACTGAGCGAACTGCCCGCGGGGATATGTACATACGCGCCGATGGGGAAATTAAACGGCGGTGCAAAAAACAATATATACAAGAACAGTAGTACCGCGAAGCCCGCCCCGAGCGACCTAAAAGGCCGGGCACGCAGGCGGCGCCAAAGACGCAAGAGAGATTGTAAGGTAGATGAACGAAATGACATGAAAAAGTATTATAACCCTGTTGGCAGGCCGGTGGGTGCCTCCGCGCGCTTCGCTGCTACCCGCTCAAGTCCTGGAGGATTAACAGTCGAACTTGGAAAATGCCACAAAGAAGCGAGTTCCTCAAGGTTGAGGAAGATGGGAGTTTGGTCGTGCGGCGCGTAGAAATAGGCGCGGTCGTGATAATGAGAGAAGAGTTCTTTTTGTATACGAGCTTTTCGTATACCATGATAATCCTGCCACGGATAGTCAAAAATGGTCAACCCCCTGGTGTGGTTCATTTGGTTGAGGTCAGCGGTACGGTAGGTATCAAACATACGCACCAAGGGTGTGACATAGATCGGTTTAAATCGTTCTTTTTTTGCAAAGTACAAGCTGCGTATACCAACCTCAAAGATAAGTTTGCCCATTGATTTTTCAATCGCCTCTACTCTGCGGCGCTCTGTTTCGGTCAAAATCGAAGAACCGCGTGAGGCAGCTTGCGCCTGCGCTTGAGGGTCGTCTCCTGCGAGCCTTTTTGCGCGTTCGCCCGCCCCTCTCATTATTTTTTCTATCTCTTCCTTTCCACCCTCTTTAAATTGATCTTTCTTTTTATAAAACCCATACCACTCATCTTTTTTGCGTGTCCTCACAATATATTGCAGCCAAATATACTCATCTTTACCGATCGATGAAAGAAGCTCAAGGATATGCGTTATAGGGTCAACGGTTGTCTCAGGCACGTCGGGGTCTTTGTTGAGCTCATAATCGTAATAGGTCTTGATGGGTACCGCGCCAGCCTCTACTTTTATGTACTCAAGACCAAAGAGTTCATACTCCCCTAGTTTAAAAGGCACTTTTTCAGTATAGTCCTCAACCTCGGTGATCCGAGCTTCAGGAAATTGCCCATACATGCGTGCCTCCATAATGTTGCGCCAATCACGGCGCATACGTATGTAGTAACTCACTCTCCCCTCGTTGCTTGCGATCTCAAGAGACCAGACCGCTCGACACTTTCCCTTCCAGAGGCGGTCGATAAATGTCGTCTCACCGGCAGAGTTCCACAAAGTCGTGAGCGCCACCTCCATAGCGAGTGGCGATTTCTCTACCTCAGGCGGCAATACAACCTCAAGAAGCACATAGTCCAGCGTGAGCCAAAATTGATAACGGATATAGTTCATCCAGGTAATCCAAAAATATCGGAGCAGAAACAGTGGTACCCACAAGGGCGAGAGTGCCAAAGTAGCCGTAAAGAGAGCTCCGATAGAATCGGAGTCGTACCAAATAAAAATGATGAAGAGTAGTAATAGGAACAGGGGTCCTAAAAGCACGGGTTCAACTCCCCAGGCCTTCAGCCATTTAGCAAACTTCTCCGCGCTCTCGTGCGGTAGCATATAAAAATAGTATACAATAGAAAAATGCTCGAGTTACTCGCTCTCATTGTTGAGAACCCCTATGCCGACTTGATCGTGGCGGTAACCATGCTCGTAGCGGTCGGGTTTCTTATTTTTTTCTGGGGATTTACCGGCTATTTTTTGGCGCACGGAGACTTCGAACACCAGGCAAACGCACGCAGACAAATGGTACAAGGGCTCACCCTCTTTGCGTCGCTGGTTGTGCTGTGGGAAGTGATCCGCTGGATCGGAGGACTATTTACGTAAGCAAAACAAAACCCCTTTGTGTAGGAGTGCGGTATATCTCTCCGGAACAAAGGGGTTTTGTGAAGCTTACTTAAGAAGCATGTAGGAACTGTCTTTGCTGCGTTTAAAATATTTTTGATTTTGGAGGTTGACCGCAACAGTGCCCGGTTTTACATGGCGCTCTTTGAGCACTTTCTCAATAATTTGATCTTTAGTAAGAGGCCCCTGCTCGCGCAAAATATTGCGGATCACATCGCGCACTACGCCCGAGGCATACCCCCATTCTTTAAGCGCGTACATACCGCGGCCCACCAGTACAAAGCGGTCGTCTTTAATAAGTTCGTTGTGTGTGGTCGCAACATGCGCAGCGCGGTTAAACATCTTCTCAATAAGTGCAGCAACTTCACGGAAGTGCAAAGGAGAGCCGTGCTTTTTTACTGCCAAGTATGCATAGTCGCGCACGCCCTTGGTCTTAACATTCGGAGAAGCAGCATGACCCCACTCGCCAAGCGGGTTCTTACCGATCTTTTTTGAAATAGAGAGCCAGCGACGCAATACCTCGTCATTGCGATGTTTGTCGTTTATATCCTGGAGCTCTTTAAGAAAGCGGTTGATCATCTCGCCTTCGGGGATCAGGTCTTCGTCGGAGAGGCCTTCGTAGAGTTTTTTAAGCGCTCCCTCAACCTGTTCAGCCAACCCTGGGTCGATATACCAGCAGCGTTCAACCTCGTCGTCCTCTTTGTGATATTTAAATGGGTCGCCGAGCACCAAAAGGAAGTAGATATGGTTCTGCATCGACTTGTCCTTGGTGATGAAGTCGAGCAGGTCAGACTCGCACACGATGCCGCCGAGGCTGTCCACAATGCGCTCAAGCTCCTCAAAGGCTGCTTGTGCCTCGCCATAGGCGGGAGATTTTTTTAGTGCACCGAGCGCATGGTTTTCGATCTGGCGGACGCGCTCGCGGGTGATGCCCCAGCGCTTGCCGATAGCTTCAAGCGTCACTTTCTCTGTATTAGTGCCAAGTCCAAAGCGAGCTTCAAGGACTGTTCTGGAGCGCTCAGGGAGAGACGAAAGAAGCTTCTTGGCGATAGCCTTTGGTTTAAAGCCTGTTTTGTCCGCTGTTTGTGGCATAAGATATGTGTTCTAATATATCACACACTGCTCTACTGTCAAATCGGCCTGTTAGTACTTAACTCACCTGACAACAAAACTAACGATCTTGCCGTGAACATACACTGCCTTCTCTTCTTTGCCAAGAGCAAGCCATTTAGCTACGTTCTGATCAGCGCGAGCGGCATCAAGTGCCTCCATCTCTCCCACCCCTGTCTCGAGTTCAATAGTCGCGCGCAGTTTACCGTTTACTTGTACTGCCACCTGAGCTGTAGAACTCACAAGCTTAGATTCATCGTGAGTGGGCCACGTTGAGATGTGGATAGACTCTTTGTGCCCGATTTTTTCCCACAATTCTTCTGTAACATGTGGAGCAAAAGGTGCCAAGAGTTGTAGGAATGCTTCCCATTGCTTTTTTCCAATCGTTTTTTCTTTTTCTATTGCGTTGAGTAAAATCATCATCTGGCTCACGGCTGTATTAAATTTAAAAGCTGTAATATCTGCACTTACTTTTTTTATTGTTTGATTAAGAAGCGTATCAAGAGTGTCTGTATTTTTCTCTACCACTAACTCCTGTGCACGCCATACTCGCTCGATAAATCGCGTTGTGCCCGCAATAGACGCAGTGTTCCAAGCTACCGTGTTTTCAAACGGTCCCATAAACATCTCGTAGGTACGGAAGGCGTCTGCGCCGTATGTTGCCACGACATCATCGGGGTTAATAACGTTACCGTACCGCTTGCTCATCTTGCGGCCATCTTCGGCGAGAATAAAACCC
>VMFK01000050.1 GCA_007375995.1 Parcubacteria group bacterium Gr01-1014_56
CGTGGAAACAATGTGACCACTTGGCCCTACCGCAACCCTCTCTTTACCAAACACGAGTGCAGTTATAACATCGTCTCTTTTTTCAATCCCGGTAAGCGCAGTGTTAAGACGGAGCACTCCACCTTGCTCTACAAATTTCTCTGCCATGCGCTCCAATACCTTGCCCGCGCCATATTTGCCCACTGCGCTCCATTGCCCCGCATGAAAGTGCCCCTTACTTCTCCTAAAATTGACGCGTTTGGGTGCCCAGTTTGCGGTCATCTCATCGACCGTGACGCCCCATAGCTTTTGCGGATAACGAATAAAAAACATCTCCATAAGGGTTGGGCCCACGAGCTCGAGCACATACTCGCGATATGTTTTTGCCTCCGCCTTGCGGGTCTCGTCTAAGTGGGAGATCTCCCTCAGTATTTTTACGCGGGCGTCTTCCGGGAAATCACGCAAAGAATCGATAGAGAGCGGATAGTCGTAGTATTGATCGAACTTCTCGCCCTTTACATTTTTGCCCCAAAACTCGTTCTTATAAAACAAATCTCCGTACTCAGTATCCCAAATTTTTGCCTGACGTTCGTCCGGCGTATGAAAGATGTGCGGGCCATGGTCCATGTGCGGGAACTCTCCCCACGCAAATGACCCTGCCATACCGCCAACAGTGCTGTCTTTCTCAAACAGCGTGACTTCAAGCCCAAGCTCCGCCATGCGCAATGCAGAAGAGAGCCCGCTCATGCCGGCACCAATGACAAACGCTTTGCGTTTTTTATCTGATTTTTTCTTCGCTTGCTTTACCATAGGGTGAACCCGCCATCTACAACAAGATTTTGCCCGGTGATGTAACGGGCATCGTCTGAGGCCAAAAACAGTATGGCCCCCACGAGGTCTTCCGGCGTAGCCATACGGCCAAGCGGAGTTTTGTACTCGTAGTTTTTTACAAAAGATTCTGCCTGACTGCGGAATACGCCGCCGGGAGAAACCGCATTAACGGTAATACCGTGTTTGGCAAGATATACAGCAAGATATTTAGTGAAGTGGATGATGCCTGCTTTTGTTGCGCCATAAATCTCTGAGCTGTTTCTCTTTGAGTCACCATATATCCTAAAATCGGGTGTAGTCACTCCGTACACAGAACCGAAATTAATAATGGTTCCTTTCTTTCTTTTAACCATTTCGCGAGAGAGAGCTTTTGACATTAGTATCGTGCCCTTGAGGTTGGTGTTCATGACATAGTCGAGCTCATCTTCGGTGCGCTTTTCAAAAGGAGTATAGACACCAACGCCCGCGCAGTTGATGAGTACATCGACAGGGCGTTTAAGCGCACGTAACATTGCTTTAATTTTGCGCTCACTGGTGATGTCTGCTGGCATGTAGGAAAAACGGCGTATGTAAGAGGCTATAAGTTTTTTAAATTTAGGGTCGATTACGGGTACGACATCAACGCCATAGACATAGGCACCGTTTTTAAGGAGTGAGAGCACGAGCGTCTGGCCGATTTGCCCGGATGCGCCGGTTACGAGGACTGTTTTTCGCTTGAGGTTATAGCTATTTGCCATACTTTTATGAGGTTGTGATTCTACAACAAAAGGCTATCTTTGCAAGGGTTTCGTTACCTTTTGCCCGCCGCCAGCTGCTTCACTAGTTCTGCAGTACGTTCGCTACCTTTCCCATCAAATGCGTACTCACGCTCAAGAAACGCAACACCTTTTACAGCAAGTTCTTTACGCGCGTTTGGGTTATGTGAGAGCTCCACAACTATTCGCTCCAGCTCCTCTTTATTTGTTGCCAACTTTATAGCACCTACTTCAGCGTAGGGAGTAAAGTGATGGAGGCCCATTAAACTCTGTGCAGGAGACACTCCGAGATACACCAAGGGCTTCCCGCACTGCATTGCCTCAATAGCCGCGGTCGAAAAGCAAGAGATCACGATGTCCGCTTTAGGATATAAATCTGAAAGTGGCTCAAACTGAGCGATTGTGTAGGGAACTCCAGCAAAAAGTGTTGCTAAAGTTGTGCGTGCAAAAGAGTCTCTGTTTGGGCCTGGACGAAATTTTATAATAGCGCTGGCGTTAGGAACTTTTTTAAGCGCTGAAGCAATCGCAGAGAAAAACTCTTCATAGTCATAGGTGTCTAAGTCTCCGCCGGGGTCTATTGCAGGGGCGACACATAAAAACGACAGGCCCTCAGCCACAGGTTTGGGAAATTCTTTTGCTTTTTCTTTTAGAACTGATGCATAGACGTCAAAGCGCGGCGAGCCGACCACAACCCCTATACTTCGTGAGCCGCCGACCCGCTCCATTTCATTTTTAATAAGCGCTCCATACACTCCCATAAACTCGGCGCTGTGTCTGCGAGTGTAGGAACCAGGACCTAGGTACTCTAACCCGTGTTGCACTTCTAAGGACGGCACCCCAAGCGCACGTGCCACTTGAGCCAGGATCACAAAATGTGTCTGCGTGCTGATTGTGGCACGCAAAAGCACTACATGCGGTTTAATACGCAGAAACATAGCGTGTGTGTCGTCGATATCTGTAAGGATTTTTTCGAGCACTTGCCCCATGATGAGACCGAGGGCTTGAGAAACAATAGATTGCACCGATATCCCCTTGAACTCAAAGAGTGGCAATTGCGACTCTGTAGTTATTGTTTGCCACTCCTTTGCGATGAGGTCGCGTGCAAACATGTGCTCTGATGAACTATTTGAAGAAAACGCATCGAGGTGTAGGAAACGCATCCGGAATTTCCAGATATTTGAAAGCCCAGCCTTAAAAGCTTCCTTTCTATCGATCAATATGATCTCGAGCGAATCGATATCGTTAACACATGGCGCGAGGTTCTTCCAATAATCGCTTGCGATAGCTCTGATCTTTCTTGGACGGCGAAAAATCGTTACAAAAATATTAAGTATGCGTATTGCGACACCAAACGCTATACGTTTTTGCATGAAGCGCGCAGACTGAAGCTGCTCGGAAGATAAAGCGGGCTCAGGCACGAC
>VMFK01000051.1 GCA_007375995.1 Parcubacteria group bacterium Gr01-1014_56
GCGACTCGCTCGACAAAGCACTCCTTCTGGCACAGCGCGCTCTGGAGTCTATCCCTGGAGTGACCGAGATAAACGCATCCAACAAAAACGACTCAACTCAGTTTGTGCTCACGGTTAACCGCGACAAGCTGGCGCAGGTTGGGCTCTCGCCTCTACAAGTAGCCTCGACACTGCGCACTGCGGTTGCGGGCGTCAAAGCGACAACACTCCAGGGCGGCACCCGCGATGTCGACGTTGTCGTCTCGCTTAACCTCAACGCCGGAGCCTCTGACCCACACCAAGCATCGGTGACGACACTCGACGCAGTACGCAATATCCCGCTCGCTACGCCCTCTGGCCAGACCATACTGCTCGGGTCTGTTGTGGACGAAAGTCTGGGCCGCAGCAACGCCGTTATCAACCACGAAGACCGCGAACGCCTAGCCGAGATCACTGCCAATGTAGCACCCGGCTACACCCCAGCCGATGTGCTTGCTGCATTTAATAAAAAAATGGAGACGACACCGCTCCCCGAGGGCGTTCATCTCAAAGTTGGCGGCGAAAACGAGGAGACCAATCAGTCCTTCATGGAGATGGGTATTGCGTTTCTTGCAGGCCTCGCCCTTATGTTTGTAGTGCTCGTGCTCGCCTTCAACTCTATGCGCTACAGTCTGTATTTGATTTCAAGCGTCTTCCTTTCGCTCATCGGCGTCTTTGGCGGCCTCACCCTCACCGGGCAGACGCTTTCGTTTTCCTCGCTCCTCGGTATCATCGCTCTGGCAGGCGTCATCATTAACCACGCGATCATTCTTATGGACTCGATACTCCGCCGCCTAAGCGACCACTCTAACAAGGACTTCAAAGAGATCGTCATTGAGTCGGCAACCAGCCGGCTGAGGCCAATCGTGCTCACCACTATTACAACCGTTATCGGCATGATCCCGCTTATCTTTGTTTCAACCCTGTGGGGCCCGCTCGCGTTTGCGATTCTCTTCGGTCTTTCCTTCTCGATGACACTCACGCTCCTCCTTATCCCCATGCTTGTGTACCGCTGGCCGGACAGAACCACCAAAGCACTCTTAGCCTCCCGCAAAAAATAAAAGGTATTTGAGCCTTATTTTAAAGCCCCGTATGACGTATTGACAAATACCTCATTTGGGTGTATAATAGTACATGAAGGGTTGCAAGCTATTTGCACCCAGTTCCCCAGGAGGGCGACATGAAAAAGTGCATTGCAACGATGGCTGCGCGGCTCACTCCGCATGAGCAGATTCTGCTCATTTCACTTGCGGCTCTCATGATCGGCGCGGCGATCGGTTTCGCCGACTACCACGTGATGTTCCATCACGCGCCGATTGTTATCGACGGCCCGTTCAAATAAGCCACATTGGCTACCGAATTGGGAGGACGGTTTTCCTCCCCTCTACTGAGACAACGACCTTCGGGTGGAAGTCTCTGCGAGTAACGTTCTTTTCATTCTCAAAGGAGGCCACTGATGGAGTGGGACAAACACCAGCAATT
This sequence comes from Parcubacteria group bacterium Gr01-1014_56, assembly GCA_007375995.1. Classification (GTDB taxonomy): domain Bacteria; phylum Patescibacteriota; class Minisyncoccia; order Phycocordibacterales; family SBAW01; genus GWA1-54-10. The sequence continues at coordinate 1,501 of VMFK01000051.1, forward strand.
TACCCGCAACTCGTTTTGCGGGCATGTTTACGACATTGCCCGAGAGACGATGCGCGGCCTTCGCACTGACTCCATCGGCGGTATCAGATACCTGCCGTATTGGTGGCTCAATGGCGAAGTAAGGGTCTTCTGGGAGTCGGGTATCCCCCGGCAAACAGTCGACCTCATCGTAAACGCTGTCGATCAGCGTGCACGTGAAGTACCTGGCCTGTCCTTCGTCTTCGAGAAATACGGAGACGACGCTGGCGCTATCGAGCAAATCGGGAGCGCACTGGTACGAGGACAGCTCGACCCTGATCGACTTTTCTCGCTCGCGCTCTCTGAGCCGTGGCGAGACCCCCGTCGTGGTGGTCGGCAACATGCCGACATCTACATCACAACCAAGTCGTTCGTGGACGACCCTGTCTCGTGGGCAGCTGCGAGCTTCAAGTATGGTGCGATGATGTTTTGCCTTCACGGGCAGCGTCATCACAGCCATGACTTTCTGCGCAAGGTTGCTCTCCACGAGACCAACCACCTCCTCGGTATGTACTGCCACTGCGACGACTATCAAAACGTCGTTGGGCTGCCATACACATCGAGGTGCAACATGCACTACTCCTGCACACATGCCGAACTGTGCCCCAAGTGCCAAACCCACATCAAGTGGTGGTGGCTGGGAGTTCAGGACGAGATGTCGGAGACGCAGGCAGAGGCTTCCTAGCCCTCATAACCGAATCGGGAGGACGGTTTTCCTCCCCCAACAAAAAGAGTCGCCTTGTGCGGCTCTTTCTTTTTATATTCCGATATTCTGCAGAATACCAGAATGATTTATTCTCCAAATTTACCTAGGCGGGCTATTTTGCGGCGCCATTCGTTGCGCTTCCACTCCGGGGCGGTTTCGGAGGGGCCAAACAAAGTCGTGCGGACTTTAAAGCCGGCAAACCACAAGATGCCCATTTTTATTTCATTAGCGTAGTCGCCAAACAGCATCCAGATAAAAATTGGATGCGTACCCGAGAGTATAATCACGCGTGCCGTTTTGCCTTTGAGCCGCTTTCTCCAGCCCAAGACAGGCACGCCTTGCGAGTTTTTGCGCATATTAAACGCAAACCCCGGGAGCCACATGCGGTCAAACATCCCCTTCAGGAGCGCAGGCATGGTGCACCACCAGTTGGGATATAAAATCACAAAATGGTCGCACCAGTTAATCATCTCCTGCAATTTTTTTAGATCCGGTTCAAGCTCTTGGATCACCTTGTACCCTTTGTGGAGGATTGGGTCAAACCTCATTTCGGCCAAATGCATACGCTTTACTTCGTGGCCCACTTTTTTGGCATTACTTTCATACAGGAGTGCCATCTCGCTTGTTATTGTGGTGCCCGAGTCTGGGTGACCAACAAGGATTGCGATCTTTTTCTTTGTGTGGGTATGGGACAAAAATGCCTTGGAGCGTTTCTTTTTCTGTTTTTATTTCAA
>VMFK01000052.1 GCA_007375995.1 Parcubacteria group bacterium Gr01-1014_56
TTCTCCATGACCGCGCGGATGTCGGCGAAGTCGACGTTGATGATACCCGGCTGGGTGATGAGGTCGGAGATCCCCTCGACGGCCTGCTTCAAAATATCGTCGCACATCGCGAACGCTGCTTTAAGTGTCGTGTCTTTAGAGACAGTTGCAAGCAGGCGGTCGTTCGGGACAACAATAAGCGCGTCTACCTCTTTGCGTAGCTCCTCGAGGCCTTGCTCAGCTAGGCGCATGCGCTGTGCTCCTTCAAAAGAGAAAGGCTTTGTGACAACACCAACCGTGAGCGCGCCGAGTTCTTTAGCAGTTTTTGCAACAATAGGAGCAGCCCCAGTGCCAGTGCCGCCACCCATACCACAGGCGACAAATACCATGTCGGAGCCCTTCAGTGTCTGCTGTATCTCCTCCTTAGTTTCTTCAGCGGCGCGTTTGCCGATCTCTGGGTTCATGCCGGCACCGAGCCCACGGGTCAAATTTTTCCCGATGTGGATTTTCTTTTTAGCGAGAGACTGGTGGAGGTCCTGCGCGTCGGTATTGATCGCAATAAAGTCGACACCTCTGAGCTTGCTCTCCATCATGTGATCGATGGCGTTGGAGCCAGAACCACCAACCCCGACGACCCGAATGCGCGCGAATGCTTCAATCTCTGGTTGTACTTGCGCCATAATGTTGGCACAGTATACCAATACTGATAACATTGCAAACTTTGCCCACCTATAGGGGGGCTTTGACTTTTTTTACTTTTGTTTTGCGAGTTTCTACGGCAAAAACTTCTTAAACCAGCGCGAAAGAACGCGCAATGCGTCCGTAATGCCCGAGTGCGTTTGGTTGTTGTCGGGGTCTTCGCCTTGGGTAAATCCCCAGATAGTAAGCCCATAGGCAACTGCCCACGAGCCGTCTTTAAGGTGTACTTTTGAGCCCACTCCCTCTGAGAGTGAGGCAACGCGCGAGGGGAGTTTGAGTACCGCCTTGGCTAGGTCTCCAATGCTCTGCACAGTTGAGCCGCCGCCGGTTAACACGACACCAGCAGGGAGGAGCTCGCTTTTGCCGATTTTTTTAAGTTGCGCTTCGACGAGTTTAAACATGTCTGAGACTCGGCGCGAAATGATGTCATCTACTTTGCGCTGCGGGTAAGGGGAGCCCAAGACTGCGCCTTGCTTTAGCTGCTCTGCTTCTTCAGGAGGGATCCGCAGCCCGAGCGCGATATCGTGAGTTATATCTGCAGCGCCCACAGGGAACACCCGCACTGAAACAGGAATGCCATCTTCAAACACAATTATTGAAAGTGTTTCCGAGCCAATGTTTGCAAGCACACAACCGACGCGTTTTTGTGTTTTTGAAAGCGCGACAAAACTTGCAGCAAGTGGCGAGGCGGCGATGTCCTCAACCTCGATCCCGGCTTCTTCAACTGCGGTGACGATATCGCTCACGTGTCGCTCAAGGCAGGTGATAAAAAGTGTCTCAGCCGAGAGCCGCACACCTTTAAGCCCGATCGGTGAGCGACCCATCACGCGAACACCATCAACCCCATAGCGCAAAGGAATGGTATGCAAAACTCTGCGGTTGAGGAGTGCAGTTGGCGCAAGCGCGTGTTCGGCGGCAGTTAAGACTCTCGGGATGTCACGCGCGGTTAGCTCAGAGTCGCCGCGCTCAACGACGGTCTCGCCGCGCGCAAATGCCTCGTCCAACCCCACACCACCCACACCCACGTAGGCGCGCCTTACCTTAACTTGCGCCGCCTTGCTTGCTTGGGCAACCGCGGCAGCTATAGAGCGAGACACCTCAGGTATCGAAATGATATAGCCCTGCTTCATCCCGCGGCTCTCCGCGTAGCCGGTACCAAGGATCTTGGGGGCGTCACGCGGGTGGTCGGGCCTTGAGGCAATAACTACCTTAACGTGATATGAGCCGACGTCTATTCCGGTTACTATTTTTTGCATGTATAAAAGAGGAAACGTCTTTGAGGAGGCGCCGCTCTGCGCTCTCCATTGTACTCCCATGCCGCATACCCTTCAAATGCAGGCATCCGTGGATAAAAAGGTAGCTAAGGCTGTAGGGGAGAGCCACCGCGGGGCACAAAAGTATCTCGCCTGAGTGCTTTGAGAGCGGGAAGGCGAGCACGTTTGATACTTTATCTTTCTTTTTTGTCCTTCTATTGTTAACTCTGATTGGTAATAATTCGGGCTAACATATATTTAATGGTCGTCAAAGTCATCCGCAAACTCTCATTTTCCGGCAAATACTCTAAAGCCCTTAATCTTCCCCGGGAATTTTTAAAGTTATTAGGCTGGCGGCAAAACCAGAATCTATCGGTTGAACTGAACAAGTCCAAAAAGCAACTGATAATTAAAGATGCCAAAAAGTAACTCCCAAACTGCCAAAAATTTAGCCGATCAGTATTTAAAGTTACTCTCTGATCAAAAATCTCTCCAAACCCAAATAGACGATGTAAAAAAGCAAATGGCCGATTATTGCCGGGAAAATGATACCGGCGAGTTAATTTCCGGCAACACCAAGTTAAAAGTCAGTCAGGGAGATCACACCGTTTTCCCCAAAGCCGAAGAAGCCGGCCGGAATGAAGTCATGAAAATTATGTACGGTTCCCAGGAATGGAAATACTCGGTTACCTTTGACATTGTTAAATTAGGGTTAGCTTTTGACAAAAACCAGTTATCCGAAGAACTTAAAGACAAATTAAAACCTTACGTTAAACAAGAACCATTTATCCGGGTCACAACCTCCAAAATTTCTTATGACTAAATCCAAATATCCCCAGTTGCCAAAACTCCCTAAAAATTTTCTTACCGCCGGTTTGGCTTTATTAACTTTAATTCTTGTTGTAACAAGCCTT
>VMFK01000020.1 GCA_007375995.1 Parcubacteria group bacterium Gr01-1014_56
GAACAGTTTATGTGGGGCCTGGAGAATATCGCGAATCTGTTTCCACTGGGGGCGGAGTAAGTCTCATTGGCGCAGGAGCGTCAAAGACGACCATTCGCGGCCCGGGGGCAAGCGACGATGGGTGGGGAGGAGTCGTGCGTCTTACTGCATCGGTATTAGACTTGAATCGCGATGGCAAGTTTGAATATTACTTCCCGACACTTAGCGGGTTTACGATCACCTCTGATTATGTCCAAGAAACAAAAATTGTTGATATCGCTTCTCAAAACGTTAACGTTAATGAGGTTACTATTGCTTATGGGTATAGCAAAGATTCCGTCTATGTTTATCTGAATGGAGAAATAATTGTTGGTGCGGATCCAAAGACATTTTTAATCATCGGAACACCTAGATTTACTGTTAATCCAGAGATGTATTATGCAAAAGATACCCTCCATGTTTATTTTGACGGCACTATTTTGGTCGGAGCGGATCCAGCGACATTTGTACTTATTCCTGATGTCGGAGTGGATGTAGCCTTTAGATCTCATTTTGCCAAAGACAAAAGTCATGTTTATGATTCATATTTCGGTACGTTGTTGCAAGGTGCAGATCCAGTGAGTTTCGTTGTGCTTAATTATGCATATGCGAAAGATACAAATCATGTTTATAGTTTTGCTCCAGGAATACTTGGTGATCCAGATACAGTTCCATTAAATGGAGCTGACCCAAGTACTTTTACCCTTGTTTCGGGTCAAACTACCTATGATGCCCAAGATAAAGACCATAAATATTTAGTTGGTGAAATAGTGCAATAACTTCCACAATTGCCGAGTGCTATACTAAAAGGTAATGCACGAAGACCCCAATGTAATCACCTATTTTGCCCAAACTAATTCCCGCGGCAAGCAGGTGCCGTTTGGCATCAAACGCAAGGACCGCGAGCGCCACATGTACATAATCGGGAAGACCGGTATGGGCAAGTCGACCTTGCTCGAAAACCTCGCGATACAAGACATCCGCAACGGGGAGGGTATAGCATTTATCGACCCGCATGGCTCGACCGCCGATAGGATCATGGAGTATGTGCCGGAGCATCGCATCAAAGACGTGCTCTACTTTGCACCGTTTGATATGGACTACCCCGTTGCATTTAACGTGATGGAAGACGTCGGCTACGACAAACGCCACCTGGTGGTCTCCGGGCTCCTCTCTGCGTTCCGCAAAATCTGGGTGGACGCCTGGTCTGCACGCATGGAGTACATTCTTTCAAACACTTTGCTCGCACTTTTAGAGTATGAAGGTTCGACACTGCTTGACGTCAACCGCATGCTCATCAACAAGGCCTTTCGCAAAAAAGTGGTGGAGAACGTCAAAGACCCAATCGTAAAAAGTTTCTGGGCTGACGAATTTGCCAACTACACCGACCGCTATACGCAAGACGCAACCCCTGCCATCCAAAATAAAATTGGGCAGTTTACCTCAAACCCCTTGATCCGCAATATCGTTGGTCAACCAAAATCGTCTTTTGATATCCGCAAGATGATGGACGAAAAAAAGATCATTATCATCAACCTCTCTAAGGGACGTGTTGGCGAGGTCAACGCGACGCTCTTGGGGAGTATGATAGTCACTAAAATTTATCTTGCGGCAATGTCGCGCGCCGACGTGCCTGCCGAGACGCTTAAAACCCTGCCAAGCTTTTATTTTTACGTCGATGAGTTTCAGAACTTTGCCAATGAGAGTTTCTCCGACATACTCTCCGAGGCGCGTAAATATAAACTGCGGCTTATTATTGCGCACCAATATGTTGAGCAGATGGAGGAGGAGGTGCGCGACGCAGTCTTTGGCAACGTGGGCACCACAATTGCCTTTAGGGTCGGGCCGTTTGACGCTGAGACACTCGAGACCATATTTGAGCCACAGTTTATGGCAACCGACTTAGTGAATTTAGGCTTCGCTCAGATATATTTAACGCTCATGATAGATGGTGTAGGCTCCCCGCCCTTTAGCGCCACGACCATGGCGCCCTTTGACCCGCCACCGCAGAAATTTGTTGACGCAGTGCTTAAAAGCTCGCGCGCGCAGTTCGGTAAACCGCGCGTTGAGGTCGAGGAAACGATAAAAAAATGGAATGAGCTTGAGCCAGTTGAGACGATCAGCAAACCCAAGCGCGATTACGTACCAATACGCAAAAGCGAAGCGCCAATGCAGCCCAAACCTCCTCTACAAGCAGCTCCAGTTATAGAAAAAAAAGTCGAGACACCGCCTGTTGTACATCAGCCCAAGAAACAAGAATCTCGCCCACCGGAGCGCCATGAGCCTCGTGTTCATGCACCAAAAGAGCCCCCTGCGCCACCACTTGATGGTGCAAAAAGCTTGCGCGAAGCGCTCGCCAAAGTCACCGGACAACAGTTTACTCCGGCGCCTCAACATACCGCACCTTCGGCCGGACATGTCCCTAACTTAAAAGAAATTCTTCATACGGTAGCTCCTAAGGCGGAGGCGCCAAAACCAACAGAACCGTCGGGATTGCCAGAAGACGTTTTACGCTCTATGCTCGCCGTTGATGAAGAGGAATCACAGTTCGAGAAGCCCGATAAATAAATACTCTTTACTAGGGGCTTTTTTCTGTGTCGGTTTTATGAGCATGCCACTCTACGCGCATGCTTTCGTGCAAATAACCGAGATCATGTACGATCTTTCAGGCCCCGACAGCGGCCGGGAGTGGATCGAGATCACCAATACAGGAGCGGAGCCTGTTGATGTGAGTAAATATAAAATCACTGAGGGCAGCACTAACCATGGCCTCATAATTTTTTCGGGTAACAATGTCCTCCCACCAGGAGGTTCAGCCATTGTTGCTGATGATCCTATAAAATTTAAAGAGGATTGGCCGGCATTTTCCGGAACACTTTTTAACAGCACATTTTCGCTTTCGAACACTGGTGAGACACTTGTGATCAAAAATGCTTCCTCTACTGTTGAAGATACTGCTCTCTATGCCTCAAGCGGGGGAGCTGCGGGGGACGGCGGCTCGCTCCACCGCAGTGCCGAGATATTTATCGCCGCACTGCCGAACCCCGGCGTATTCCCGGGGAGTATAGTGTCAGTACCAAAAGTTGAAAAGCCTGCGCCGGTAGCAAAATCTTCCGTAACATCCGCAAAAAGTAAAACAGCTAAAACAAAATCATCAACGCAAGCCGCGGCTGCTCTTGAAGCACCGCACGCAACTTTTGATCCAAACGCTGAAGTGAACACCAACAATCCCACGCCACTACTTATTTGGGCTCTTGGTCTTGCCGCAATTATTGCACTTGGGGTTGCCGGTGCACTCTACGCACATCTCCAAAGTAGCAAAGCGCGTCGTCTTTTACCTGTGACTTCGAACACTACAGATGAGTTTGAAATCGTTGAAGAATAAGCAAAAAAACTGTACAGTAAGGTCATCTATGGGAGAAACCAGTGCTAAAAAGGTAATTCTTGTGACCGGCGGAGCCGGTTTTATCGGCTCGCATTTATGTGAGCGGTTGGTCAAAGACGGCCATACTGTTATCTCACTCGACAACTACTTTACGGGTTCAAAGGAAAATCATGTTGTTGGTGTCGACTATCGCGACGGCCATACTAAGGATATCGCTTCGCTTGTGCCGGAGACGCCGGATCTCGTCTACCATCTCGGTGAATATTCGCGCACCGCAGTTGCTAAAGAAGAGCCGGGCGTCGTATGGGATTTAAATATTTTGGGGACCATTGGTGTACTTGAATTTTGCCGCACAAAAAAATCCAAACTTGTCTACGCAGGCTCTTCAACTAAGTTTGCCGACACAAGGGCCGATGGAGTCGAGGGCCGTAACCTCTCGCCATACACCTGGGCCAAAGCCGCCAACAGCGAACTCGTGGGCAACTACGGACTTTGGTACGGACTCAATCACGCCGTCGTCTATTTTTATAACGTCTATGGCCCACGAGAGCTCTCTGGCAAATACGGTACCGTGATTCAAATCTTTAAAGAAGCATACCAAAGAGGAGAGCTGCTCAAGGTTAACAGCCCCGGTACACAGACCCGCACCTATACGCACGTGGCCGATACTGTCGATGCGCTCTTACTCGTAGGAGAGAAGGGCGAAGGTGACGAATACGGTATCGCGTCAGAGGACACATACTCCACACGCGGTATTGCAGAGTTGTTTGGCGGTGAGATTGAAATGATGCCGGCACGCTCGACCAGCAGGCCTTCTTCGCCGGTGCGCACCGAAAAAACCGAGGCGCTTGGCTGGCGACCTACACGCACTCTCAAAGATTATATCGATGCCTTCAAAGCAGAACGCCGCCAAGCATGATATGCAAAAGCGCATACTCATTTTTTCGCTCGCGTACTATCCAAGCCACGTTAGTGGGGCGGAGGTCTCAATCAAAGAGATAACCGACCGCATACCTCGCACTGATATTGCATTTGACATGATAACGCTACAGTTTGACCGACAGCATCCGCTAGTTGAGATGGTAGGGAATGTACGCGTGTATCGCGTAAAGGGCGGCGGCTCGTATATTTCAAAAGTATTTTTTCCGTTGTTTGCAGGGATAGGCGCGTACCGGTTGCATCGCAAATTTCATTATGACGCATTTTGGGTAATGATGACCTACATGCTCTTTCCTCTCGCGTTCGCTAAGTTGTTGGGGATACGCGGACCGTATGTACTGACGCTCCAGGATGGCGACACCTACGAAAAAGTTTTTGAGCGTTGGTTTATCAAACCAGTAGCGCCAATCTTAAACTGGGGGTTCCGCAACGCTACGATGATACAGGCTATCTCGACATATCTCGCGACATGGCCCAAGCGTCGCGGATATAAATACCACGTGGAGGTGATACCCAACGGCGCGTCGATCCAGTCCTCGCAAGAATATCCACAAGGAGACATTGATGCCCTTAAGATGAAGTTAGGGAGAAAAGAGGGTGATGTATATCTGCTCAGCGTTGGCAGGCTCGTGCATCAAAAGGCTATCGATGATGTGATCCGTGCGCTTACCCACTTACCCGCGCATATACATCTCGTCGTAGCGGGTGAAGGCCCGGACAAAGACGCGCTGATGGAGCTTGCGCACAAAGAGGGGGTTGCACAGCGCGTGCAGTTTGTAGGACATGTCGATAGGACCGAGACCGCTAAGTATCGAAAGGCGTGCGACATCTTTGTGCTCCCGAGCCGTTCGGAAGGACAGGGGATATCCTTCCTCTCAACAATGGCCGCAAAAATCCCTGTAGTTGCGACACAAGAGGGAGGCATCGCGGACTTTTTATTCGATGCAAAAAGGAACCCCGACAAACCGACAACCGGTTGGGCGGTAGACAAAAATAATCCGAAACAAATCGCAGCGGCCGTTAAAGAAATCATCGCTGATCACGAGCGTACCAAAGTTGTAACCGAAACCGCCTACACCATGGTCATTAAGGACTACAACTGGGACATCATCGCCAAAGACATGCAACAGAAAGTTTTTTCTCGATTATTCTAACGACATGGACCCGTACGAGTTTTCAATACAAAAAGTAAAGGAGGTTGGGGCAACGTTACTTGATGCGCGAGAGCGGGGCTTCAGCGTCGCAACTAAGGGCGGCAATCCGCGCGACATCGTGACTAGCATAGACAAGAAAGCCAACGATATTCTGGTGTCTGCAATAAAGAAAGAATTTCCTACGCACCGCTTGTATTCCGAAGAGGGCGGCGACGTGGTGGCTGGCAGCGACGAGCAGTGGGTCATTGACCCAATCGATGGCTCTGCAAATTTCTCACGAGGCATTCCACATTTTTCGGTTTGTCTGGGATTGCTGAAAGGGGGTGCCCCGGTCGCGGGCGCTGTCTATAACCCTGTCACTAAAGAGTTGTTTAGTTTCAAAAAAGGCGAAGGAGCGTTTCTCAACGGCAACCCTATCGGCGTCTCCGGGGTTTCAGTGCTCGCTGAGGCACAGGTGGTGTTCAGCCCCGGTTCGCGCAAACCGGAGCTGTGGGACTGGGCCGCAGTCTCTTATCGCAAACTGCTGGAGAAGAGCCTCAAGCGCGGCATGTACGGCAGCTCGGCGCTGGACATTTGCTTCGTGGCTGCAGGCCGGGCCGATGTAGGAGTATACGGCACGCTCTCCACGCTCGATATCGCCGCCGCCCTCGGTATTTTGCAGGAAGCGGGAGGAGTAAGCGCTAGCGCATCGGGCGGTTCGCTTGAGTATTCGATTGCGTCCCAAAAAGTCTATATAGGGAACTCGACCCCGATGCTCGAAGAATTGAGAGTGCTCCTTGAGAGTTAGTGCAAAGCTTCTTGCCGACGCTTCTCCTCCTCGCTGCGCAGTGAATTGCGGGCGTTTTTATATTCGGTGATAGTGCTTTCTTCTAGCGGCGTATCGACAAGCAGCGCGTACATCGCAGCCCGCCAGAACTCGACGCGTTTTTTGCTCAGCTCATGCATGTTGCCGGAGGTCTTGCTGAGAGCCCCGGCATGATACTCGAGTAGTTTGCCGAGCTTGTAGATGCGCATGAGCCGGAGCGAAAGCGATTCTTCAGGAGTGCGATTGTCACGCACGTATTGGATAAACGCGCGCTCGAGCGGGCGATTATACAGCAGCATAAAGTTGAGAAGTCGCGCCCAGCTTTCGTACTTATTGCCGAAGTGGAAGGATGCCGAGTCCAGGAGATAAATGTCATCGTCACGCACGCGGAGGTTGTGCGGCACGAAGTCGGCATGGGTGAGAAATCCTGAGTACTGCTCTATGGTATCCCGATGCGCCTCCAAGAATGCTTCGGCCCAATTGAGGGTTTCTGCAAGCGCGACATTATCAGGGTCGTTCGAGACAGTCGAGTGTGCGAACTTTTTGAACGAGCGCAGGTATTCCTCGACGCCGCTTATCCCGAAGACGCTGCGGATAACCTGTGCGTGCGAGTAGGTGGTCGCATGCACGCCTTCCTGCGCCTTGAGCGCACGCAACGCAAGCGAGAACTGTTCCTCGACCGACCGGGTCAAAAAATTTTTATCCTGATCAATGAACTCGGTTGCCAGGATCGTATATGCCCCTTTGTTTATAAAGAGAATCTCTTCGGGCGACAGGAGCGCATGGTACGCGAAGCGCAGAGAGCGCAGGGTTTCGCGCGCCGCTCTTTCGGTCTCTATCTCGCGGCGTCCGTCCCGTGTGCTGCTCAGTTTTATGACCACGCGCTTTGAATCGCGCTGACGCTGTCCTAGGAGGACCAGCTTGTATCCGCCGCCGCCCACATCGCGCTCGCCTGCCATCAAAAAGCGCTCACCCTCGGTATGCACTTGCTCCGCCTCGAGAGTTACCCCTAATTTTTGGAGCACCGGCGAGGCTCCGCGCAGCTCGCGCGCGCGGTATTCCTCCCACTGTCGCTGTGCGTCGTTATCTTGCATGAGCAAAAAGACCGGTAAGCTCTGCCATGTGCTCGGCCCAAGAGCGGTCATACGCTTGGATCTCTGTGATAGGGGCGGAGTTAAACGGCAGAATCTCGGGTTTCGAGAGAGGCATCTCGGTGAGCACTCGGGTTGCCCGCCGTGCAGCAAACCTCTCGATGCCGCGCAGGATACCACGTGCGCGGGCATGGGCGGCCGTGTCTCCCAAATGCAGAACGAGCGGCGTGCGGGTAAGCCACGCAACAACGGCTGCTGGCAGCTCGACCGAGGCGCCGTTTTCGGCGTATAAGACATCGGCGCCGCGCGCCGCGCGCAGGAGGGCGAAGAAGTAGACAGCAAGGCGAATCGGGAGCGGCCGACGCTTGCTTACGGCAACGACATGTACCCCCCCGACTTTCTCGGGGAAGTTGGAGTAGGCGACCACGGTCACTTCGTATTCGGTGGAGAGGCGTTTAGCGAGTTCCTTAATATAGGGGGCCGGCTCGGCTATGTCAGGCGGGTAGAGCGAGCTTAATAGCACGATTTTCATAATAGAGAGTCTAGCACGTACTGAAACCAATATGATGGCGCAAAGGTTTTAAAGGCGCTACCATTTCGACATGAAAGTGCTTATAGCGACGGGGCTGTACCCGCCGGAGAGCGGCGGGCCGGCGACCTATACCAAGCTGCTCGAAGAGCGCCTGCCGGGGCAGGGCTTTGTCGTACCCATCCTGCCCTTTAGCCGAGTCCGGCATCTGCCGAAATTCCTGCGCCATATCGCCTACTTTTTTACATGCCTTCGCATGGCGAGAAGAGCCGACGTGATCTACGCGCTTGATACCGTTTCGGTCGGGTTCCCTGCGGCTATTGCGGCGTTGGTGAGCGGGAAGAAATTTCTCGTGCGTGTGCCGGGGGATTACGCGTGGGAGCAGGGGGTACAGCACTTCGATGTGCAGGATTCGCTTGATGCTTTTCAGTCAAAAAAATACGGCGCACAGGTGGAGACGCTTCGCTCGGTACAGAAGTTTGTGGTCCGCTCCGCCAGGGCGGTTGTCGTCCCGAGCGATTATATGAAAAGAATAGTAAGCGGCTGGGGAGCAAAAAACATCGAGGTTATTTACAGCAGCATCGACCTTGGCGTAACTCCCGAGCTGCCCGCAACACGGCCAGAGGGCTTTTTGGTAGTAACGTCGGGCCGCAGAGTGCCATGGAAAGGCTTCGAAGGCATTGAGCGAGCAGTTGAAAGAGAGAAAGGCTGGCGTTTCTTCGTTGCCGAAGGACTGCCGCGTGCTCAGGCGCTCGGCTGGGTAAAAACGGCCAATGTCTTCGCGCTCAACTCCTCGTACGAGGGACTCTCGCACGCGCTTATAGAAGCGATGGCGCTCGGGACGCCGATTGTTGCGACACGGGTTGGCGGCAACCCAGAGCTTATCGAAGACGGCGTGGACGGCATCCTCGTTCCTCCGCATGACGACGCGGCGCTCCATGCCGCCATAAAGAAAATAGCGGATGACCCCGAGGCAGCAAAGGCTCGCGCAGAGTCCGCGCGTGCTAAGACAGGGCAGTTCTCTATCGATACGACTATCACTCAACTTGTCGCACTCCTCAAAACGGTATGAAAGCCCTCGTCATAACCGGCGACAAACACTTTGGCCCGGGGCATCCACGCTACGAGTTGCAAAAGAGCGTGGTGGAGCGGCTTGAGGTCGTCTATTGGAGCAAGGGTAGTATTTGGTCTGCGTTACCGACAGGGCATTTTGATGTAGTAACAGTACAAGACCCATTTTGGCGCGGGCTTTTTGCTTTATGGGCTGCACGTCGTCTTAAAGCCCGTTTTAATGTGCAGATACATACCGATCTTGCCGCACAATCACTTCTACGTCATATACTTGCACAGATTGTTTTACGTCATGCTGATTCTGTGCGTGTCGTGTCTGAAAAAATCAAGGCGCAGGTAATCGCGGCGGGTGTGTATACCAAAATCTCTATTTTGCCTGTGTTTGTAGATTTTCAAAAATTTCACAGTGTAGTGCGACAACCGCATTTGCCGTTAACCATTCTGTGGATCGGACGTTTTGAGAAAGAGAAGGATCCATTACGAGCTATTTCGGTATTAGAAGAAGTACGAAAGGAAGGTATAAATGCCAAACTCGTTATGATTGGCACAGGCAGCATGCAACAAGATGTAATCAAGAAAGCAAATAATCTTCCGATTATCGAAATTCTTGGTTGGCAAGATCCAAGAATTCATCTTGATACCGCCGATGTCGTATTATGCACTTCTTGGCATGAAAGTTGGGGTGCAAGCATAGTAGAAGCGTTGGCGGCGGGTATCCCAGTTGTGGCTCCAGATGTTGGTATCGCACGCGAGGCAGGAGCAATCGTAGTATCGCGCAACGAACTTGCACAAGCGGTCATAAAGGCGTTACAGTCAAACGCAAACGGGGAATTAAAATTAAAATTGCTCACGCGGGAAGAATGGGGGCGCGCGTGGAAAGACTCACTCATATGAAAATTGGATTTGTAGGACAAGGATTTATCGGGAAGAATTATGCAGACGACTTTGAGCGCCGGGGATTTGCTGCGGTCCGATATTCGCTCGAAGAGCCGTATATCGCGAATAGAGAGAAGATATACGATTGCGATTTTGTGTTTATTGCGGTGCCGACCCCCACAACCCCTACGGGGTTCGACGACAGTATGTTGCGTGCCGTCTTGCCACTTGTGGGTGCAGGGAAGGTTGCAGTCATAAAATCGACTACACTTCCCGGCACGGTGAAGAAACTTCAAAAAGAATTTCCAGACAGAGTAATTTTGCACTCGCCAGAGTTTTTAGCGGAGAAAACTGCCGCATATGACGCCGCTCATCCGACAAGGAACATTGTAGGGCTGCCGGATGACAGCGAGATATACCACACACATGCGCAGATACTTATCTCCATACTCCCCAAAGCACCCTACGAGATGGTCGCAGATTCTGACGAAACGGAGCTCATTAAATATGCCGGCAACGCTTTTCTTTATATGAAGATCATATTCGCGAATCTCATGTATGACATTGGAAAGGGCCTTAAGGTGGATTACGAGATCGTCCAGCAGGCGCTCAGCGCCGACCCGCGCATCGGTCCCTCACACCTGCGGGTAATAGATACGAGCGGACATAAGGACGCTCAGGCGGGACGCGGCGCCGGTGGACATTGTCTCATCAAGGATTTTGGGGCGCTGCGCATGCTTTATGAGTCAGTTCTGCCGGAGGATAAAGAAGGTCTTGCTGTACTACGTTCACTCGAGGATAAAAATAGAGAGCTACTTATCCAAAGCAAGAAAGATCTTGATTTGCTCAAGGAAGTGTACGGACCCTTATGAAACTACTCATCGTAACTCAGGTAGTTGATATGCAGGATTCGAATCTGGGGTTTTTCCATCGTTGGATAGAAGAATTTGCGAGTCAGTGCGAAAAGGTAACGGTAATCTGTTTACGTAAAGGATCGTACAATCTTCCTGATAATGTACGGGTGTTGTCACTTGGCAAAGAAGAAAAAACTTCTCACCTGACCCGTGTCCGTCGGTTCTTCTCATATATTCAGGCACAAAAGCATGAGTATGATGCAGTGTTCGTCCATATGAATCCGGAATATATAGTGCTGGGCGGGTGGCTCTGGCGTAGATGGGGCAAAAAAGTAGGTTTATGGTATGCACACAAGAGCGTTACCCGACAGCTCTCCTTCGCGATGCGGTTTACAGACCTCGTGTTTAGTGTGGCGAGGGCGAGCTATAGAATCTCCACACCAAAACTACGTGTAGTTGGACATGGTATTGATACCGAGCTGTTCAAGCCTGATATGCGCGAGGGAAGCATTGAGACTCGACTCATTACCACTGGCCGCATCGCGGCAAGCAAGCACATCGTTGAGATGCTGCGCGTGCTCGACGTGCTCTACGAGCGGGGAGAGAAATTTATGTTCACCATCGTCGGCGAGGCGGTCACTCCACAGGAAGAAGAATATGCAAAAAAATTAAAAGATGAGATAAAAATGCGCCCGTTCAGAGAGAAAGTGCAGATGGTCGGCGCAATGCCCCATAACCGTCTGCCGGCGCTTTTAAACATACAGGATCTTTTCCTGAATTTCAGTACTACGGGCAATATGGACAAGGCCGGTCTTGAAGCGCTTGCGGTAGGGGTGCCGGTCATCACCACTAACAAAGCATTCCACGAGCTGCTGGAGCCCTTTGGTCTTTGGGTAGAAGAGCGTGATTACGTCGCGCTTGCCGACGCTATCAACCGCTCCATGCATCGCTCCGATCGCGCGGCGATGGTCGCCACATTGAGAGGTAAGGTGGTTACCGAGCATTCGCTGATCCGCCTTATTCCAAAAATACTGCATTTTTTAAACTTTCATCAATTTGACGGAGGAGCGATTGGTGACACGCTTTTGGGTATCCATATCGGTCGCACTCTCTCACAAAACAAACCAGATGCGCGGCTCATTATGCTCTCTACGCGCAAAAGTGATTTCGCCAGAGAGTTGGCAGCGAGTGTTCCTTTTGTTGAATACCGCGAATTATTAAGAGGAAATCCTCTCTCCTCGATTCAGTTATTCGGCCTTATGTTCGTACCATGGAAGTCGGTGGTGTTTGACCCATTTGTTTCACCAGTATCGACATGGTGGAAGATTATTCTGTGGTGTGCTTCCCGCTCACCCGGCAGCATACAAGTACGGGCTCAAATACATGAGAAAAAGATGCCTTCATATTCTCGTGTGCTTCTGTATGATTCTCGAGAAACTAATCTTTTTGATACACCCCCTTCAATACTTGAGCGATGGGGCATACCAGCAAAAGAAATTCCGAAACCAAGTTTGCCGTTGCTCGCTTGTGCCCGGCCGATCGCAGAGCCCTATATCGTTTTTCATTTCTTTGCAGGTTCAATCCGTCGCTCAGTCGCCCCTTCTCATGCAAGAGAAATACTTTTGGCGGCAAGGACACGTTTTCCGCACCATACGTTTGTGGTGACGTGTGCCAAGGAGGAAGAAGAACAAGTCAAAGAGATCGGGAGTAACATCGATAATTTAGTTACTAAAGTTGGGCTCTCTGCACAAGAGATTTTGTGTCTTCTAACGCACGCGAGCGTTTGTGTTGGTGCTGCATCTGGCATTACACACATTGCTGCGCACCTGCCGACTCCGTCGGTAGTGTTGTGTAATCTATCTGACCCATGTTGGCTGCCAAGTTATAATTCTCAAGTGGTGCTACTTTTTGAGCGCGCCCGCTGTGGATGCAACGGCGACAAAACAGGGGAATGTAATGAGGTCACAAACGAAGGAGTATTTTATCGTTGCTTGTACGATATAAAAACTGAGAGTGTTATAAAAGCCATGGAAGAAAAAATAAATCACTCTCATGCCTAAATTTCCTTTGTACATACCAGCGCCGCTTAACCGCTTATTGGCGCCATGGTTTGCGCCCGTGTCCGAAAAACAGTTGTTTACCAAGGATCTTCCACCCAATTTTTTTGAAACGTCGGTAGAAAAAGTCTCTAACCCTAAAGCGGCACAAGCTATCGTCCTGCCCAATAACTTTAAAACACTTGATGCAGAGGCGACTTCCTATATCCGCACGTATGCCGACTTGGGAGAGAAACTTGGCATCCCGGTGTTCGCTTTTTCTCTTGGCGACTTCACTCATGACATACATTTTGATCCACGAGTACATGCGTTTCGATTTTCAACATATCGCTCGGACATAGGGCCACATGATATTGTCATGCCAACCTCAACTGAAGACCCACCACAAGAGCTTCTACACATACGAGACAAAAAATCAAAGCCGATGGTATCGTTTTGTGGTATGGGAGGATTTCCTTCATGGGCGGGCTGGGTTAAATACTATCTAAAGAATTTTCTCTGGGATGTAAAGACGCTTTTTGACCCTAATGCCAAGGCAAAAAAGATTGGTGTGTATTGGCGTCGCGCTATGATGAGTGCATGCAAGAAGTC
>VMFK01000021.1 GCA_007375995.1 Parcubacteria group bacterium Gr01-1014_56
CACGTTTGCTTTGATAAGCCCAGTGATGACGTTGACGCTCGGGCGCTGTGTAGAAAGAATCAAGTGGATCCCCACCGCGCGAGACATTTGTGCCAAGCGCACAATCGATGCCTCCAGCTCCCTGGGATATGTTGTCATAATATCGGCGAGTTCATCGAGCACGATCACAATGTAGGGCATTGCCTCAGGGACTTTTTCTCCCTCCTCGGGCTCTCCCCCCCGTTTGCGCAGGCGCTCAAGTGCGGGAGCCAATATATTTTCGTGGTACGAGTCGATATCGCGAACACGGTTTTCCTCAAGAATGTTATACCGCCGCTCCATTTCTTTGCCGGCCCACCTGAGTGCCGTGATCGCGCGCTTTGCGTCTGTAATAACCGGCGAAAGCAGGTGCGGGATCGGGTTGTAGAGCGTGAGTTCAACACGCTTCGGGTCGATCATAAGAAAGCGCAGTCGAGCGGGCCCCAAGCGGTACAAAAGCGATGTGATAACAGTATGAATCGTTACTGATTTGCCCGAGCCAGTTGCTCCTGCGATAAGTATGTGCGGCATTTTGCCGATATTGCCAAAGTGCGACGCCCCTGCAATGTCGCGGCCAAGCGCTACCAAGAGCGGCTTGCGAGCCTCTGCAAATTCCGGAGACTCTAAGATCGTTCCCAACCCAACGGTAACTTTTGCTGAGTTCGGTACTTCAATACCCACGAGCGACTTGCCTGGGATCGGTGCTTCAATGCGCACTGGGTGCGCCGCAAGCGCGAGCTCGAGGTTTGTCTGAAGCGAAACTATTTTCTGGAGTCGCACTCCCTCTGCAGGTTTGATCGCATACCTGGTGACCGAAGGGCCGATCGAGATCTCGTCGAGCTCAACGGTAATACCAAAATTTTGGAGTGTGCGTTTAATAATATTTGCGTTTCCTTTTATGTCTCCAACACCTGGTCGGCCGCGGTCTCGCTCAAGGAGGTTAAGCGGAGGTGGAGTATATTCACCCAAAAGCGTTTGAAGTGCGGCTGCAGTCGCCTCCCTACTTGAGATTTGCTGCGGTCTTGTTTGGGAGCTCTTAGGCATGGCAATCGATACTTCCTCGTCCTCTACCCCGCCACCCTCCATATCCTCGGGCATGTTGAGGTTGACCCCGGAGAGTGTCGGCTCCTTAACACCTGGGGTTCTCGTTATAAGGCGCTTAATGAGTCGTACCAGAGCGGCGATAGGCTCCAGCGACAGATTCCCCTCCAAGAGCACCAAGAGTGAAATAAGAGAAAGCCCGCCAAGCGCAATGAGGGAGGCATATATATCAAAAAAGCGAATCAGCGGGGTTGCAATACTCTGCCCGATAAGACCACCGTTGCCGCTTACTATCGCTACGAAGCCAAGCGCCGCAAGAAAGAACACCCCGCTTGAAACACCCTTAATGAGGGTAATAGTACTTTCTTGCTCTCTGAGTGTTGCCGTTGCCAACATAAAACAAAGAACAGGAAGCAAGAAATAACCAACACCCAAGAACCCAAACAGGAGGTCGTATATGTTCCCACCCGCTGGCCCAGCAGTGCCTAACGCGGAAAGAGTGAGGAATATCCCCACTATGACAAAAAGGACTGCAACCACAGCTCTTTTTGTCTGGCCAGGCAGGGCAGTGAAGGAATTGTTTGAAAGCTTGCCAGCCTTGTTTTGCTTACGTACCATAGGAGAAATCATAGCATGTTAGAGAGGGGCTTGTGCTTCTCTGAGATCGCGCTACTCTAAGAGACATGGAAATGTCTCTCATGTCGCTTAAAATATAAAGGACATTAAGGACAAAATATAAGACAAATTGTAACTATTATGAGCGACGGATTTCATGAAATAGCTTTGAAATCAATCCTTTTTAAAGGACGAAATGATATATATTTTTGCTATTTAAAAGCTGAGAGAATCGCACACGTTCTCGCTCTCCTCTCACAAAATTTTCCTTTTAAAGACAGCGGTAATTTTGGAGAGCTAGTAACCTTATCAAACCGATTACCACATGCAATTTTACATTTTGCGGCGGGGGAAATAGACGCCTCTCTAGTATTGGCAGACATCCTTTCTTTACTTTCTTGGATACGTCTAAGCGCAACGCAAGGCTACATAAGAAAGGAAAATACCATTATTCTTTGTGAAGAATATGAAGCCATCGCGCGCAAGATTGCCGCAGAGAACCACCCCTCCCCCTTCGTTTCTTCCAAGGATTTTTCAGTAGAGGAGATCAAAATTATGCCCACGCAAGGGCCTTTCTTTGCAGAAGGGCTTCCTTCGCTTAAAAGTGGAAAGTTAAGTGCAGAAGGTATAAAGGACATTAATAAAGGACATAAAAAGACACAAGAAATCAAACAGTCAGAAAGGATGTCCTTAATACTCGATTTCGTGAGAAAGCACAACGGCGTTTCTATAAAAGAGATAGCCGCATCTGTAAAGGGTTGTAGTGAAAAGACTATACAAAGGGAGCTGGGGAGCCTCATAGAAAAGGGTCTTATAGAGAGGAAGGGAGAGCGTCGTTGGAGTATATATAGTGCGCGCCCATTCTCCTCATAGGAAGCCTCGTTGACGTTTTACCTTCATTAGTATAGGGTTGGATTATGTGGAAAACACGGTAAGGCCCCCTCCGGGGGTTTTGCCTGCTTAGGCCCCAATTGACTTAATTTGGGCTTATCCACAAGGTTTTTTTGCACGTCTTGTGTATGGCCATATAATGGTGCTAGTACCT
This sequence comes from Parcubacteria group bacterium Gr01-1014_56, assembly GCA_007375995.1. GTDB lineage: Bacteria > Patescibacteriota > Minisyncoccia > Phycocordibacterales > SBAW01 > GWA1-54-10. The sequence continues at coordinate 2,720 of VMFK01000021.1, forward strand.
GAAATAGGTACCACCTGCTGTAAAGGCAGAATGGCTTGTTGTTCATTGACAACTAAATAGGTAAAGAAAACGTCACAGGCGCTGTAAGCGAAATATGCTTAAAGCGTCATTAACAGTGTTCACTACAGATATTCCTTGTCCCTCCACGGCTGCTACGGCTGTCACTCAGACCCCACTCTCGCTACCAAAATTCGCTTGATGCTAAGGCCCGTTTCTTTAAGAGATACGAGACGATGCTTGAGCGGCCGGTAGAAAATTGTTCGGTTCCTTTTATAGGTAGATTACAAGTAAAATTATTCGTTCGAAATTATTAAAGTATGACTATTACTCAGAGTTCAACACGGCTCGTCGCTCTTGCGGCAGGTGTCGCAGTTGCAGCTGCTCTTATTGTAGGAGCGTTCGCAGCAGCACCAGCTCAGGCGGCAGCTTTGACACAAGCGCAGATCAGTTCGATCATCTCGCTTCTTCAGTCGTTCGGCGCTGACCAAGCGACGATCAACAACGTACAGGCCTCACTCAACGGCCAGGCAACCCCTGGTACCGGTACAGGTTCTGGCGGCGCATGCCCAGCACTTACTCGCGACCTTCAACAGGGTTCGACAGGTGCAGATGTTATGGCACTCCAGAAGTTCCTTAACACGATGACGGGAACAATTGTTTCCCTCTCGGGTGCAGGATCCCCTGGTAATGAGACCTCAACCTTTGGTCCTGCGACCAAGGCAGCGGTTATCAAGTTCCAGACCCTCTACAACATCACACCAATCGCTGGTTATGCAGGCGCTAAGACCCGCGCACAAATTGCGTCGGTCTGCGGCGGAGTAGTCACTCCTGGCACACCAGTTCCAACTGGCCCGGGCCTCACGGTCTCGGCAGCAGCACAACCTGCTAATGCACTCGCACCGCAAGGCGCGTCGAGAATTCCGTTCACTACCTTCACTATCACCAACAACTCTGGTGCAGCGGTGGTTGTAAACAACGTCACCGTACAGCGCACTGGGTTTGGTATTGACGCAAACTTCAGCGGTATCGTTCTCTTGGACCAAAACGGTCTTCAGCTCGGCACTGCTAAGACGCTCAACAGCAACCACCAGGCAAACGTTGGTGATGCATGGACGCTCAATGCAGGCCAGTCTATGACTCTCACTGTTGCGGGTAACATCGCGACAGGGCAGACCACAGGCGGCCAGATCGTCAGCCTTCAGGTTGTTGCAATCAACACCTCGGCTCCGGTTAACGGCTCGCTCCCGATCAACGGTGCGTCGCATACGATCAACACCACTCTCACTTTGGGTAGCCTCTCGACAACGACCTCCTCGTTTGACCCGGGCGCAGCTCAAACAAAGAGCATTGGTGACACCAATGTCCGTATCTCGGGCATCCGCTTTACCGCAGGTTCAGCAGAGGACCTCAAGCTCTACAACATCCGTTTCCGTCAGACTGGTACCGCAAGCGCATCTGACATCTCAAATGTCATGGTTGACGTAAACGGCACTAAATACCCGACAACAATTGACTCAACCGGCAAGTACTACACCGTTGTGTTCCCAGGTGGTCTTATGATCGCTAAGGGCAACTCGATCGATGTATACACGGTGGTTGACATCAGCGGTTCTAACGCAGCAAGTCGCACTATCAAGCTTGATATCGACAAGGTGACAGATGTCTACTTTGTTGGTCAGCTTTACGGTTACGGTGTTGCCCCAAGCGGTACGTATACTCCGTGGTTCGCAAGCTACACCACAACTATCAACGCTGGTACAGCTACAACTATCGGTAAGGCAAATGAGGTTGCGGCACAAAACATTGCTGTTAACGTTTCCAACCAGCCTTTGGGTGGTTTCGTAACTGACTTCAAGGGTGAGGCAGTATCAGTAACACAGATCGTTGTTAACTTCGGTTACGGCAACACAACCGACGATGGCGAGCTCTTTACGAGCATCTCCATTGTTGACGCAAATGGTGTTGTTGTCTCTGGTCCGGTTGATGGCGTACTCGTTGCTGGCTCACAACAGAAGGCAACGTTCACTGACACACTCACCTTCCCAACCGGTCGTCAAGTCTATACCATCAAGGGTAAAATTCCTTCGACTGTAAGTAATGGTCAGACCGTCATTGCTTCGACCACGCCTTCTGGCTGGACAAGCCCGACCGGTCAGACTTCTGGCAACTCGATCACTCTTAGCCAAGGTAACTTCTCGATGAACACGATGACGGTTCAGGCAGCTGCGCTTGTAGCGTCGCTCTCTACCTCTCCTTCATCGCAGAACATCGTAGCGGGTGGTCAAGGTATCCTCTTTACCAACCTGCAGCTTGATGCTTCAGCCTCTGGTGAGGATATCCGTATCTCAGCGCTTCCGATCCGTCTCACTGGTACAGTTGCAGACCTCTCGTCTTGCCAACTCTACAACGGTACGACGATCCTCAACACTGGTTCTAACGTTCCGTCGTCACTCTCATCGAGCGGTACGGCAACAACCTTCACTCTCGACAACTCTCTTACTATTGCAAAGGGGGCTGTCACTACGCTTGCTCTTAAGTGCAACGTATCCACTGCAGCAAGCGGTACGTATATCTGGAGCATTGCCAGCGGCGACACATGGAGCTCTACAGGGGTAACCTCAGGTGTCTCGGTCACCGAGACCTTTGGTAACCTCACTGCAGGCACCATGACAGTCGCAGCAGGTTCGCTCGCTCTCACTGTTGACAGCTCATCGCCTTCCTACACGGTAGTGGCGGGTGGCGCAACAGGAGTTACTGCAGGTATCTTCAAATTCCGCGCTACAAACGAGGCGGTTAACCTCAGCAAGCTCGGTATGACGCTTGCAAACGGCACCTACGGTGCAAGCTCAGGTTCAGGTGGCAACGGTGCAGCTAACTTGGTCCAGGTCTATGTGTACGACGGCGCAACGCTTGTCGGTACCGCGACCTTCACTGGTACTGCAACTGTTTCAACCTCAACACTCTCAAGCATCGTGTCGCTTCCTAAGGACACCGACAAGATCCTCACGATCAAGACTGACCTTGCTCAGGTTGGTACCAGCCAGCCAGGCGGTATCGGTAACTTCGTCAAGGTTGATCCGAATAGTTCTGAGGGTTCTGGTGTATCCTCAGGTACCACCGTTAAGACAGGTGCAACATCAGGTGTAAACGGGTTCCGTATCTTCAAGAGCTACCCGACACTCGCAGCTGATACGCTCCCCTCAACAGGTGGTGCAGACGGTCGCCTGATGCGCTTCAAGGTCACTGCTAATGCAGCGGGCCCGGTCGGCATCCAGGAGTTCACCTTTACGGTCTCCTCGACCACAGGGGTAACTGTCACGACTGTTCGCCTCAAGGCCTATACTGACTCCGCGTACTCATCGCCTATCGGCGGCCAGGCAACGGGCGGTCAGATTGGTTCTGACACGGGCAATGTTATCTCCGGCACCGCGTTCGAAATCAGTCCTACTACCAACCCGGTTGCTATACCGGCAGGGACTACGATCTGGTTTGAGCTTACTGGCGCGGTCTCGGGTATGGACACTGGCGACTCGCTAGTGACTACGCTCAGCGGCGACAGTGCGTATCCGACCGGTCTTACCTCTGGCTACAACGTAGGTACTACGACAGCGACTGGTGAAGTCGGCGGCGTAGCGGCAAACTTCGTCTGGACTGGCAACTCGACAACGACTGCCACCGTCGACAGTGTTGACTGGAGCAACGGCTACAGCATCCCAGGTCTCCCATCGGGCGGTCTCATCCAGACTCGCTCAAACTAATCTCTAAAGGATTAGAGCCAAGCGCAGAAGCTAGTCTTCTTGCACAACGCAGCAAAAACCCCACTCATATGAGTGGGGTTTTTGTGTTTTCGTAACGCTACGGTACAATGACCCTTATGTCTGAAATACAGCGAAATGCACTTGTTGGCGTAGGGATTGCGACCCTTCTTGTCGCTGGAGGTTATGTGTATTTGCAAAAAACATCTACCGGCGCTCCTACAGGAGACACAGGGGTACCAACTACAACAGTAAACGGTGTCAGTGGCACTGGCGGGTACACGGTTGAACCGGTAGGCACCACACCCCCTTTACTTAAAGCAATCTCAATAACCGCCTCGCTCCCTGAGGACGCAAAAGTGACCTTGCGCTCGATGATAGAAGAGCAGTACGCGATCCTGCGCAAAGAGCCAACACGAGTCGATATATGGCTCCAGCTTGGCGTCAACCGTAAAATCGGAGGCGATTTTGAAGGGGCGATTGAGGCATGGGAGTACGTTGCTCAAGTAGCGCCGAAGGAGGTATCGGCTACCGCTCATGGCAACCTCGGCGACCTGTATATGTATTTTATTAAAGATTACGCAAAGGCCGATACGCGCTTTACCCAGGCGGTTACGCTTAACCCTAAGGTGATCGATTACTATCGCGCGCTCTTCTATCTCTACCGTGATATTTATAAAGACAAGAGCAAAGCGCAAGCAATATTGACACTGGGTCTTAAAAATAACCCCGGCAACGCAGATTTGCTCTTGCTCCAAAAAGAACTTACATGAACCAGTATTTTACAAATACATTTTTTAAATTCTTTTTCGGGTTTCTTGTTATTATCGCTGCGGCATTTGGTATCTTGATAGGCGCCTCAGCAGTGCTGCCTCCTCCGGTTGACAGTGTCGCAGCCCCACAGTAGTATATTTTTAAGGGCCAGAGACAGGGGGCAAACCAACTGGTTTAATTGCAAACGCAGACGTTTGCTGCCTCCCGAGGTCGAACAAAAGCCCTTATCGTAATAGGGCATTTTTTATGCCCGCGAAAGTCACTAGGCTTTTGCAAATTAAAAAGAAATCATGGCAATTACACGAGCAAAAAAAGAAGAAGTTGTTGCAAAAGTTACCGACTCTATAAAGAAGGCAAAGACTTTGGTCTTCGCAAATTTTAAGGGGCTTACTGTTGCTGAGCAAAACGAGATGCGAAAGGCTCTCCGCGCGAAGTCAATCGGCTATACAGTTGCTAAAAAAACCCTCATTAAGCGCGCGCTTGAAACGGGCGCTTACCAAGGCACTCTGCCCGAGCTTGAGGGCGAAATCGCGCTCGTCTCTGGCGAGGATGAACTCGCACCGGCCCGCGAGCTTGCGGTCTTTGTAAAGAAGTTTACAGACCATCTTGCGTTTGCAGGGGGAGTTTTTGGCGGCAAATATGTAAGCCGCGATGAAATCACGGCGATTTCGGCAATCCCAGGGCTCGAGACGCTTAGGGCGCAGTTCGTACAACTTATTAACAGCCCGCTACAGCGCTTTGCAGTAGTACTGCATGCTCAGGCGGAGAAACAAACATCAAATTCGTAAGAATTTGATAAATTAAAAAAGATTATGGAAGGAAAATTTAAAGATCTAGTCGATCAAGTAGAAAAGATGTCGGTCCTCGAGCTCCACGAGCTCGTGAAAGCACTCGAGACCCACTGGGGTGTCTCAGCTGCAGCAGTTGCAGTAGCGGGACCAGCGGGAGGTGCAGCAGCTGCGGAGGAGAAGTCTGCATTTAATGCACACCTCACAGACAGCGGTGCAGCAAAGGTTCAGGTTATCAAAGCAGTTAAAGACGCACTGGGCCTCGGGCTCAAGGAGGCAAAAGACCTCGTTGATGCAGCCCCGACTGTCCTTAAGGAAGGAATGAAGAAGGAGGATGCAGACAAACTTAAGGCAGCAGTAGAAGCAGCCGGCGGCAAAGTCGAGCTCAAATAATTAAACTCAAACTGTGTAACAAAAAACTCCGCTGTGGCGGAGTTTTTTGTTTTGGAGTATTGTCTCAAATGGACACGGTGTCCAAGAGAACTCACGAGTTCTTTAACAACAGGAGCTACGGTTCCAGAAAGAGTCAGTCATGACTATGGTTATGCACGAGGGGACAAACATCCCTCAAAGTCCTGCATGGAGGCATTTCCACACGATCATTCCCGGCAATTTGGAGGGTGAAAAAGATGAAGTTGTCTCTGTTTACGCTTCATTATGTTGCGAGGAAGTTCAAGACTTGCATTGGCAAGGTCGCGTAGGCGTCTTCCATGAGCACGTGACTGTCGGCGCCCACTGGGCGGTTACAGTACTTCCGAAAGCCTCAGCCCATTTCCAGAAAACGAGAATGGTCTTATGCGGTCAGATTGTCCACGGATGGTTGTTTTGTCGCGAGTCGATTGATGAAGATCTATTCGCCCAGACTCTCCTAGAGTGGCCTGAAGGTGAACAAGGAGAAGCCTCAAAGGTTATTCGTAGGGTCCTGGAATTCCGCTTTCCCACTCCTCTTAATGGAAGGGATAATCCTACTCCAAGATTCTTGCGGTTTCTTTCTGGTAACCAAGGGGAGCCTGGGAAGGAAACTGAAATCCTGCGCACGGTAGCCAAAGCAATTGGTCGCTATGCAGATCTAAAGGATATTCTCCGAATTGGAGATGGTTTTTCGTCTCAACACGCTAGTCTATGAATTCGATGCCGCCCGGTAACACCCGGGCGGCTCTCTTTTTATCCACTTTTTGCTTTGGGAAGGGAATTCGCATAGAATACTTTTGTCTGACTGCATTACCGTATGGTTGACACACTCTCGAAACTCTTTCGATCTCCCGCTCAGGTAAAACTCCTCCGTCTTTTCTTGTTTAACCCCCACACCACTTTCACTGCAGGAGAAGTCGTCTTGAAAGCGCGCGTACCTATTCGCGAAACAAAACGAGAACTCGCCGTCTTTGTTGCTATTAAACTCCTCAACAGAAATGGGCGCGGACGCACCCCCCACTACACCCTCAACCCTGAGTTCCCGTATCTCACCGCACTCCAAAACTTGCTTCTTAATGCCTCTGCACAAGCGGGGAGTATCTATGAGCGCATCAAACGCATTGGCGTTATTAAGCTCGTTGTTGTTTCAGGAATTTTCGTAGGTGAGTGGGAGGGGAGAATTGACCTTCTTATCGTCGCCGACCGAGTTAAAGAGAAAAGGTTGGAGAAACATATGAGAGTACTGGAGTCTGAAATAGGGAGAGAGATACGATATGCCCTCCTTACCACGCAGGAATTTTTCTATAGGCTTAATATGAACGACCATTTACTCCGCGATGTGCTCGATTACACCCACCGTATCATGTTTGACCGCCTCGACATCGGCCTAAAATAACCCCTAAGCTATCCACAGCGGGGTGGTTGCCGAGGGCCCAAGTTGCTACAATTAAGGAGGATATTATCAATTATTAAATTAGTAATCTTTTTCTACTATGATCGTACAGTCATGGGTTGATGTGTTGCAGCAGTCGTTTACAAACCTGCTCGCAAGCGTCATCAGTTTTCTTCCAAGTTTTGTGTTTGCAGTTATTATCTTCGTAGTGGGCTGGTTTATCGGGGCACTCCTCGGCCGCATCATCGCACAAGCGGTACGCTCGATCAAAGTTGATCAAGCGCTCAGGAGTGCAGGAGTGGGAGACATCGTTTCCCGGGCGGGCTACACACTCGACTCAGGGGCGTTCCTTGGAGGTTTGGTGCAGTGGTTCGTGATCATCGTGTTCCTCATGTGGGCGCTCCAGGTGCTAGCGCTAACCCCGGTGACGCTCTTCCTCCAGCAGATGGTTGTGTCGTTCCTCCCACAAGTCATCGTTGCGGTAATGATCGTACTCATCGGCGCGGTCTTAGCCGAGCTAGTACAGAATGTCGTAACAGGCGCCGCTCGCGCAGCGGGTATCCGCTCAGCTGGCTTTGCTGGTGCTATTGCACGCTGGTCTATCTGGATCTTTGCGATCGCGGTAGCGCTCTCGCAGTTGGGCATCGGTGCGCAGTACTTCCAGACACTCTTCATGGGTATCGTGGTTGCACTCTCGTTGGCGTTTGGTCTCTCCTTTGGCCTTGGTGGTCAGGAGGCTGCATCGCGCTTCATCGAGAAGACCCGCGAAGGTCTCCACAAGGGCAATCAGTAAAACGCTATTCTTCGCAACCCTTCCAATGTGGGTCTTTTTGTGGGTACGTAGATGGGCAGGTAAAAAATCAAAAGAAGAAAGACAAACGTAACTATTCCTGAGAACAATAGTTACGCAACAACAAATTATTGCGGTTCTCAAGCTTCTTTTCTCGAATCAAATTGAGAGAGGAAACATAAGGGCGTATGGTGGATGCCTAGGCTTTAAAAGGCGATGAAGGACGCGGTGTGGCGGCGATACGCTCCGGGGAGGTGCCAAGCAACCTTCGATCCGGAGATGTCCGAATGGGGAAACCCCGTAGAGAGAAATCTTTATGATCTTCAGCAATGAAGAAGCAAACCTCGGGAAGTGAAACATCTCAGTACCGAGAGGAAAAGAAACCAATAGGTATTTCGTTAGTAGCGGCGAGCGAAAACGAATCTAGCCCAAACCCGAGAATAATATCTGGTTTTTTAAGGTTCGACCTTGGGGAGCAATTCTTAAGGTCGAACCTTGGCCCAGATATTATTCTAGGGGGTCGTAAGGCAGTTATAGTCCCGAACGAAAGTTGAGGGACACGAAGTTACAAATTGTTAGATAGCCGAAGCCGCTGGGAAGCGGCACCCTAGAAGGTGAAAGTCCTGTAGGCGAAATCAAAACAACTTCTTAATTGTCCTTGAGTAGCTCAAGACACGTATGGCTTGAGTGAATGTGCCGGAACTAACCGGTAAGGCTACATACTTTTAAAGACCGATAGTGAATTAGTACCGTGAGGGAAAGGTGAAAAGAACCCCGATAAGGGGAGTGAAATAGATCTGAAACCATATGTCTACAAAGAGTTGAAGAGGTCCTTAAAAACCTCGACAGCGTGCCTATTGAAGAATGAGCCTGCGAGTTTATGTGTGCTGCGCATGACTAAAGGCGATGAGCCTGGAGTCGTAGGGAAACCGAGTGTGAATAGCGCGTTTGTAGCACGCATAAGACCCGAAGCAAGGTGAGCTACCCATGAGCAGGGTGAAGTTTGTCGAAAGACAGATGGAGGCCCGAACCGTTGAGCCGTTCAAAACTCTCGGATGACTTGTGGGTTGGAGTGAAAAGCTAATCGAACCTTGTAATAGCTGGTTCTCTCTGAAACAACTTTTGGGTTGGCGTCGTATTTATTGAGTAGTGGGGGTAGAGCACTGGAAGGACTCAACAGGCCGCAAGGCCGTGAGTCCTATCAAACTCCGAATACCATTACTGTTATACGGCAGTTAGTACGTGGGGGCTAAGCTCCACCGTACAAAAGGAGAAGAGTCCTTGATCTCAAGTTAAGGTCCCAAAATTTACGTTAAGTACATCACAAGGAGGTGAGATTTCTTAGACAATGAGGATGTTGGCTTAGAAGCAGCCATCATTAAAAGAAAGCGTAACAGCTCACTCATCGAGAGATCTTGCGCCAAAGATAATCGGGGTTAAACGTAATACCGAAGCTGAGGATGTGTGCACTCTTCGGAGTGTGCACGTGGTAAGAGAGCATTCCATTTGCGATGAAGGCAAAGGCGCGAGCCATGCTGGAGCGTATGGAAGAGAGAATGCAGGCACAAGTAACCGCAATGCGGGTGAGATCCCCGCACGCCGAAAGATCAAGGTTTCCTTGGCAATGGTTGTCAACCAAGGGTTAGTCGGGCCTAAGCCGATGACGAAAGTCGCAGGCGATGGACACAGGGTTAATATTCCCTGACCGGCATATGTGCGACGGAGTGACGGAGGAAAAAAGTAGCGGCGCCTTATTGGATTGGCGTCGGAACTCAGAGATGTGTACGCCAGGTAAATCCGGTGTGCTGCTTTAATGCAAATATCGTGGAGTTTCGGGCACATACTCTCTTCGGAGAGCGTGGACCGCTGCGCAGAGCCTTCCAAGAAAAACTTCTAAGCTTCAGCATATGTACGACCGTACCGCAAACCGACACAGGTGATCAGCTCGAGTAGAGCAAGGCGAACGAGTGAGTGTGCTCCAAGGAACTCGGCAAAAAATCGGCCGTACCTTCGGAATAAGGCCTGCCCCAATTTATTTTGGGGCCGCAGCGAAAGTCTCCCTGGCGACTGTTTACCAAAAACACAGCTCCCTGCGAACTCGTAAGAGGATGTATAGGGGGTGACACTTGACCAATGCCAGAAGGTCAAATAACGACGTTGTATGTTCGCAAGAATATATGGTGATTGTTATAAGCCCTGGTGAATGTCGGCGATAACTATAATCGTCCTAAGGTTCTCTTCTTAACTTCGGTTGAGGAGGGAAGGACTGGGACGATTACAGAATCGGGTAAATAGTGAAAGAATTACACAAAAGCTACCTTGATATGTGGCGACATATATCGAGTCCTAAAGTTTGTTCTGAGATTGAACAAATTCACACATGGCACGAAGAGACCATACGCCATGCTTGAACTGAAGTTGAGAAGAAGGCAGTACCCTTCAAGATGAACACTCCTGTACCCGTGGCTTGGCGGGAAGGAGCTCTGAGAGGTGTAGGGAAGTGAAGTCGGAAGATTTCACTTGGCCAAGTCAAGTACAACCCCTATTCAGGTAGCCCCTGAAGTTTGGAACCAATGAGTAACTGGTTCTGACCCGGGAGGGAGCCCTACACCCATCTTTTGGGCGAGTGAGATATTCTCGCCCCTTCTTCTCAACTTCAGTTCAAGAAGACATGATCCATGTTCGAGGAATACATGAGCGAAATTCCTTGTCTGGTAACTGGATTGCCAGCTTCGGGGGCGACCCCGATGAAAAATCCGGCTTATAACGGTGGAGCCCAACTCCCAAAAAGGAGGGGTAATACCGTGGGAAGTCGGTCCGACTAGACGTCGGACTTGACCCCGTAACGACTTGTGCACCACTAACTAGTGGCGCACAGATAACCTAGATAGTACAATTACTATTGTATGAACGGTTATAACACGCCGGCTCTCAAGAGAGATCTAGCAAATTATTTTTCTGGGTATGTTGATGGCGAAGGATGTTTTTCGGTATCGTTTTCAAAACGGTCAAAACTCCTCGTCGGATGGGAAGTAAAACCAAGCTTCTGTGTCGGTCAAAATTTTGATCGGCGCGAAGTCTTGGACTTGATGCATCAGTATTTCAGTTGCGGCCATATACGGCGCGACTGGGGTGACCGGACGCTCAAGTATGAAGTGCGAAAGTTGGATGATCTTCTAAACAAAGTGATTCCACACTTTAAGCAGTACCCTCTTAAATCAGCAAAACAAAGAGATTTTCTGCAATTTGCAGAAATCTGCGAGAAAATAAGTAAACTAGAACATCGAAAGAAAAAGACATTGCGTAAAATAATGCGTGATGCCTATACGATGAATGGATCAGGAAAACGGAAACGTTCACTTGAAACATTGTTTAAATCTCTTGAGAAGAAGATATAGTCTAATGCCCGCAGTAATGTGGGGAAGGAGGATTCTATACAGCGCAATAGAATCAATCAAACTCAAATGAAGTTCAGACGCGCACGAATAGTGTAACGACTGGGGAACTGTCTCGGAGCACAGCTCGGTGAAAATACAGTACCGGTGAAGATGCCGGTTACCTGCAGATAGACGAAAAGACCCCAGAAGCTTTACTGCAACTTGATATTGCGTATACGGTGTTACTGCGTAGCATAGATGGGAGAGGTTTGACGGTTAGGATTTCGGTTCTGATCTACTCAACAGTGAAATACCATTCTGTGAGATTGTATGCGCTAACCGGCTGGCTAAACCAGTCGAAACAGTATCTGGTGGGCAGTTTTAGTGGGGCGCTATCCTCCTAAAAAGTAACGGAGGAGTTCATTAAGGTACCCTAGGCGCGGATGGAAACCGTGCCGATAGCGTAATGGCATAAGGGTGCTTGACTGCAAGACGTGAATGTCGAGCAGGTACGAAAGTAGGACATAGTGAACCGACCATCCGTATTAGACGCGGTGGAAGATTATCTGACAAAAGCTACTCTGGGGATAACAGGCTAGTTCCGCCTAAGCGTCCATAGCGACGGCGGAGTTCGGCACCTCGATGTCGGCTCATCATATCCCGGGGGTGGAGAAGCTCCCAAGGGTTTGGCTGTTCGCCAATTAAAATGATACGCGAGCTGGGTTCAGACCGTTCAGATTCTCAAAAAATATCAAGGTTTCGCCTTGATAAAATTTGGGAGATTGAACAGTCTGAACCCCACGAGAATTTTTCGTTTTATGAAAACTATAGAAATATAGTTATGAGAAAGAAAGTAGAACTAACTAATCACGGCGGTCGCAAATTATATTTGCGAAGAAGCTAAAATATCGGTAGAACCCTATAAAGATAATAGGGCGATACCGAGGGTAGCTGAGAAAATCTCGGCCCCGTAGAGACTACATATTAGCCACCTTAAGAGAGGTGAAGGTATAGTCCAATGCACACAGTAATGTGTGAGAACATGCGTGAGACAGGTTGGTCTCCTATCTACTGCAGGCGTCGATTATTGAAGAGATTTGCTCCTAGTACGAGAGGACCGGAGTGAACTGACCGCTGGTGTGCGAGCTGTCCTGCCAAGGGCATTGCTCGGTAGCTATGTCGGGATTGGATAAGCGCTGAAAGCATCTAAGCGCGAAGCCGACTCTAAGATGAGTAATCATTAAGATCCGTCAGAGATGATGACGTTGATAGGCTCTAGGTGTACGCACAGCAATGTGTTTAGCCGAGGAGTACTAATTGATCAAATTCCACTCTCACAGAGACAGGGGGAAGAGGTTTGAGCATCGCAATAATTTGTTGTTAGGTCGTTTTGATTTTTACCTGGTTTTAGAAGTTCTGTTTTGGTGGCTCAACGGCGGGGTCACACCCGTTCTCATCCCGAACACGGAAGTTAAGCTCGCTAGTGGCGATGGTAGTCTCTGTTACAGGAGGCGAGAGTAGCTAGCCGCCAGAACAGAGAGTCTAAAATCTTTTACTTGACAACAAGCTTACTTTATAGTAAGCTATTTTTAGTTTAATGATCGATTTTTTTGTTGCAAACTCAAGGAGAAATAGCAATGAACGCAGCGCTCAATGCAGTGATCTTTGTCTGTGTCGTTCTCGCCTTTCTCTGCTTTGGTGTACTCATGCCGTGGTCGGTTATGTGCAGCAAGGAAGAGAACCAGTCTCGATCTGTGTGCACGTCTCCATTGTGGGGCGTGACTGATCTTCTGAAGTAAGAAAAGTAATTGAGGGGCCGGCCAAAAGCTGGCCCTTTAACTTTTTGTAAATAGAAGGATACAATATGCCTATGGCACTATCGTGGAGCATGCGCAGACAGTTACTGTATTACATAGTCGCAGGGGTAGCGTGCCTTATTATACTTGTCGCCGGGTGGAAGACGTTTTTTACTCATACGCCAACGTGCAATGACGGGCTCAAAAACGGCACTGAACTTGGGGTGGACTGTGGCGGCTCCTGCGCGCTTATTTGTCAGGCCCAAGCACGCGCCCCAGTCGTTAGCTGGGCACGGGCTTTTAAAACAGACACCGGTCTCTATACGGCTGCAGCATACATTGAGAACTCGAACCCCGGCGCTGGCGCGCGCGCTGTGAGGTATTCCTTTCAATTGTTTGATGACAAAAATGTTTTGGTTATCGAACGCGAGGGGGTTGCAGATTTGCCGAACATGGTGCTTGTCCCTATCGTTGAGTCCAACATTACTGTTGGCAACCGGGTTGTCGCGCGCACTCTTTTTTCTTTTGCAGATGAACCGGAGTGGAGTAGAGTCCCCGAGAAAAAGCCTTCGGTAGTAATCAGTAACCAAGAGCTAGAACAAGATGGTTCCCGAATATCCGCTACCCTCACTAATAATTCGCTCGAGAATATAAAACAGTTGGTTGTTATTGCAGTGCTATTTGACGCACAAGGTATTGCTCGCGGAGCTTCTAAAAGCACGGTCAGTACTATTGCAAAAAAATCTTCGCAGCCCGTTGTCTTTACCTGGCCCACCGGTGTTCCAAATATAGTGCGAGCTGAGATCACCGTGGTGCCCGCACTCTAACTCCCATGGCTGACAAAATCTGGAAAAGTACTATAGACTGGGTCTCGTTTGGCTGCGCCTTAACGCTCGCTCTCTTAGGGTTACTTACCATGAGCTCCTTTACTGAGGGGGATCCTTTTTTTATTAGACAAACAGCATGGATCATCATTGGTGTGCTGGTTTTTTTTGCTGCGAGCGCTGTAGACTGGCGCATTTTACGTCGCACTGGTGTGGCGGCAGGGCTCTACTTAGGCATGCTCTTGCCGCTCCTCGCGCTCATTTTTTTAGGGCACAGTACACAGGGAGCAAGGTCGTGGTTTGATATCGGTCCGTTTGCACTCCAGCCTGTTGAGTTTGTAAAGCTCGCTCTTATTATCGCTCTAGCGAAATATTTTTCCCGTCGCCACACTGAGATCCGCAACATACGGCACATTTTTATATCTGGAGCGTATGCAGCGGTTGTGTTTGTACTGGTAGCTCTCCAACCCGACTTCGGCTCAGCACTTATTATTGCGGCTATCTGGCTTGGGCTTGTGCTTATCTCAGGGCTCTCTAGGTGGCACCTGGCGGCACTTTTTTTGGTTTCGCTCGTCGCTTTTGGAGGCTTGTGGCTCTTTGGGTTTAGAGAATACCAAAAGGAGCGTATCCTCACTTTTATCCATCCGCTTGCGGACATCCACGGCGCCGGTTACAACGCGTATCAGTCGACCATTGCCGTGGGGAGTGGCGAGTTGATAGGCAAAGGCATCGGCTACGGCTCGCAAAGTAAACTCCGATTTTTGCCAGAATACCAGACCGACTTTATCTTTGCGGCATTTGCTGAGGAGTGGGGGTTTATTGGCATATGTATTGTGTTTAGTCTCTACGGAGTCTTGTTTATCAGGATTGTTTCAATCGCAAGCAGGGGAGCCAGCAATTTTGAAACGCTATTTGGGTTCGGTATCTTATTTTATTTTCTTGCACATTTTACGCTCCATGTAGGGATCAACATGGGGCTCCTACCTGTTACCGGCACTACTATACCGTTTATGAGTTATGGCGGCTCCCACCTGCTTGTTGAGTTTGGTGCGCTCGGCATACTCTCGGGTATGCGCCGCTACTCGCGTGCAGCACCACGCGACACGTTTGCTCGCGAGTTTAGTGGTGGCTACGACCTGCCTACCGGCAGGCAGGCGCTCTAGCGGTAAAGAGCAACCGTTTTTTCGAGCATCTGCTCGAGGGAGAACTCTTTTGGGTTTTTGTTATCTAGTATTTCTCCTACTCCTCCGACGCGATTGGCCACAATGGGTAGCCCGGCGAGCTTTGCCTCCAAGAGTACATACGGCAAGCCCTCTTTAAGTGACGGCAATGCAAAGACATCAAAACCTCGGAGTACTTCTATCGCGGGTATAAACCCAAACAACTTTACGTGGCTCTCCAAATTGTATTTTTTTATTTTATCTTCAAGCTGGCCTCGCTCTTCACCCTCTCCGACAATCGCCACAAACATATCAGAATTATTTTTTGCCTGTTCGACAAGAGCTTGTTGGTTTTTATTCTTGTTTAGCTCTCCTACAGTTCCCGTGATAGTCACTCCGGGGGGAAAGGCGCTCCGAACTATATCTCCAGTGCCAAATGCCATATGTTGGTCTATACCGTTATAAATACGAACTGCTTTTTTGCCCACAAATGGCATCCGGCGCGCAACACGCAAGTCAAAATCAGATATACAGATAGTAGTGTGTGAAAAAAGTGCTGTAAGCCAGGAGGCAAACCATATCATTGCTCGGGCGGGAAAACCTCGCTTTTCCCAAAATGGCCATCCGTGCGCAGTAAAAATAATACGTGGCACGCGCGCAAACCGTGCCGCCAAGCTTCCCAGACCACCAATTTTTGAACTATTAAGATGTACTATATCTGGCTTGATCATTCTGAATAGTTTATATAATTCAAAAAAACTTTTTATATCAGAACGTATAGACACGTCACGCTCTAGCGACTTAATTTCGTGAGTCTTAATCCCGCCCTTTTCTAACTCTTCTGCAAGTCGCCCCCTTTGACCAAAGGCAACAGAAACATCAAACTCCTCCTTAGGAAGCGAGGTGGCAAGGTCAAATACGTAGCGTTGTGCGCCACCCCAATTGGACTTTGTGATACACAAGAGAACTTTCTTTTTCATAGTATTGTTGTAGTATAGCGTGGACTTTATGGTAACGGTATTTCGTCTTAGACCGCTCGCATTATTTGCTGGCGACTTATTCTTTTTTGCGTCCGCGCTGTGGCTGTCGCTTTTGGTGCGCTCCGTATCTGTGCCAACACAAGAGATTTTTCTTACCCATGCGATACCTTTTTCTATACTCTTTGTAGTATGGGTAGTAGTGTTTTTTATTGCAGGGCTTTATGAAAGCCGCTCAATTATTTTGGCGCGTCGTGCGCTTTCTGTGTCGCTTCTTGTTGCGCAAATAATCAATTTCACTATTGCCGCACTTTTCTTCTTTTTTGTACCCCTTTTTGGTATTGCTCCGAAAACACTCTTACTCGTTTATCTCGTTATTTCTTTTTTGCTGGTTCTGCTTTGGAGGGTTTATATTTTCCCAGTCTTAGGGTTACAAAAAGCTGAGAACACGATAGTGGTAGGAAACACACAAGAGGTACAGGAGCTCGTCGCGGCATTACGGGTTGCCCCGCGAGCCCCGGCTCATATTGTAGAGATAATTGACCCGGCGAGTCCTGCCCTTACGCTAGAGACTGAAGCCGCAATTAAAAAATATAATGTGCACTTCGTTATAGCCGATTTCAGCGATGGGCGTGTTGAGAGAGCTTTCCCCGAAGCTTATAACTTCGTCTCTCGGGGTATTCGTTTCTTTGATGCCTCAGAACTTTTTGAAGAGGTGTTTGGCAGGATGCCCCTCTCTCAGATAAATGAAGAGTGGGTTACACAAAATGCGTCTCGCTACTCATACAGGTTTTATGACTCCGTGAAGCGTATTATGGACATTGTGGGGGCACTAGTAGTGGGCACTCTATCGCTTCCGCTGTACCCACTCATCGCCCTGGCCATTGTGCTTGATAGTAGGGGGTCTATAGTAATTGCGCAGGACAGGGTGGGCGAGAATAACCGCCTCGTGCGCATGTATAAATTCCGCAGTATGTCCGGCAATGACAACGGCAAATATGGGCCAAGCGGCGTAACTACACTCACCGTTACCCGCGTCGGGAGGGTGCTACGCGCAACAAGACTCGACGAACTTCCACAATTATGGAACGTGCTCCTGGGCTCGCTTTCACTCATTGGGCCGCGCTCAGAGCTCCCACCTCTAGTCGCTCAATATGAGCGGCTTATTCCATACTATGGCGTGCGGCATCTTATTAAGCCTGGTCTTTCTGGCTGGGCTCAGCTGTATTATCACCAGGACCCGCACCACGCTGCTGATGTTGAAATGACAAAGATGAAACTTTCATACGATTTATATTATCTCAAACATCGCTCGCTCACCCTTGACATCGTTGTGGCAATAAAAACCATTCGCCGGCTGTTAATAAAAAGTAATGCGTAATTATGAATAAGAAAAAAGCAGTAGTCACTGGCGGCATGGGTTTTATCGGCTCACATGTAGCCCAAGCTCTAGAAGAGCGGGGATACGAGGTTGTTATAGTTGACACCCAAGCCGGGCAAGATATCAACGATGCTGAGTTATTACGCCAGCTATTTTTCGGCGCAACATTTGTTTTTCATCTTGCAGCGCTCCCGCGGGTGCAATACTCAATTGAACATCCTGAAGAAACCCATAGAGTAAATGTCGACGGCACCCTCGCTGTATTAACCGCAGCAAAAGAGGCGGGGGTTAAAAAGGTTATTTACTCTGCCTCAAGTTCTGCCTATGGTGACCAAGATACGATGCCCTTGGTTGAATCTATGCCTGCAAAGCCAAAAAGCCCCTACGGTTTGCAAAAATATATTGGGGAGCTGTATTGCAGGATGTTCAGTGAGGTCTATGGATTACCAACAGTTTCCTTGCGGTATTTTAATGTCTACGGTCCGGGGGCAGACCCAAACGGCGCTTACGCACTCGCTATAGCAAAGTTTCTTAAGCAAAGAACGGACGGGAACCCGATCACTATTACTGGCGATGGTAAGCAGACACGGGATTTTACCCATGTACGAGATGTTGTGCGTGCTAATATTTTAGCCGCGACGTCGGAAAAGGTAGGGAAGGGAGAAGTTATAAACATCGGCGCGGGCAGGAATGCCACGATAAACCGAATTGCGGAACTTATCGGTGGCAGGGTCGAGTATATCGCTCCGCGTTTGGAGCCTCACGACACTCTGGCCGATAACTCACTTGCAAAGCGACTACTCAACTGGGAGCCCCAGGTGAGTTTAGAGGACGGTATAAAAGAGCTCAAAAAGATCTCAGGGCTTATATGATTATTGATGGAAAAAAGATCGCAAATGAGATTTTAGATGGACTCCACGGCACCTACACGCTGGGGATTGTCATGGGGAGTGACACAACGTCTAACTCGTTTGTCAGAATGAAGGAGCGTGCGGCCGCGCGCGTGGGAGTAGTAGTCAAGCGTTTTAGCGCTGAAGAATTTGATCAGGCACTCGTGTGCGACGGAGTCATTGTACAATTGCCGATTGCTGATGCCGAAGCACTTTTGGCAAAAATCCCACCGCAAAAGGATGTTGATGCTTTGGGGAAGTCTCCCCTAGTGCACGCTCCGGTTGCCGAGGCGGTGAAAGAAGTTTTAACCCGCGCGGGTGTTGCTGTAAAAAATAAAAAAGCAGTCGTGGTCGGCACAGGCCGGCTCGTTGGCATGCCGTGTGCAGAGCTTTTGCGCGAAATGGGAGCAGATGTATCCGTGGTTACCCTTCTGCAGGGCTCGCTCGGCGAGCTTAAAAATGCAGAGATTGTCGTCTTAGGCGCAGGAAGCCCTGGGCTCATTAAACCGGAGATGCTAAAGCCAGGCGTGGTGCTTATCGACGCTGGCACGAGCGAGCAGTCTGGCAAAGTGGTGGGCGATGCAGACCCCGCCTGTGCTGAAGTTGCGAGTGTTTTTACCCCCGTCCCCGGCGGCATCGGGCCAATCGCCGTTGCGATGATCTTTAAAAATCTTTTTGTGCTTGCTGCAGAGAAGAAAAGGGGTAAGGGGACACTTATGCCGCTCTGAGCGGCCTTTGCGATAAGACGGCAAATCTGTTACTCTGTGAGCCATGTTCAAGTTACGGTATGCCGCGGTAATGATACTTTTGATCGCCGGAATGCTCGGCTTTTTTGTATACAAAACAAC
>VMFK01000022.1 GCA_007375995.1 Parcubacteria group bacterium Gr01-1014_56
AATGTAGGGTTGGTTAAACCACATGAGTTTGATCCGCCCGTTTTGGTCGCGCAGGAATCCCTCAGAGATAGGGATTTTGCGCTTCCATGATTTTTTTATCTCTAATTTCTCAAGCGTACCGATAAGCGACACCTCCATCCCACTTTGTAGCCCCGCAATAGTCGACTCCTCTCCGCCTTGGTCATAACGAAAGGGGAAGTAAAAGAGCAGATCTCGCAGCGTATGAATCCCAAGCCTAGAGAGAGCACTTTTTTGTACATCGGTGAGCCGAAAGGCTGTTGTGACGGAGTCCTGGAGTCGCATACTGCTATTATATAGATTCGCCTGTTATACTGACTCACGAATACTATGAATTTGGACGCAATTAAGCAAACGGTAGACCTACTGGTATGGTTCAATGGATTTGTTGTGTGGATTGTATTTATTCCGCAAATGAAACTTCTATTTTCAGTAAAGGACTCAAAATCAATCTCGCTTTGGACTGCTTCGCTGTCTTGGTTTCTTCAAGTAATCATTCTTTTACAAGCTTTTTTGTATGAAAATTGGCCTTTAGTGTTTTCAATGGGAATTAGTCTATTGTTTCTTACCTTGCTCATCGGTATTATTTATTATTATAGGCGATTTCCAGGAGGAAGGATGACGTCTTGACAGGTATTTAGTAGCATATATACTGGATATATATGACTACACGGATACTATTCAACACTGATAAGAAACTTAAACAGGCCGCACAAAAGAAAGCGCGGAAAGAGGGACTCACTCTTTCTGCAGTACTTAATCTTGCGACCGAAGCTTATGTTAGCAACCGTCTTGAGATTACCGCCTTTGATAGTGATCTTACACAAGCTCGCAAAGAAGTTCGCGAAGGGAAAGGTATTTCTCAGGAGGAACTATTCAAAAAACTCGGCCTCTAAATACCATACATGAAAGTAGAATATACGCCGACTGCTACTCGGCAGTTTCTCGCTCTCTCTAGGCAGGACCAAAAACGTATATCTATAAAGATGCGTTTTTATGCTACACAGGATGATTCGCTTTCTTTCGCTAAACCTCTCGTTGGTTCCCCGCTATATCGTTTTCGCATTGGGGATTTCAGGATTATTTTTGAAGTAGTCAGTAAAGTTATATGGATACTCAAGATAGTGAAAAGAGACCAAGCTTATCGAGATTTATAGTGTTATACTGCCGCACATGAAGAAAGACAATCTAGCTAAAAGGGCGCTTGCGCTCCACAAAAAGCTGGGCGGGAAGATACGAACCGGCCTCCCCATACAGGTTAAAACCCGCGACGACCTCTCTCTTATATATACGCCCGGTGTTGGAGCGGTCTCCTCCTATATTGCAAAACACAAAAACGAGGCAAGGCACTATACGATCAAAGGCAAAATGATCGCAGTTATTTCTGACGGCTCGGCAGTGTTGGGGCTCGGCAATATAGGGCCCGAGGCGGCGCTCCCCGTGATGGAAGGCAAGGCGGCACTCTTTAAAACATTTGCGGATGTCGACGCGTTCCCGATTGTGCTCTCGACCCAAGACACGAACGAGATTATTGAAACGATTGTGCGCATCGCACCGACCTTTGCGGGGATCAACCTGGAGGACTTTTCTGCGCCGAGATGTTTTGAGATAGAAGAGAAGCTAAAAGCTCGCCTCGATATCCCGGTCATGCACGACGACCAGCACGGCACCGCAATTGTGGTTGTAGCCGGGCTCATGAACGCGGCAAAAGTGGTCGGGAAGAAGTTTCAAAACCTGCACGTGGTTATCTCAGGTGCCGGTGCCGCCGGCACCGCTGTTGCAAAATTGTTACTCAAGGCTGGTGTTAAAGACATTATTGTCTTGGACAGCAAGGGGATAATCGTCCGCGGCCGCGAGAAACTAGTAGCTCACAAAGAGGAGCTCGCCGACACCACCAACCCGCGCGGTGTTAGTGGAGACTTACATGATGCCCTCCGGGGCGCCGATGCAGTTGTTGGTGTGTCTGGCCCTAACCTTATTAAAAAAGAACATATTGCACGGATGGCAAAGCAGGCTATTGTATTTGCCCTTGCGAACCCCGTGCCAGAAATTATGCCAGAGGTGGCAAAAGCGGGAGGAGCAGCGGTTATCGCAACCGGTCGCTCCGACTTCCCGAACCAGATAAACAACTCGCTTGTGTTCCCGGGGGTATTTCGCGGAGCGCTTGATAATAATGTAAAAAAAATAACGGATGATATGAAGCTCCAGGCTGCAAAAAACTTGGCCGCACTTATTGCAAAGCCGACGAGTGAGCGGATCATCCCCGGCCCCTTTGAAAAGGGAGTAGCCGCAGCAGTAGCAAAGGCTATACGCTAGAGGGTACAATTGCCTTGTCTGAAAGGATAAGCCCTTTCAGACGTCTATATATGCAGAAGAATCATCGTGAAGAATTTGGCAAAGCCTATGAGCTCTACAGCGACGAGTTGTTTCGCCATTGCTCCCTTAGACTCAAAGACAGGGAGCGTGCCATTGAGATCACCCAAGAGACGTTTGTCCGGGTGTGGCAATACATGGAGCGAGGTGAGGAGGTACGTGAACTGAGGCCTTTTTTATATCGAACTCTGCGCAACCTCATCATCGACGAGTATCGGAAGTCAAAGCCAACCTCGCTTGAGGCTATGGTCGATGAGGAGTCAGAGGGAGTCGAGCATCTGCTCCCACCGGACGAAAGCAACACGCTCGAGAGGGCCATAGAGCGGTTTGAGGGCAAGAGAGCGCTCGAGCGACTCCAAGAGCTCCCAGACAACTATCGCGAGGTGCTTCTTTTGCGCTATGTAGACGGCCTCACGCCAGGAGAGATCGCCAAGCAAATTGGAGAAAGCGAAAATGCAGTGTCGGTCAGGATACACCGCGGGCTTAAGAAGCTTAAAAGCCTTCTAGAGCCTGAACAATAATATGAAACAACCACTCAACAATATAAAAACAGAAGCACAGCATGTCCGCCTCTCGAGCTCCGAGAAGGATAGTATGCGTGCTCGTATTTATGAAAGGATAGGTGCCTCGAGGCGTTTGAAGGAGGCTCTGGTGCGCCCGCAACCCACACATTGGTTCGTATTTTCTATGCGCTACAGCATGGCGCTCGTGGCGGTAGTGGTGGTGTTGGTAGGGAGTACTACCGCCTATGCCGCACAAGGGTCGCTACCCGGCGGGCTTTTGTACCCTATTAAAATTTATGTAAACGAAAATGTAGAGGGCGCGCTTGCGATCTCAAACGAAGCGAAGGCCTCGTTCCACACTACTGTTGCACAGGAGCGGCTTAAGGAGGCAGAGGCGCTCGCGAGCGAAGGCAGGCTTGATGCGGCCAGCGCGGCGCAAATCGAGTCGAGTTTTGATACACACGTCGCACAAGCAGACGCGATCGTGAAGACACTTGAAGATGAAGACGCAGGGGTAGCGGTTGAGGTCTCTGCTCGACTTGACTCTTCGCTCGCGGCTCACAGCTCGATCTTGGCGCGTATCGGTGATGGAAGCGATGACGAAAAAACTAAAGAAAATTCAAATTCGTTTGCGACTCGGGTACGCTCGCGTGGTTTTGATAGAGGAGAGGGGGCACTAGTCGCAACACTTGCCGTTGTTGCGCCGGAGGTGAGCACTATGTCGCTCTCTGTCTCAGAAGCACAAGATACTGCTGTGGCCCCTACGCCAACTGCACGCGAAAAGGCAAGCTCTAAGCGGTCGAGCTTCAAAGCGAAGGGTGCCGCAACGATCACGCCGGAGCAAGCGAGCACCAGCCAGAAAAAAATCGCTTTGCAGCTTCAGAAAAAAGCTACATCAGAATTTACTGAGGCCACGGACGCTTTTGAAGATGCACAGGATACTCTCGACGCTTCAACCGCGGCGCAGGGTAAAGACAAACTCGTGTTTTTGGCAGAGCGTCTGGATGCCGGCACACAACAGCTGCAAGATAACGAGTATACCGCCGCGCGCGCGACGTTTACTGAGGTGCTCAGGGGAAGCGTCGAGTTTAAGACCTTTGTTGAGGCCAGCAAGACTTACAAACGTGACCTTTGGCATGGAGGGTGGGGGAAACCAAGAGATACTCAAGATGACAAAAAGGGAGGGAGTGAGGATTTAGACTCGGACTAAAACCCAAGCTTCTCGTTTACGAATAGCACGCGCACTTTGCGGCCCATCATCGGATGCTCATAGTGGAAGATTAGCTCTTTGGAGATATGCGTACCCACGTTGTATACGGCCATCATGCGCTTGTCTTCAAGTGGGACAACATGCTCGCGCAGGCGTTTTTGCGCGTCTGCGAGTGTCGGCATGATTTTTTGCGTGCTCACGACAAAAATAAGGTTAGGTGACGTGAAGACAATGTGCGGCAGCTGGCTCCCCGTGTTTGAAGCAATCACGAGCTCACCGGTCTCTGCTAACGCATGAACGCTGCCAAGATAGTAATCAGAGAGCACTGATTGTTTACGTAGCTGTGCCTGCTTTGCGGGGTCTTTTTCGGCAAGAATCGCGGCATGGAGATTATCCCATCCATGGTTTCCCGATTTTAGATACTCTATAAAACCGATTTCATCCAGCGTGCGCGAGGCGCCGTTCATGACCGATGCGCCTTGGGGGATAAGCTCTTTGATCTTTGCGAGCGCGTCCTCTTTGGTCTCAACGATGATCCCTTCTATATTGCGCTCTTTTAAATTGGCGACGAGCCTCTCTACAGTCGCACGTGGCGGCAGTGTGGTGTACTCCATACATTTTTATTAGTTATAGATGGACAGTATACCAATGAGTGCTTTACAAAGTAAAGTAGTTACACACTGCACGATATGCTATAGTACCTGTACAGGGTATGAAGCCTATTAAGACAACTTGCCCAGTCACCAAGACGGCCCAACTGCTCTCCGACACATGGACCATGCTTATCGCTCGCGCGCTTCTTGGCGGGCCAATGCACTTTTGCGAGTTAGAGCGAGCGCTCCTTGGTATCTCAACACGTACCTTGACGCTCAAACTTAAAAAACTTGAGGACGAAGGAATGGTTCGCAAGCTACGTGACGGCACCTATGCCCCGACTAAAAAAGGGGAAGGGCTTAAAGTCATCGAACGTGCCATGCGCCGCTATGGTGAGCGATATTTGTAACCCCAATCATGTATAGGTTAGGTGCGAATTCTTTTAAATTGGTGTAAGGTGTTGAGGTATTGGTCGCTACACGGAGGCGTGGCTGAGCGGTCTAAAGCGGCATCCTGCTAAGATGTCGACCGGGAAACTGGTCCGAAGGTTCGAATCCTTCCGCCTCCGCAATGACAAATTTTGATACAGCCTTGTATTAAAATTTGGCATATGAGTTCGGGAAGGAATTCTCACATGTCAGGGGGTCGGGGAGCGACGAGCTCCCCGTGGCGGAATATACAAACCGAGGGGTTTGTAAGAGCCGAAGGCTCAGGAGTGATATTCCTTCTCTTGGCCGTCCATAGCTTTAGCGAAGGAGGCCGCCTCCGCCGAGATTTTCTTAGTGTTCAGACACCTTAGAAAATCCAAGTGCACTTGGATTAAGTCAAGGTGCCGCCAAGATTTTCTTGGCCTTCATGCGATTTACATAAAACACATACTTTTTTTTTGCAAAAAAGTGCTACCATAAGAGGTAGTAGAGCTTTTTACTTTCCCTGTTAGATCGCCGACAATGCTTATGACATCTGCCCGTAAAAAAAGTCCCAAAAAGGATCGCCAGTCCAATGTTCTTTTTGATGCCACTCGTGGGCACGGGTTATGTATGCTTGATAGCGAGGGAAACATCATCAGCTGGAACACGACAGCGGAGCGAATGATGGGGTACGGCACACAAGAGGTAATAGGAAAAAGTTATTCCGTTTTTTTCACCAAAGAGGATCTGTCTCGGAAGATATTCAAAAAATCGCTCGTCACTGCAACAAGAACAGGTCGCAGTATTGTGGAAGGTATTCGCGTAAGGAAGAATGGATCGCAATTTTGGGCGAGGTCGTTTATTTCGCTAGTCAAACAGGGCAAGGGGGGGGGCTCCCTTTTTCGTACTGATCACACAGGATATTACGCATGAGAAAGCAATCGAGGATAGAAGGGAGGAGTACATTGGCATTGCCTCCCATGAGCTGAAGAACCCTATCGCCACACTCTCCTTGTATTCGGAGCTTCTTGCAAAGCGGTTGGAGTTAGACCGTGACAAGAAAAACTTGCAGATGCTTCGTGATATTCAAGGTCAAGCAGGACGTCTGGTGGCGCTTGTCGATGACCTCCTTACCGTTGGTAAGATAGAATCGGACAAACTAAACCTTCATAAAGTAACGTTTAATCCAAAAACGCTTATCGAAAACATTGTTCGAGATTTTCAACAGGGTTCTGCCACTCACAAAATCGTTATTTCGGGGACACTCTCATATCCGGTGCGTGCTGATAAGGAGCTGATCACACAAGTGTTCATTAACCTCCTTACCAATGCTGTCAAATACTCTCCGCGAGCCGATAAAGTGCTTGTGCGCATAGCGCGCCTAAAGAATAAATGTGTTATTTCGATTCAAGATTTCGGTTCTGGTATCGCCAAAAAAGACCAGAAAGACATATTTACACGTTTTTTCCGCGCCAGTGATGCTGGGGCAGGGAATGTGTCCGGCCTCGGACTTGGACTCTATATTTCAAAAGGGATTATAAAGAAACATCACGAACGGTTGTGGGTAAAAAGTATTGAGGGGAAGGGGACCACACTCTTCTTCACGCTATCTTTGGCCTAATGGTGTATCATAGGGTCCTTCTATGAAAAAACCCCAAAAAAGAAAAATAAACGCGAAAGGTTCACACAATGCAGAAAGGATGTGGCGAGTCGCATGGACATATATACGCACAGTCATAGACACGGCCCGTGAGCCCTTCCTTATCCTTGACGCAGACCTTCGCGTGCTTTCAGCGAATAAGACCTTCTTTCGTTTCTTTCAAGTAAAGAAGAAGGATACCGAACATACGCTTGTATACAAACTAGGCGATGGCCAGTGGAATATATCGGCTCTGCGCAAACTCTTGGAGAAGATTCTCCCTAAAAATACGTCCTTCGTCGACTACCAGGTTGACCATGTTTTTCCTCGTATAGGCCGGAAGATCATTCTCCTCAATGCACGGAGAATTTTTACCACCCAGAACAAGGTCCCGATCATATTACTTGCCATGGAGGATATTACGCACAGAAAAGAGCTTGAGGAGAAGCTTCGAGACTATGCTGCCAAATTAAACGTAGCCGTATCGATACGGGTCAAAGAGCTTGAACTGCGTTTGCAGCAACTTGAAAAACTGAAGAAGAAAAAGTAACTACGCCGTTTCGGTTTGCCTGTCATACAGGTTGCTCGGCAGTGTTGTATACATTTTCATAATCCGCTCGGCCATGTTCGGGTGCGCTTCTTTGACATGGTTCCACATGGTGATTTTGTTCATTAGTTCGCTCTCGGTCCGGCCCCATTCCTTATACTCGCATTCGATGCACGTAAGCAATATTTTCATATATATAAATTAAATAGTTAATAATACTGGCCCCTCTGTTTCTGTAGTCCAAGTATGTTATAAGGTTCCTGATTTCTGTATGAATATATCTAAAAAGGTGACTTCATAAACCCTTCATGTACACTAGTTCATAGTGGGCTTGTCGTAAGCAGTAGTAATATAAACCTTTATTATATGCGTTTACTAATTGTCGAAGATGAAGAAAAGCTTGCTCAAGCGCTCAAAAAAGGCCTTGAAGTAAAGGGGTATGCCGTTGACTGGCTTGCTGACAGCGAGAAGGCTCTCAACCGGATCCTTATGTACCGCAAAGAGTATGACCTTATTATTTTAGACCTTATGCTCCCGGGTATAGACGGCGCTGCCATAACCGAGCGGGTCCGACAAGAAAATGTGACCACCCCTATTATTATCCTGACAGCCCGCAACGAAACTGAGCACAAAGTCGACCTCCTCAACAAGGGAGCGGACGACTACGTCGTCAAGCCGTTTTCGTTCGACGAGCTTATTGCACGGATCAACTCTGTTTTGCGTCGCCCAACTCTAACCAAACCTCTTATACTGCACGTGGGGGATGTGGAGATGAACACCTCTACGCACACTGTCACCAAGGCTGGCCAAGAAGTGCCACTTACGCTCAAGGAGTTTGCGCTCTTGGAGTGCTTTATGCGACAGCCAAACGAAGTACTAACCCGAGAGAGACTGTTCGACCATGTGTGGGACTTTAACGCTCTCGCATGGAGCAATGTACTCGATGTGCATATGAAAAACCTTCGTAAAAAACTTGAACATGAACAAACTGATGAGCGACTATTCGAAACGGTTCGAGGAGTGGGCTACCGCATTGCGGGAGAAGTACAAGAGTGACCTTTTCTTTCATACATCGCTTGATGTTATCGCTGTCTCAGCCGGGTTTATACTCGTGTGTGTTGCAGCGTTCGCACTCTTTTTGTGGCTTAACACGGTCACCTGGTACATATTCATTGGGATTTTAGTTGTCTCCATAGCGTCTTGGGTACTTTTGGTGCGGGTCATGGTACGCTCTGTCCGCGACACACTGTATTATCAAAAAATATTTATCAGCAATGTCTCGCATGAGCTGCGCACGCCACTCTCAACTATCAAGACCTCAACCGAAGTAGCACTGCTCGACGAAAAACTCCCCGCATCGGTGCGCAGAACACTGGCCGACATTGTCGGTGAACTCAACCGTGCCTCCGAGATCATCAACAACTTATTGTCGCTCAATATTTTTAACCGGCCGGAGCGCATTGAGTTTCAAAATATGGATTTGGGCCCCCTGGTTGATGCCGCTGTGCAGCAGCTCTCTTCGCTCGCTCGCGAGCGAAACATCCAGATAGTAGTTAAAAAAGACAACTATCGCATTGTGTGGGGCAACGCCACGGCGCTCGAACAGGTGATGATCAACCTCATTAAAAATGCGATAAGTTATACACCAAAAAACAGCGGAGGCATGGTCACCATTTCAGCTTACCCTGATTATCAGGGGTCGATTATATTTTCGGTGGCGGATACCGGCATTGGTATATCACAAAAAGATTTATTTCATATATTTGAGCCATTTTATCGTGCCGACACCTCGAGGGTCCGCAATATAAACAAAATCGGGAGTGGGTTAGGGCTCACTATCGTCAACGAGATAGTGCGCAAACATCACGGGAAAATTAACATTCAAAGTAAACCACGCAGTGGCACTACGGTCTCCGTACTGCTCCCCTCGGGGTTAGAGCCCGGTGCCTCGCCTATGCCAGGAGCAGAGCATCAGGCAGGAAGCGAGATCACTATGGATTTTTCAAAAAAAACAATATAAACACATCGTGCGGGATGTTTTTAATTTCTCCCACTCCTCATCAGTCCTTCATGCACTAGTTGTTATAGTGCCCCTCATACTAATTGATTATTTAAACTCATGAACGCAACTACAGCAGTTATTGGAGGATTAGTAGTGCTCGTACTTATTGGGGGATTGATTTTCTTTAGCACAGGAAATATAAATCCGTTTTCGCCAACCGCTACATCAACTCCCTCCGGTTCGACAAACACTAATCAAACCAATACTCCAGGAGCGCCCATTGCTTTAACTAGTGGCACTGCTTTTCCCTCTGACACAGCAGCGGTTGTTTCTGGCACAGTAACTCCGAATGGTGCGTTTACAAACTATTGGTACGAGTTTGGTACGACAGCAAGTCTTGGAAATAAGACGTCAAATCAAAGCGTCGGCTCTGGCTATATCCCGATTCCTGCTCCGGCCTATATCACTGGGCTAGCCAAAGATACAACGTATTACTTCCGCCTTGTTGCTGAAAATCAATTTGGCACAATTGCTGGCTCACAACAGACCTTCCACACGACAGTAGGCACACCGGCGCCTGTAGGAAGTGCCCCAACCACAAAGACACTTGCGGCGACTGGTATATCGCGGACAACCGTGAATATAAACGGTGAAGTAACACCGAACAAGTCGTCCACGCAATATTGGTTTGAGTACGGAGAAACCCCAAACCTGGGGTTCGCTACGGCACTTCAATCGGTCGGTGACGGCACGGCGTTAGTTCCTGCGTCTCTCTCACTCTCCAATCTTGCCCCTGCAACTACCCATTACTTCCGCCTGAATGCTCAAAATCAATTTGGCACTGTGAATGGCGCGATCCTTAACTTTAAGACGCTTGGTCCACCTCTCTCCGTGGCCCCTGTCGTAACGACACAAATCGCAAGCCCGGTTGCCACAACGACAGCGACACTGCGCGGTACGGTTCACCCATACGGCACTCAAACAACGTATTGGTTCGAGTACAGTACGGACTCGCTGCTTGGGGCAGTCTTAATGAAGACGACGCCTCAGAGGTCGGCTGGGGCAGGCACGAATACGGTTTCAGTTGAAGCAAATATCTCGGCTCTTAAATCGAAAACGACTTACTACTATCGCACCGTGGCGCAAAATGCTGCAGGCACTGTCCGTGGCGAGGATGAGTCCTTCACAACAAAATAATAATCTCTCACCTATATGGATTCATTTAACTCTCCAACTACAAGACCACTCTATCGAGGCACGCAAATCGTCTGGTATATATTGGGTTTCATAGAAGTGTTGCTCGCGTTCCGGTTTGTGCTGAAGTTATTAGGGGCAAATCCCGCTGCTGGTTTTACCAGCTTCATCTATGGAGTAACGTATATTTTTGCAGCGCCATTTCTTAACGTCTTCCGCATAACGCAGGTCGCAGGCAGTATCTTCGAGTGGACAACACTTCTGGCGATGTTTGTGTACTTGGTGTTAGCTTTCGGTATTATTAAATTATTCTTAATGGGGAAGACGGTGTCGACGCCAGAAGCTGCGGCCAAATTAAACGCTCAAGAAAATAATTAATTATAATTAAAGATATATGGGAGTTATTATTTGGATAGTGTTTGGGGCATTAGTCGGATGGGTAGCGTCGATGATTATGAACACTGATGCCGAGCAAGGTGCAATGCTTAACATCATTATTGGTATTGTAGGAGCAGTCATTGGCGGGTTTATCATGAGTTTTCTCGGGCAAAGCGGGGTAGACGGCTTCAACCTCTACAGTTTTCTGGTGGCTCTTTTGGGTGCATGTGCACTTATCGCCATTGTAAAAGCGGTGCGGACGTAAATTTGCTTTAGACAGACAAACGAATAGAATAGCCGGATGACTCAGGAGGAGGCACTGAAGGTTTTAAAAACCGGCGCAAATGTGTTTTTAACCGGCGAGCCAGGGAGCGGGAAGACCTATACGGTCAACCAATATGTCTCGTGGCTCCGCTCGCTTGGTATCGAGCCTGCGATTACCGCCTCAACGGGGATTGCTGCAACACACATTGGCGGGCAC
>VMFK01000053.1 GCA_007375995.1 Parcubacteria group bacterium Gr01-1014_56
GGCACAGCTGCTTCGCTTTTGAAAAAAGCACTTTGAGTGCTATTGACTATTAAAACAAAGAATGTTATTATAGAGATTGGCTCACAAAGAGTAACTAACTGAGATTAAGAGGAGGAAATTGATGTCAAAAAACTTAGCAACTTCCGAAAAAGGAAGTGCCCCCTTATTGCAATGTGAAGGCACAATGGAAGGCGGTGCACGTTTTATCCGCGCTGCCGAAGAAGCTGGCGCCGGGTGCAGAGCAGTTGTGCGTTTTCGAGAAGAAGAATCCACAACAGATCCTCTTACTTTTTTGACCGATCTGGTTGGCAGAAAGGCCATTGTGTTGGAGGACTTAAGTAAAAAGTTTGTCTCAAATGTCCTTATTAAAGACGACTGGAGCGCTCATCCGAACCGCTCTTTTACTTTCATTGTTCTCCCTGCTCTGTTTATGTTTGGTACCCGCTCTCACTTTATCCAAAGGTTGGCGCCAAAACTGGAAGAAATGACTCTCTGGAAGGAATAGCATCGCCTATCTCAAGACCGGCTCCCAATTGGGGCCGGTTCTTCTTTTTTTATAAAATCTGTTACTCTTTCTAGTGTGATACGGGAAAATATAGAGAAGGCAGTCAAAGAGGCCCTCGGAGCTTTTGGAGCAACTGACGTCTCTTTTGTCGTTGAGCGACCAGGCTCGTTTGAACATGGCGACTATGCCACCAACGCTGCACTTGCGGCCGGTAAATTTTTAAAGAAAAACCCTAAAGAGGTTGCAGAGCTACTCACCAAAGAACTGCAGGGAAAGATCGAAGGCGTAGAAAAGATAGAAACTGCTGGAGCAGGCTTCATAAACTTTACCCTCGCAGGTACTGCGGTTAAAAATATTGTGCACGAGGCGCATGAAAAAGAATGGGGGAGCAACGATTTGTATAAAAATAAAACGGTAATGGTCGAGTATACCGACCCAAACCCGTTTAAAGTGTTCCACATTGGGCACTTGATGAGTAACGCCATAGGCGAGTCTATTGCGCGCGTACTTGAACAATCAGGAGCGAAAGTAATCCGTGCCAATTATCAGGGCGACGTGGGCCCGCATGTTGCCAAAGCTATTTGGCGAATGAAAAACTCTGGGATTAAAATTGCAGATCTACAAAGTTCAGCCAAGGCTTACGTAGAAGCCACAGCCATTGTTGAAGATAATCCTGAAGTTCAGCCGCAGATTGATGAGATAAATAAAAAAATCTACGACAGAAGTGATCCCGAAATAAACGCCCTGTATGATTCCGGAAGAAAGGCTTCCCTCGAGCATTTTGAGGAGCTCTACAAAACTCTGGGCACAAAGTTTGATTGTTACTTTTTTGAGAGTGAGTCAGGACCGATTGGACTTGAGGTGGTTAAAAAACATACCGAAGTGTTTGAGGAGAGTGAAGGCGCGATTATATTCCGCGGAGAGAATCAGGGCCTCCATACTCGCGTATTTATAAACAAGCTGGGCCTTCCCACCTATGAAGCTAAAGACTTGGGGTTGGCTGAGCTCAAAAAAGAGAAAGCGAGGTTTGACAGCTCTATTACGATCACCGCAAGCGAGCAAACTGAGTACTTTAAGGTTGTTATGGCCGCACTCATACAGATTCATCCTGAGTGGAAAGGGCAGTTTACACATGTCTCTCACGGCATGATGCGTTTTGCAGAGGGGAAGATGTCGTCTCGCAAAGGCAATGTAATCACCGGTGAGTCGCTTTTGATGGACCTTAAAGACGCAGCAAAAGAAAAAATGAAAGAAAGGAAGATCGAAGATACAGAAAAAATAGCTGAGCAAGTGGCAGTTGGTGCAATAAAATATTCTGTCTTAAGACAGGCGAGCGGTAAAGATATTATCTTTGATCAAGAAAAGTCCCTTTCGGTAGAAGGCGACTCCGGGCCGTACGTCCAATATGCTCTGGTGCGTGCTCGCGCGCTTTTGCGCAATGCCGCAAGCGCCAAAATTGTTCCACCACAACCCGCGGGTCCGATGCCGGTTGAGCGGCTCATTATTTATTTTCCTGAGGTGGTGGAGCGTGCGGCAAATGAACTTGAGCCGCATTATGTGACGACCTATCTCACTGAGCTTGCAGCGGCATTTAATAGTTGGTACGCGAGCGAGCGCATGATAGTTGATGGCACGATAACCAGTCGCTCACTTGCCGTAGTTAAAGCAATTGAAAACACGCTCGCAAAAGGTTTACAGGTACTTGGCATCCCTGCACCCGAAGAGATGTAAAAAGTGTTGAAAGTGCTATAGTTTTTAAATATGTCCGAAAGAGGGAAGTCAGAGACGGCGTTGCGGGAGGAGGAAATACTCGCTTTTTGGAAGGACCAACGAGTTTTTGAACGCTCCCTGGAGAAACACGCACCTCGAGGTGAGTTTATCTTTTATGATGGGCCGCCGTTCGCAACAGGGCTCCCGCACCACGGCTCACTTCTCTCCTCGGTAATTAAAGATGTTATCCCACGCTACAAAACAATGCGCGGCTACCGAGTGCCCAGGCGTTGGGGGTGGGACTGTCATGGGCTCCCGATTGAAAATATGGTTGAGAAGAAGCTCAACCTTAAGACAAAAAAAGATATTTTCTCGGTCGGCATCGATGTGTTTAACGAAACTGCTCGCTCAATGGTGCTCCAGTATGTCGACGAGTGGGAAAAGTATATCG
>VMFK01000023.1 GCA_007375995.1 Parcubacteria group bacterium Gr01-1014_56
CACGCGGTTTGTACAATGTATTCGGTAAAGATAAAAAAATTATTCTCACCGGCGGGAGTTTTGACGCGTCGATAGTAGAGCGGATTAAAGAAGCGGTGCCTGGGGTCCTTGATGTACCCGGCCTTTCAATGCAGGAACTTATAACGCTTGTCGCAAAAAGCGTTGGAAGCGTGAGTTTAGACACCGGCGTGGGACATATCGGAGCTCAGGTGGGTGTGCCGCTCGTGATACTGCGGACCTGTTGGGGCTACAACTGGTGGAATAAAGATAACTATGGGCGCGATGGGATAGAGGTGCTTACCCGCGAAGATCTGTGTATTAATGGGCACAACAGCAAAAACTTTCCCGATTGTCTCGACGAAATCGCCACGAGCGATATTGTCGCTTCTGCAAAGAAACTCATTACGGCTCGAACTTGACATAATCTATAAAGTGTAATACTCTGTATGTAGCACTAGAAACTGGGGAATAAAGGAGTATCCCATGTCCCACGAGCTCTTTGTTATTGAAAGAAAAACTACACTCGACGAGCAAGAGAAAGGCCGCGTAACCGCTATGAAGAGCAAGCTCGCAACCGCTAAAAGTCTTGGTCTGAAAGCACAAGCTGGTTCGATCAAGACTGACATCACTACCATTGAGCGCGGCCGTCTCATTACGACCCCGCCCTTGACCGACAGTGAGATGACCATCTGGCGTGCTTGGCTGCCAACAGCCTATACCGACATCCAAGACAACCAACGACATTGGCTGGTAGACTACAACTACGACCGCATTCCGAGCCCTGTGCTCAAGATGTGGCAGAAGTACAAAAAGTCTGGCTTGTTCGAGCGGTTCGAGATCTGGACGCCGGAGATTAGTCAACCGGATCCGATCCTTGTCGGCGTCAACGGCCACTCTCGATATTTGCTCGCCCGCTGGGGTGAGTCTGATGCCAACTTGGTTTCCTTCGACGACATCAAGCGCGAGCTGATGCGCCGTTGGCACAACGATGAACCTATCGGCCATGAACCGCGCGATGAACGCTCTGCACGTCTCAGTCTAGATGATAACGCGATCCTATCGGCAATGACTTACGCGATATGCGCGATCTTTCCTGTTGGAATGACCCTTTTTGCGTTGTTTGGTCCTCTACACATAGGAATTGCCATGATCGGTACTGTCGTGGCTATTTCCACGGTGGGAGTGGCACGATTCTTCTATGCTCGGAAGAGCATGACGGAGAAACTCCTTCAGTCGAGCACACTTGTGCAGGCCATCGCCAAAGATAACTCAGTGCAGCATGAGTTGTATCCACCTTCGGCCTGACACGCAGAACCTTGGCCCTCGCTCTAACTTAGTTAGTGCGAGGGCTTTTACTTTGCAACAGTAAGAAGAAAAAAGAGATGTGCGGGGTCGTCGGCGTAGGATTTCTTTTCAACCAATTTGAGGCCGGCATCTTTCGCGTGATTTAAAAACCAGGAAACAGAAGTACCTTTCTTACCCAACTCCCAATAATGTTCACCGTTAAAGACGTGCGTCTTCCAAAAGAACGGGATTTTAAAAAGTACAGAAAAACGTTTTATAAGCGGGATTTTTATAATGGTGGAGAACACGTACCCAGGCTTGGGCACTGAAATGACTACCGAATGTTTTGACACCCGCGCGATCTCGCGGAGCGCTTGGGGTAAATCGCTTGTTTCAATATGTTCAAGAATTTCTGCCGCTATAACAATGTCAAACGATTTGTCTGGGAGAGGGATATTGGTAACAGAACCGAGTACGTCGGGCTTTAGGTCCTCTGCGATATCAAGTGTTTTAACCTCAAACCCTCTACGCAAAAGTTCTTGTGCGACAACACCGCTCCCGACACCAACTTCTAGTACCGATCGTCCTTTTGTTTTTGCAATCAATGCAAGCTGATGAAAATACGAATTCCATCGCTCTTGCGACGAGTAGGCTAACCCCATGTAATGAGTTTTGTTTATCTGTTTTTTATACTTGGTTTTGTAGTCGCCAGTCATGATGGACACTGCCTATTTTTACTATATAATGCGACCTTGTGAAAGCAGCTATTTTAGAGCAGATCAATGCTCCGCTGACAGTGGGCGAGGTGGGGCTCACTGACCTCAAAGCGGGCCAGGTACTTGTCAAAATATTGGTGAGCGGCATTTGTGGCTCCCAACTCCAGGAAATTGCCGGCAACAAAGGCAATGCAAAATTTTTACCACACCTTATGGGACATGAGGGCTGCGGCATTGTCGAGGACATTGGCGAGGGCATAACTCGAGTAAAAAAAGGCGACAAGGTTGTCATGCACTGGCGGAAAGGCGAGGGGCTTGAAGCCGATTTTCCCTCCTATATTTTTAAGGGCAAAACAATTAAGAGCGGCAAGGTCACGACCTTTAGCGAGTACTCAATCGTTTCAGAAAATAGAATAACGTCGGTACCGCAGGACACTCCAAACGAATTGTGTGCACTCTTAGGCTGCTCGCTCTCAACCGCGCTCGGGACTATCAACAACGAAGCGAGGGTGAAGCCAGGGGAGAGCGTCATGATAGTTGGCGCAGGTGGCCTCGGGGTTAATCTGATCAAAGCTGCAAAGATAGCAGGCGCCTCGCCGATTATCTCTGTCGACATCCATGAACACAAACGCGAACCAACGCTAGCACTTGGAGCCGACCTCTACATCAACGCCGCTGTGGAGAATATTGCTGAAGTGCTTCAAAAAGAACTCAATATTAAAAATGTGCAAAGTATAGTCGACACCTCGGGCGCTAAACAAAGTCTCGAAGCAACAATTCCACTCCTTACTGGAGGTGGACGTTATATTTTAGTTGGACAACCAAAACCTGGAGAAACTATCGAACTCAAAAATGCGTATCATTTATTTGACGGAGAGGGGAAGACAATTAAAGCGACGCAGGGCGGTGGATTTTTACCGAGTGTTGACATCCCAAAATATCTAAAATTGTATAAGTCGGGGGCTCTCAATATCGAAGGCGTTATTACGCATCATGTTACACTTGATGAGATAAACGATGCTATCGATCTGGTACGCAAAGGGCTAGCAGGACGGATTCTTATCGACATATCATCATGAGTACTTTACTTTCCGCATACAAACGGATGCTCTATTTGCGGGTTGCCGAACAGGAGCTCGTACAGCTGTATCTCGATAAAAAATTGTTCAGCATGGTGCACTTTTATGTCGGCCAGGAGGCTGTCGCAGTTGGTGTGTGCGACGCGCTGAAGCCCGAGGACAAGGTGATGGGGAACCATCGCTCACACGGGCACTACTTAGCTAAAGGCGGCAACTTCCGCAGGATGGTGTGCGAGCTTTTAGGGAGAGCAAATGGTTTAGCCCGCGGCAAGGGCGGCTCTATGCACATGATCGACAAGTCAGTTAATTTTATTGGCTCAACTCCGCTCCTAGGGAGTGTGGTGCCGCTGGCAACAGGAGTTGCGTTTGAACAAAAATATAATAAACGAGACACAATCACTACCGCTTTTTTTGGTGACGGGGCGTCTGAGGAGGGGGTGGTGTACGAGAGTTACAACCTCGCAGCGCTCTACCAAGTCCCGCTGCTTTTAATTGTTGAGAACAATCTCTTTGCTATTAACTCCAAGCTCAAAGACCGTCGTGCGCCTGGCCACAGTCTTGAAAAAATAGTTTCAGGTTTTGGTATCGAGTACAGAAAAGCGGACGGCAACGATTATAAAGACGTTACTACCAAAGCAAAAGAATTAGCCGACTTTGTCCGCCGCGAAAAACGGCCCGCCATGCTTGAGTGCATCACCTACCGCCACATGGCACACTCAACACCGCTCATGGATGAAAAATATCGTGAAGTAGACACGCTCGAGGAGCGCACTAAACAAGACTCAATAGCAAAACTTAAAGTGGAGCTTCTCGCGGGTGGCACAAAAGAGAGCGAACTCGCCCTTATGGAGGCGGAGCTAAAAAAGAGTGTGCTCGCCGATATACAGTTCGCGCTCGAGTCCCCATTCCCACCCAAAGAGGATATTTATACTGATATGTACGCCGAATAAAATATAAGAGAATAGTATGGAACAGAGAATTATCAAATACGCCGAGGCTATCAAAGAGGCCACCAAACAGATCCTAGAGAGCGACAAGAGCGCGTTTCTTATGGGGCTTGGCGTGCCGCAAGGAGCAGCAGGCACTGCGGTAGGGCTTAAAGATCTTTTTCCCACACAAGTGCTCGACACACCTACCTCAGAAGCCGCACTAACCGGGATGGCAGTTGGCGCAGCTATCAGCGGCTTACACCCGATGGTCTACCATGAGCGCGTTGAGTTTAGCTTGCTTGCAGGAGATGCGATCTTTACCCAAGCGGCGAAGTGGAACTACATGTTTGGAGGCGATAACCCTGTGCCAGTAGTGCTGCGTATTGCCGTTGGTCGGCAATGGGGTAACGGCCCACAACACTCCCAGGCGCTCTATAGCCTCTTTGGAGCGGTGCGGGGGCTTAAGGTGGTGATTCCTTCAACCCCTCATATGATGAAAGGGCTATTGATCTCGGCGGTTAAAGACAAAAACCCCGTTGTGATCCTCGAACCTAGGTGGCTCTACCAGGTCAAAGGGCACGTGCCAGAGGAGATGTATACAGAACCACTCGACAAAGCTCGAGTGGTCAAAGAAGGGAAGGATGTCACGGTAGTTGCCTATGGTGATGCATTTGTTGATACGCTCGCGGCTCTTAAACTAATTCCTCAAGACATAAGCGTTGAGTTGATCGACTTGGTGAGTATTAACCCTATCGACTACCAGACAATTGCAAAATCGGTTGAGAAAACGGGCCGACTCTTGTGTGTCGACAGCACCAACAGCGCGTTTAGTATTGGTTCAGAAATTATTGCAAAAGTTGCAGAGAACCCAGTGGGGCTGACTCAAGCACCGGTCTCGGTGGCAGCACCAGACGTGCCTGTCCCCACCTCGCCAGCATTAAGTGAGTTTTGGTATCCAACTAAAGTTGATATTGCAAACGGCATTTTAAAAATGTTCGGGAAACCCCTCCTCGACATAAAACTCCCATTCGAAGAGCTCCACCTCGCCCCCACCACCACTTTGGAATAAAAATATTTCGTCATAAAAATGAATACGAAATATTTTGAGGTTAAAAATTACATAAACTATCTCAAATACCTCCGAGATAAGCGGTTCAGGCGTAGTTATGCACAAGTGGGTGAGGATCTGATCATTGACTATGCTTTGAAGAAATAGGCATTGCTAAAGCAACATACCTCGACATCGGGGCGTACGATCCAACATATTCCAACAATACCTACTTCTTTTATTTATCAGGGGGATATGGTGTATGCGTGGAACCTAATCCTGATATGTTTCGGCTCATACAAAAAAAGAGGCCGAGAGATGTGAGCCTCAATGTTGGTATTAGCCCCACTGCTCATAGCAGTGCTGATTATTATGTGATGACCTCTAAATTCCTTAATACGTTTAGTAAAGAGGAGGCTGAGGGGTACGTCGCTAACAAAGAGCTCCAAACCAAACAAAAAATTGAGGCAGTAATAAAAATACCGCTTCTCACTATAAATTCGATCATGGAAGAATATTTTCCTGAAGGCGTTGATATTCTCTCTGTTGATACCGAAGGGTACGATCTTGAGATATTAAAATCGCTAGACTTCGGCAAGTATCATCCAAAAGTTATTTGTGTGGAGACTCTGCGTCATGACGAAAATGGCAATCTCCAAAAAAGCCCTGAAATTAACGATCACGTCCTGTCTCAAGGATATTCTTTTTATGCAGACACGCGTGTAAACAGTATTTTTGTTAAAAGATAATTTATTGGGCGAAGTCGGCGTATTTGTTTTCGAAGTACGTATCTTTGCCAAAGTAGTAACGCCAATCGATTAGCGTTTTTTTAGTGACAATGTGTGGCACGTTGCCAAACCAGGCCGCCACATTACTTAGAGTTGTGTTGGTGCCAATGACCACACTACAAGTTGAAAGCAAAAACAAACTTGTTGCCGCGTCTTCGCGATAGACGTGTGTCGTGTAGCCTTCAAAAGTTTCAGCCAATAGGGGTTGGTCGCAAGCTATTACCAACTCCACATCTTGCGTAGGGAGAGTTTTTTCACGCAGATATTCGTCGACAATTTCTCGTACGCGCGTGGATGAGACCAAAAACTCACCGTCATCAAAGCCTTTAAATGGTATAAGCCGCAAATGGACACCGATGTGTATGCGGTCTTTTGGTATCGGTGCCATAAGATTCTCGATCTTTCTTTTCATACGAGGCGACGGCCCAAATTTCTCTATAATCTGCTTGCGGTGATGCGTAAGCCCAACAGGGTTCCTAAACATCCAGCCAAAAAAGTAGAGCGTTTTTTGTGTCTCAAGTGCGGAGGGCATGGTTTCAGTCGGAGGGAGGAACTTCGCCCCTCCCAAGGCCCACACCCCCGCTTTGCCGCGCGTCCATTTGTCTATCATCCACGCGTATAGTGTATACAGCCCGCGTAGTACGCGACTCTGTTCAAAAAAACTTACATTAAAAACTTTTCTGTTTCTCTCAATACTGTACGCATAAATACTCATGTCATTTAGGAGGCGGTTTGCATACTCGTGCGCACGATGCTCTATGATGAAAAGTTTTTTCATTCTAGTATTATCCAGTTCTTCTTGAGTATTGGGAGCCGCCAGGGTGGGTTGCTTCTTGCATACCGGTGGATAAAAAGCTTTTGAGTGGGGTTTTGGTAGGGAAGACAGTCAACTAAAAACATAAACACGGAGTCGACGACATGTATCTCCTCTGCACGTTCTATAACCGTGCAATAATCAAAGATATTGTCGGTTAAATCTTTTTGTGCACGAACTACCTTGAGATGCGCAGGCAGTTTTTGAGGCAGCATACGCGCGCCATAAAGAGCGTCGTCATGGATAAATATATATGATTCCTTGGGGGCGATGCGTGCAAATAAGTTCTGCTCTCGTCCTCGGTCGCGCTCTACATAAAAGCTACTCCACTTTTTCTTATGAGGAATACCAGCGAGTGCGTAAAATTGCCGCTCTGCGGGGATACCCAATTCTGTGTCGTCGTAGAGTATTTTGATCTCATCGTAGTGGTTGTCGCCCAATCTAAATTTGTTGAAGAAGCGAAAGAACTGTTTATCTCGATGATTATTTGACCACTCGATCTTAAGGTTCTCTAAATCTCGATACATGAAGGAAACTGAAGTGTAGTAGCGGGGGATACAAAAAATCCCAACGCGGTCATATTTTTTACAATATTCGCGCACTAAACCATTGCAAATAATGTTGTCACCCAGTTTGTTATGATGGTCAAGGAGGATGCTAGACACGAGCCGATTTTACTATACAATCGGGCAGATACAAACGCATGAAAAAGATACTAATCATTGGAGAAACGTGTCTGGACCGTTTTGTGTATTGCCACGCGGAGCGTCTTGCTCCTGACCTGCCGGTGCCAGTCTTAAGTGTTATCGAGGAGACTGAGAACCCCGGCATGGCAAAAAATGTCGAGCGCAATGTCAAAGCAATCTATGAATACTGCGACATTATTACAAACCCAGGCTGGGAGAAGGTCACTAAAACACGCTACGTCCACCGCAACTCCAACCACACGTTTATCCGTATCGACACAGACCACCACATATCTCGAATCGCCATACACGACCTGCCGCTTGACGAGTACGAACTTATTGCTATTTCAGACTACAACAAAGGGTTTTTAACAGAAGATGATATTAAAGCGGTGTGTGAGCGACACGCTAACGTTTTTATTGATACCAAAAAGATATTGGGTGGATGGGCTGAGCGCGCCAAATTCATAAAAATAAATAATCACGAATATGAGCGCTCCAAGCCCGCGCTCACACCAACACTTGCTCAAAAAATTATTTGCACCAAAGGCGAGTTTGGTGCCGAGTATCAAGGTACGCTCTACCCAGTTACACCAGCCGAGGTTAAAGACTCGACAGGCGCAGGAGACTCTTTTTTTGCGGCGCTTTTGGTGAGATATATAGAGACAGGGGATATCAGCGAGTCTATTCGCTTTGCTAACGGGTGTGCCTCGAAGGTAGTTGCGCAAAAAGGTATCACGATTATAGAACGCCCCCAAAAAGTTACACATGAGCAAAGTCAAAACGCTTAAAGAGGTTCTGCGGGCTACGAAGGCTGCCCGCAAAGCAGGTAAAAAAATAGTCGCCACAAACGGCTGTTTTGACATCATGCATGTGGGGCATATACGCAGTTTCGAAGCCGCAAAAAAATTGGGAGATATTTTGGTAGTTGGCATTAACTCAGACGCTTCGGTACGCACCAACAAGGGTGACCTGCGACCGATTATTTCCGAGCGCGATCGAGCCGAGGTAGTCGCTGCACTCGCAGCGGTAGACCACGTGTTTATTTTTTCTGAAAAGACTCCTTTTTCTTGGATAGCGAAACTGCGCCCCCATATTCATGTTAAGGGCGTGGATACAAAAAAACATCCAGACTTTTCTGCTCAGAAACGCACGTTAGCAAAAGCCGGCGCCAAGTTTGTACTACTCCCGTTAGTTAAGGGTAAGTCAACGACAAAAATTATTGAAAAGATAGCGCGCCACTACGGCAAACGTTAACTCTTTTTCTGACTGTCGCCTTTGGCTATGCGGTAGGAGTCGCTTTCTTCATGTGGGGTAGAGACCTCAAGCACGATCGAGGGTTCAAGTGCTATAAGTTGGTGAGGAGTTGAGGGCGGGATATGCACAACGCTACCGGGCCCGAGCTCGCTGATGATTCGGTCTGCATTTTCGAGATTGTAGTGCCTGAGCTCAAGCTTGCCGTCGAGCACGTACCAGGTCTCATCTTTATTCTTATGAAAATGGTCGCTAAACATCGCCCCCTTATTGAACTTGAGGAGTTTGCCGCAATACTTCTCGTTATTGATAATCCATATCTCAGCGCCCCAGCCCTTGGGGTGGATCTCCGCTTGTAGTATCTCGAGGCCTGTCATAATGTGCGCTTACCCTACCATAACCAATTATTTATTGCATAGGTTGCCGTTCAATTTCGAAAACAGTACTATACGGCCATGCAACGTAAGGCTTTCATCGCCGGGGTAGGGGTGGATATAGTTGAAATAGGAGAGATCAAGAAAGCCCGATTTAAGACTAGAATCGCGGAGTACTTTTTGACGAAAAAAGAGCAAAAGCAGATGCCTAAGGGGTCCAAATTCCCTCAATATCTTGCTTCCCGCTTCGCTCTTAAAGAAGCAGTTATTAAAGCATTCCCTGAGCAGCTTTCCCCATTTGATTTTAGGATCGAAAAGCAAGGGAAG
Source organism: Parcubacteria group bacterium Gr01-1014_56 (assembly GCA_007375995.1). Lineage (GTDB taxonomy): Bacteria > Patescibacteriota > Minisyncoccia > Phycocordibacterales > SBAW01 > GWA1-54-10. Next base: position 9,300 of record VMFK01000023.1, read on the forward strand.
CGTCCCATAGTCGTATTTGTGAGTAAAGAGAGAAACAAAAAATACTTAGTGTTCGCGAGTCTTACGCATACCGCACAAATTGCTGCCGCGGTTGCAGTCGTACATGTTAAAAAATAGTCATGCAATCACTTTCATACATCAGTGCATACATGCATCGCAAACCCAGGGCACCAAAGGGTATGCGACCTTTTTCGATCAACCTGGTTACTAACTTTACCGACGAGGTGCTCGAGCGCGTACTTGGCGGGATGTGTCTCGCAGAAGGTATTTACCCGCAGATTACCCGCACACCTTATAAGCAGTACGCTCTTGCCTTTAAAAATAAAAAAAGTGAGATCAATACGTCAAAACCAGACATTTCTTATATTTTTTTTGATGCGAGCCCGTATGCTCAGTCTGAGTTCTTAAGCTCAGGGCATAGAAAGGAGGTGCTCGCAGATATTGAGCGTTATGCAAAGTTTGCTGGCACAGTTGTTGTTGGTCTATTTGCTTTGCCTTACCACGGACCCTACGGAGAGCACTTTACCAAGGAGCCGCTCTTTGTCGCACTTTCTGATTTTAATACCAAACTACAAGCATTGGCGAAGAAAAACTCTAGCATCCATATTTTTGACACAAACAAAGCCTTCGCACGTGTAGGGGAGCTCCGTGCTCGCGACCTGCGCGGCCATCATGCGTTTGATATGCCCTTTACTACCGATTTCCTTATTGCGCTCGCATCCTCGTGGCTCACGTATGCGCGCGCGATTCTTGGGCTTTCGCGCAAATGCATCGTGCTTGACCTCGACAATACACTTTGGGGTGGCATCGTGGGGGAAGACGGAGCACTTGGAGTTCTACTCGGGCCAGAATATCCAGGTCTCGCATATCAGAACTTTCAGCGGGCACTTCTCTCTATGTGGGAGCGCGGAGTGATCTTGGCGATAAACAGCAAAAATAATGAGGCTGATGTTGATGAAGTGTTTGAGAAAAACCCACACATGATTTTAAAAAAAGAACACATTGCCGCCATGCGAGTAAATTGGGATGATAAAAGCAAAAATAGTAAAGAGATCGCGCAGGAGCTTAATATAGGCATGGGTAGCATGGTATTTATCGACGACTCGCCGCTTGAGCGTGAGCGGATGCGCGAGGAAGCACCGGAGATTTTGACTCCTGAGTGGAGTTTCGAGCCCGAGCAATATGTGAAGGAACTTTTCTCACTCGGAGTGTTTCATCAAATGTCTTTGACCTCCGAAGATAAGAAAAAAGGGCAGATGTATGTTGAGGAGAGCAAGCGAAAAAAAGTACGGGCCACTTCGCGTAATGTAAAAGAGTACATCAAAAAGCTCAATATCAAGATGCAGGTTAGAGAAGGCAAGGCAATTGATATTGCGCGTGTAGCTCAACTGACACAAAAAACGAACCAGTTTAATCTCACTACTAAGCGCTACCAGGAGGCTGATATCAGTCGTATGATTAAAAAGGGCGATCTAGTAATCACCGGCGATGTCGGAGATACATTCGGCGGATATGGTGTCGTTATCCTCGGGATTGTAAAAATCGAAAAAAAGCAGGCGACCCTCGATACATTTTTAATGAGTTGCCGAGTGATGGGCAGGGGCGTGGAGGAAGCGTTTTTTGAACATATAATAAAACAGCTCCACACAAGGGGTGTAGAAAGACTGAAAGCTTCTTTTATACCGACTCCCAAAAATAAACCCGCCTCGAAATTCCTCTCCACTTTTGGTATTAAGTCGGCTTCACCTGTAGCACTTGGTTCTCTTCAATCCTTAACGTGCCCAAGGAGCGCGTCGTGGACTCACTCTCACCGGAGAACACTGCAGCTTGGGACTCGCTCAATGCGATTATTTTACTTACTGAAATTGAGAAGGCGTTTAACGTCAAATTCACCTTCGATGAAGCGATGGCGGTAAAGAACTTTGGCGAGGCAGTCACATTAGTCCGCTCTAAGGGCGGCAAAGTATAAACTCATATGTCTGCTGTATCTAAAAAATTCTCAGACATCTCGGTGGGGGAGTGCACTCAATTTGAAGTAGTTGTTACGGAAGAGTTGGTAGATGCATTTGCAAAACTCTCTGACGACTTCAACCCACTCCATATGGATGAGGTCTATGCCAAAAAAACGGCATTCAAGGGACGCGTTGTACATGGCATGCTCGGAGGCGCTTTTTTCTCTCGTCTCATCGGGATGCATCTCCCGGGCGCTCGCTCCCTATACTTGTCGCAGTCGCTATCTTTTAGAAAGCCTATGCGGATAGGTATGGAGGTGATTGTATCGGGAACGGTCCTCCATAAAGCAGATTCGCTTCAAACGATTACACTTTTGATGCAAGTATCCGACAAAGGTTCAGGCGAAGTGCTTACGGACGGCGAAGCAATAGTCAAGATGCTATGACCAAGAAAAATGGAAAAGTCGTTTTGCTGAGTGGTGGGATGGGAGGTGTGGGGAGCGCCACGGCGGCTTTGCTTATAGAAAACGGTTATCGCGTAGCAGTTTTATACAGAAGCTCTTCTCAAGCTGAAGTGCAGGAAAAAAAGAAAACACTTGGAGAATATTCTTTTTTTCTGCAGTGCGACATCACTGATTTTAAAGAGACACAGCTCGCGGTTAAGAAAGTACTCGACCACTTCGGAGCGATTGATATATGCATCCATGCAGCAATTGGAAGAATCACTCGAAAACCGATACTCGAGATGAAGGAGGAAGAATTTAGGAGTGAGTTTGAGGCGGGGTTGTTTGGAGCCTTTAATCTTTTTTCTTCCGCCCTGCCTTCGATGAAAAAACAACATGAGGGGATGCTTATCGGTATCACTTCTTCGACCGTTGAGGCAGGTAGCGGAGCTCGTATGGGTACTTATAGCACTGCAAAATTTGCATTACGCGGACTTCTTAGGGAATTACACAAAGAACTTAAGGCTGAAGGCATTAGTGTGTATGCCGTGGCTCCTGACCTCCTCAAAACCGCTCTTACCTCAGATTTGCCAGAGAAATATTTTGAATTCGCAGAGGCAAAAACGCCAAATAAAAAATTGATGACACCGCTTGATGTGGCACAGATTGTCCTTGCTGTATGTCGCGGCGAGGTAAAGAGTGGGAGTTCTGTTCTTGTCTCGACAGGGGAGGTCACTGCGCTATAATCCTCGCACATGCTTTTTAACTCGCTATCATTCCTCGTATTTTTCCCGTTGGTGTTCTTTTTATATTGGGCGCTGCCAGGGAAGATGCGGCCGGTCCTCCTGCTTTTGGCGAGTTGTTACTTCTATATGGCGTTCGTGCCATATTACATACTTATTTTATTTTTCCTTATCACTGTCGATTATTTTTTGGCATTTGGGCTCGAACGGGGAGGGGCATATAAAAAAGTATATCTCTATGTAAGCATCCTCTCTAATGTGGGCATGTTGTTTGTATTTAAGTATTTTAATTTTTTCAACGACAATATTGCAGCTTTAGCGCAGGTCCTCCATTGGAACTACTCGCTCGGCGCGTTGTCGCTCATACTCCCGCTCGGCCTCTCGTTTCATATCTTTCAGAGTTTGGCCTACATCATTGAGGTCTACAAAGGCCGCTACAAGGCTGAGCGAAACTATCTCACCTACGCACTCTATGTCATGTTTTTCCCGCAGCTAGTGGCTGGTCCTATCGAGCGGCCCGCACAACTTATCCCGCAGCTTAAGGCAATACAACAATTTAATTATACTCAAGTCATATCGGGCTTGCGCCTAATGGCGTGGGGGTTCTTTAAAAAGATAGTGATCGCGAATAATCTCGCGATTCTTGTTAACTTCGTGTACGCCCGCTCTGGGACAGCGGATGCCTCGATGTTACTCATAGCTGTTTTTGCTTTTTCAATACAGCTCTACGCAGACTTTTCAGGATATTCTGATATCGCAGTTGGCTCCGCGCGGATGTTTGGCGTCGAACTGGTACAAAATTTTAAGCAGCCCTATTTCTCGCGCTCAGTTGCAGAGTTCTGGCGGCGTTGGCATATCTCACTCTCCTCTTGGTTTCGAGACTACGTCTATCTCCCACTTGCATGGAAGTATAGTACGCATCTGGGTTGGCTCTATGCTGCGATTATCGTCACCTTTGTTTTGACTGGTGTATGGCATGGTGCCGGATGGAATTATGTCCTTATGGGGCTTATCTTCGGGCTCTATATCTCGATTGGGTTGTGGACAAAAGAACGGCGCGACTCATTTGCACACAAGATTGGGCTTCTAGGAGCGTCGCGCGCTTTTCTTCAAATTGGTACGACGTTCATACTGGCCACATTCGCATGGATATTTTTCCGCGCCGCGAACCTATCGGAGGCTCTTACTATTATCTATCGTCTCGGCACACAGTGGGGAAGCGACGCGTTCCATTTTTTGCGATGTAGCGACTACTGCTCTTTTTATATGCTGGGCATAGGCAGAAAGGCCCTGGTATTGATATTTATTTCCACAGTGTTTCTATTTTTTGTTGAATATATAGAACAATCAGGATGGCTACCGAAGATATGGAAATACCGTGCGGTACGATGGACAGGTTATTACGCTCTTCTTATGTGGATGCTCCTCGTCGGTTATTTTGCGCCAACGGCGTTTATATACTTCCAATTTTGATATGTCACACTTTTTAAAACATCTTGCTCTGTTTTTACTCCCACTGATCGTGTTTTTTACACCGGCAACAGTCATCCTGTTTTATGCGGGTGAGTTTTATCCACCGCAAATGTTGGGAGAGCTTGCACGTGGATCAAGCAGAATCATCGTAGGAGCTGCATACAACAATATTCGCAGCGATTACCAACTGCAGGAAACAATTCTACGCCAGCCTGAAGTTATTGCGCTTGGTACCTCGCGTGTAGGAGGCTTCCGCGCGGAATTTTTTAAAGACCCCGCTATTTTTTACAATGACACCGGTACGGGGGGCGTGTTAAGCAACTTTAGACATTTTATTGAAGCGACAGCAGTACATCCTCCAAAGATCATTATCGCGGGGATGGACGCGTACTTTTTTAACCCTGAGGAGGTAGCAAAGAACAATGTTGTCGAGAGGCCAAATCCATTTCTCACACATGTACC
>VMFK01000024.1 GCA_007375995.1 Parcubacteria group bacterium Gr01-1014_56
TCCTCAAATTCCTCGTCAATAAACTGATTCGCCAAATGCAAAGGCACAAGCCGCCCTTCGTAATAAATAGGCACCGTCGCGCCATCTTCCACTGCTTGGTTGATTTTGTACTCGCTGATGTATATATCTCGGTGCTCGAGGCGCTCAAGACCGCCGCATACAGTCAGGGGCTTAAACTCAAGCTCACGTATCTGGGGTCACAAAAATTTGAAAATGGCGAAACACCACTCAGCGAGCTAGACAAGTACAACGGTGTATTGATACCGGGTGGTTTTGGCGAAACAGGGGTGGAAGGCAAGATCAAAGTTGTAGAATACGTACGTAAAAATAAAATCCCGTACTTTGGCCTTTGTTATGGCATGCAATTGGCGGTTATAGAGTACGCACGCAATATGGCGAATCTAGCTGGTGCACACACAACAGAAATTAAACCAAATGCCGAGCACCCGGTTATTGCGGTTATGGAAGGGCAAAAGGAAAACGTTGCGGCAAGTAAATTAGGCGGCACTATGCGGCTTGGCGGCTACCCATGCACGCTCGAAGAAGGCACCATAGCCCGTGAAGCGTATGGGGTAGGGGAGATACGCGAGCGTCACCGCCACCGCTATGAGGTCAACCAAAAATATGTAGAGACGCTCACCAAAGCAGGGCTTGTGTTCTCTGGTATGTCGCCCGACAAAACGCTTATGGAGATAGCAGAGTTGCCGAAGTCTGTGCATCCGTTTTTCCTCGGCACGCAATTCCATCCAGAGTTTCTTTCCCGGCCGCTCTCTCCGCACCCATTATTTGTTGCGTTTGTGCGCGCTGCGGGTGAAAAAAAATGATCAAACTTGTTTCGCTCAACATTGAGCGCTCAAGGCATGTTGATCTCATACTGCCATTTTTAGCTCGGGTTAAGCCTGGCGTTGTGTGTCTCATGGAGCTTATGGAGCATGACATCCCCGCCATTGCGGCGGTAGTTGGGGAGCATCATGTTTTTGAGCCTATGTGTTATATGGAGCATAAGGGGGAAAAACCGGGTCTGCAGGGGGTAGCAATATTTTCGCGTTTTCCACTCAAAAATATAGAGACGCACTATTATCATGGCGAGAAAGGGGTCTTACATACTTTTGATGGGGACAACATAGCCGCAACAAATAACCATATGTTGCTCATTGCCGAAGTTGATACAGGAGACGCTGTGTACAAATTCGCCACCACACACTTTCCTGTTACACCTAAAGGTTTGCCCGACGATGTTCAGAGAAAGAGCGTTAAATCTCTACTTAAGATTTTAAAATCTCAGGGAGAAATTGTATTCTGTGGTGATTTTAATGCGGCACGCGGGGGAGAAATAGCCGCAGAGCTAATTGCAGAGTACAAAGACAACGTGCCGCCCTCATATACGATGAGCCTAGATGTCAGTTTCCATCGCGCGAGCGCCGAGACGCTCGCCGCTAATGCCCGTGCGATGGGTGTGCCAGGGCAAATGGTGGACTACATCTTCTCGACCCCGGGTTACAGCGTAACTAACCTTACAATGGAATCGGGTTTGAGTGATCACCAGGCACTCATCGCAACTGTTTCTAAGAGCTAGAAAAGGTCCAAATTTTGCTGTAGAGTTCTGATATTGCCAGATCGTCTAATGGTAGGACTCCTGCCTCTGGAGCAGGGTATCTTGGTTCGAATCCAAGTCTGGCAGCTGAGTATTCCAATTTGGAAAGTTTTCACGTCTTGACGCATCTCGAACCAAAAGTCGCTATATAATTGAGCGGATGGACTACAAACCCGACTACAGTGAATTTTCCGATCCTCGCCTAGTCGCTATCTACGACACGGTAAATCCGATCGAAAGCTACCAAGCCTTCTATCTCACGCTCGCCAAAAGACTCTCTGCTTCAACAATTATCGATCTGGGCTGTGGCTCCGGACTTCTGACCTGCGAGTTAGCGAAACAAGGCCACCATATGATCGGTGTCGAGCCCTCAGTGTTGCTCGATGGCTGGCCGACATCCACCGCGCGCAAGAAGCTTCATGACCCGGTAGCAGGGGACATAGAATGGTGGGGTGAGATCTTGGAGAAAAAGGGAAACAAAGTGCGCTACGAGATCCATTATCTCTTTGCGAATTCTGGCGCAGAAGTGGTCTCAAGGAACGAACTGATATTCCGCACCCAGGAGGAGATAAGCCAAACGCTTGCAGATGCGGGCTTTGTTGTGAAGGAGGTCTATGGTGACTGGGACAGTAGCCCCGCTACCGCAACGAGTCCTGAGATGATCTTTGTTGCGGGATCTGTTTAAGGTGCTCTCTGAGCTTCTGTAAGTTCTCAAGGATGACGTCTCGTCGCGGTTCCTCTTTTAGCGCTTTCATGAGATTCTTGATGGGTGATCGTGCGCGGCCGGCACGAAAGGTTCGAGCGGTGTGGCCAGTGGCCAGCCGATTTGCGGTATGATAGCGGTATATGGAAAAGATTAAAATAGAACACCACACATTGTCGGGCGGTTTGTGGTTTGCCGCGTGGATGTTTACTATTGGTTTCTTGCACCTCGCTTTTTGGCAGGGAGTATTCGCAGTTGTTTTGTGGCCGTACTATCTTGGGGTAGCCTTGAGTCATCTGATTCAGTAACATGGAAACAAAACGACTTTTTAGGAGCGAGAAAGACAAAATATTTGCAGGTATTTGTGGCGGGCTTGGAGAGTACTTTGGTATCGACTCAGTGCTGATACGGCTTATCTGGCTTTTGGTAGTTATTTTTACTGGCATCTTACCCGGGGTTGTTGCCTATATCATTGCGATTTTTGTTATCCCACCAGCGCCGCATCATATCAAGCATGAGAATGTTTAGTAACAGTTTATATACATTATTTCTGCCGTTACTTTTGGTAATATCGTTGCCTTTTACTGCGATCGCACAAACAGGAAGTGCTGACCCAACAGTTGAACCGTCTGCCCTAATGCCTCAAGAGGCCACCACAACCTCAGCAGCAGCGCCAACAATTCCCGCCTCACGCGCGACTTCATCTCAAACCTCTCTACCAAATACTTCTACGCCCACCTCTCCTACTCCAGCTGCCATTCCGGCCTCTACAAACCCAGCACCAACTGTTACTTCAACTTCTACAAATCCGCCACCAGCAGTCATTCCAACTAATCTTATACTTTTGGTGGCGCTCGCCGCTTTAGCGATACTTCCTTTTGGCTACTTAGTTGTGCAATCACTCAAAAATAAAAAAGTAAAAGAGGAGAAAAAAGATGATTCCAGCTGTTTCAATTTAAAAAAGTTACTAGATGAAAAGCTAAAAGAGTTAACTGACCTGAGAGGTAAACTTGAAAGTAAAGCAAAAGGCAAGGCAAGAGAAGCACTCAGAGAAGGGGTCAAAGACACCTCCGCAGGGGACCTGTTGGCACTTCTCGAGAAGGCAGAAAAAGAATACGGGAGACTCAAAAAACTCTTCGAGGAATGCACTCTAGAGTTGAAGTCGAAGCCACAGAGTGTTTGTATACTACTTGAAAATGCAAAAGGAGAGATTTTGCTCCAACTTCGTGATGACAAACCGAGTATTCAACACCCTAACCAATGGGTGATGCTTGGGGGTCAAATGGAAGCCGGTGAGACGCCTGAAGAGGCTATAAAACGTGAGATGCAAGAAGAAATAGAAGTCGAGTTGGATAATTTTAAACTTATCCGAACTTATAATTGGGCAGAGAATGTTGAGTATGTTTTTCATGCAGTTCTCGATATAGACTCAAAACAAACCCCACTCCACGAAGGACAAGAAATTCGGTATTTCCCAAAAAATCAGGTGACCTTCATGCAGCTAGCATTTCATGATAATGAAATTGTTTGCGATTATATAGGAAAAGGTTATGAAAAAAAATCTACGAATTCGGTTTGATTTTTTGTGGTACGACTTTTGGGTTGGGGTGTATTATGACCAAGTACACAAAACCTTATACTTATGCCCACTTCCAATGTGTGTGATAAAAATTTGGAGAGCATAAAATAGTTTTTTCAGTTTTGATATACTTAAATCTCTTATGGAAATATTAAGTCCACTTGCTCACTTCCTAGTTGCTCTTTCTGAAGAGGCTTCCACAATAATGCTAAAATACTTTTCTCCACTTGGAGTACCAGCTGAGAAGAAGGCCGATATGTCTCCCGTGACAAAAGCAGATACAGAGATCAACCAGATGGTTATCGATAGGGTAAAAAAGAGTTACCCGGATTACGAAGTACTTGGCGAGGAACAATCTACCGACATAACAAAGTCAAACAAGCTATTTGTTGTTGACCCGGTTGATGGTACACACATGTTTGCTATCGGGGCACCCATGTTTTGTTTTTCTGCCGCTGTCGTAGTTGACGGTGTCAGTGTTGCAGGAGTTTTATCGAACCCTCTCGTTAAAAGAACCTTAGTGGCTGAACAAGGCAGGGGTGCCTATTTAGTTGAAACTAATTCAAAGATAAAAGTCAGTGAAAAGGATACCCTTGATAGAGCAGTTATAAATGCTGGTTGGAGCGATGCAAGAGGGGTTGAAAATCTCCATACCCTCGGTGCCAGAACGCCAGAAGTTTATTCTATCTGTGAAGCTGGTTCCCTCGTGGCTCTCGGTGGTTTTGATGGCGGTATATTTACTGGTAGCAATGCTCATGATATCGCTGCGATTAAGATTGTTGTTGAGGAAGCCGGTGGCACGGTTACTGACATTAATGGGAACGAACAACGTTATGATAGAGAAATAAAAGGTGCTCTAATTTCTAATGGTATGTTACATGGCCGCCTAGTGAAGATCGTTAAAGAGTCCGGTTTATCGAATGACTTTAATGGAGGTTAACATTATACTGACTATATGGATCCGATGATGATGGTGGGAGGGTTTGGGGGAGACGACGGGGTCAATCTATTTAGCATTAGCGTAAACATACTTTTTGGTTTTGTCGCTGGCTTGATGTTGTTTATTGGAGTAGGGGAGGTGCTCGCCTACGGCTCAACACTTGCAGAGCAATTGATTAAGCTTACTGGCTACGGAGCGCAGATGGCTCAATTTGGTTTTGCGACGACAGCAGCGCCTTACATTGTGCTAGCTCCGCTTGGGGGCTTAGCGGTAAAACAACTCTCCGCCGTACGTACACTCAAGAGTTTTGCGTTCTTTGCAGGGGCCGTGATCGTTGGCGTCGCCGCAGCTTTTCTTTCGCAAGGATACGTCTCAACCCTGATGCACTAATATGCAAAAAATTCTTATCACCACTGCAGTAGTTATCGTCATACTGGTAGGCGGGTTCTTTGCGTTTAACGCATATATCTATCAGCAAAAGCAGGGCCCAGTAGTTGATTACAAAAACACGACCTACAGAATCGAGGGGGAGGTTGTGCAGCTAACAAACGGGCGCTCCGAGAGCGAGGCCACACCTGGTTCGGCAACAAAAGTTGTTACGGATTATTTTGGCAACGAAGCTAAAGGAGATTTAAATGGAGACGGCATACCAGACTTGGCGTTTCTTTTAACTCAAACAAGCGGTGGGAGCGGCACGTTTTATTATGTTGTCGCAGCGATCCAAACAGCAGAGGGCGGCTACTATGGCAGCAATGCGATATTTTTAGGTGACCGCATTTCTCCGCAGACAACTGAGATCAGGGAGGGACAGGTGGTTGTTAATTATGCTGAGCGGAACCCTGGCGAGCCTATGTCCACAGAGCCCTCAGTTGGCGTGTCCCTGTACCTTAAGTTCTCTAATAACGAGCTCGTTTCAACAGAGTAACCCACTTGTATGGCGCGCTGGGGCATTGTGTGGTACTATCTACCTTGTCTAATAGACACTAAGAAACGGGGTCGGGTTTCTCAAGAAGACATACAAAAAAACATGACAGGAACAATAAAGACGCTAACCGACAGAGGGTTTGGATTCATTGCGCGCGAAGGCGAGGCAAAGGATCTATTCTTTCACTCAAAAGAGCTCCAAGGGATAACCTTTGATGAGCTCAAAGTCGGCGACACGCTTACCTTCGAAGTCGCACAGGGCGACAAGGGGCCAAGCGCAGTCAACGTATCACGCGCGTAATAGCGTCGAAATAAAAAACTACCGCGAGTCGCGCGGTGGTTTTTTATTTACGTTTTACACATTCTATGGAAAAACCACGGGGAGAGGTACTAGTTAGATTTCAAAAGGTGTCTTTTGATTTTGGTGTTAAGAAGCCCATTTTAAGTGAGGTGGGTTTTTCAGTGCGCCGTGGCACCAAAGTAACTGTGATGGGACAAAACGGGGCTGGCAAAAGCACTATCTTTGGCCTAATAACCGGGGCGCACACGCCTGAGTCGGGCACTATTAATATCGCATCAAACCTCACTATCGGTTCCGCTCTTCAGGTGATACCTCGTGACCAACTCACATGTACCGTGCGGGAGTTTTTTCAAAATCTGTTTACAGAAAAAATATATGATATCGATCCTCGCATCGAAGCAGTACTCGAAGTGGTTAATCTCAAGGCACCACTCGATAAAAAGGTAAGCGCCTTCTCTGGCGGGCAGCAGGCCAGGCTGCTCTTAGCTTCTGCTCTTATCCAAGACCCAGACCTCCTACTCTTGGATGAGCCGACTAATAATCTCGACAAGGAGGGGATCGCACACCTAACCCAGTTTCTTGTCGGGTATAAAAAAACCTGCATCGTTATTTCACATGACGCAGATTTTCTCAATGCGTTTAGCGACGGTGTGCTGTATTTAGATGCACACACGCGTACGGTCGAGCAGTATGTAGGCAATTATTTTGACGTGATGGCAGACATCTCCCTGCGTATAGAAAAAGAGAACCGCAAAAATGCACTACTCGCCAAGGAGATACAAGAAAATAAAGACAAAGCGAACTTTTTTGCTAACAAGGGCGGCCAAATGCGCATGGTAGCTAAGCGCATGCGCGAGAAAGCTGAGGAGCTTGAGGAAGCAAAGGTCGATGTCCGCAAAGAGGACAAAACGATCCGTGCTTTTAGTATTCCTGCACAAAAAGATCTCACGGGAGAGGTGCTCAAAATAAGCTCTTACCTCACGATCAAAAAACATAAGCCAGTTGAGCACAAAGCAGAGATTTCGCTCCGCAAAAATCACCACCTGCTTCTCAGGGGTCCCAATGGCATAGGGAAGAGTACGCTCTTAGAGTCGATCGCTTCTGGTCTAGCCTCGGGGAGCGTTACGGCCAAGGGAGTGCGCGTCGGTTACTACCGTCAAGATTTTTCTAACCTTGATTTTGAAAAAACGGTTTACCAAGAGCTTGCGGGAGCGTCTCTGCGCCCCACAGAGGAGCATATCCGCTCTGTTGCCGCAGGTTTTTTGATCACAGGAGAACTAATCAACTCAAAAATAGGCACGCTCTCGGAGGGGCAAAAAGGGCTTGTTGCCTTTGCCCGCCTTGTGTTACTGCAACCGGGGCTTCTTATCCTTGACGAGCCCACTAACCATATAAACTTTCGCCACTTGCCGGTTATTGCGCAGGCGCTATCAGCCTACAGTGGCGCTATGATAGTAGTGAGCCACGTGCCGGATTTTGTTGCAAAAATTCGTATTGATGAGACGCTCGATCTCGAAAAATAACATGACGTATGACGTGATTGTGGTTGGTGGCGGCGCCTCAGGGCTTATGGCGGCTGGTCGAGCAGCACAGCGAGGAGCACGCGTGCTTCTCCTTGAGAAGAACAAAACACTTGGAGAAAAATTAAAGATCTCTGGTGGCGGCCGCTGTAACATCACCAACGCAGAGCTCGACCCAAGAGTATTTTTAAAAGCGTATGGCGTCTCTGAGCAATTTCTCTACTCAACTTTTTCGCAATTTGGAGTCAAAGACAGCTTTACCTTTTTTGAGACGCGGGGGTTGCCATTGGTAGTGCAGGCACGTAAGCGCGCCTTCCCACAAACTGAAAAAGCAAAAGACGTGCTTAAAGTTTTGGAAGCGTATATAACAAAGGGGAAGGTGGAAGTAAAAACCAGCTCTCCGGTAACGCGCATCACGAGTGGAGCGGAAGGTATCATGGCAGTATATTCGGGGAAAGTTGAGTACCGAGCAAAAAAATATATTTTTGCTACAGGAGGTGTCTCTCACCCGGAAACGGGCTCAACAGGAGACGGCTATACGTGGCTCAAAGATCTTGGACACAGCGTTGTAGATCCGACCCCAACAATAGTGCCGCTCTCCACAGAGGAGAGTTGGAGCAAAACTCTCGCTGGAGTCTCGCTTTCATTTATGAAGATCACTTTTTTTGCCGATGGTAAAAAGCGCTTTTCTAAAACAGGAAAAGTACTCTTCACTCATTTTGGTCTCTCTGGCCCGCTTATATTAAACAGTGCACATTTAGTCTCGGACCTTTTGTACGACGGTGCTGTAACCGCAACTATCGACGCATATCCACATACAGACCTGGGAGCGCTTGAACGCAATATAATTAGTGTGTTTGATAAAAATAAAAACAAAGCGCTCAAGAATGTACTGAAAGAAATTGTTCCTAACGGGACGACAAAAGGAATAATGCTGCTTCTGGCACCCCTAGTTGATATGCAAAAAAAGGTTCACTCAATAACAAAAGAAGAAAGAAAACAGATCGTACACACGCTTAAAGCACTCCCGCTTACGATTACTGGTCTTATGGGGTTTGACCGTGCGGTAGTTGCAGACGGAGGCGTCCCGCTTGAGGAGATAAATATGAAAACTATGCGATCAAAAAAAGTTTCTAACTTGTATCTCACGGGAGATTTGCTCCATATCAACCGGCCCTCAGGAGGATTCTCGCTCCAACTTTGCTGGTCCTCTGGGTATGTAGCGGGGGAGTCTGCTGCAGGATAAGATATATTTTATGAAGAAACGAAAGGGCGACGGGCTAGAGTACAACGCCCCAGGAGCTTTTAGTAAACGGGTAGTCGCGCTCGCGCTTTCGATCCCCAAGGGCCGTGTGAGCACCTACGGTCATATCTCTAGAGCGGCAGGTGGCGGAGGGATGGCGGCGCAGAGCATCACCAGTATTTTAAGCCGTGCGTGGGACGAGGGGGAGAAGGGCATTCCGTTCCATAGAATAGTGTATGCCGACGGACATATATGGATAAGCCCAAAGTATAGAAAAGAGCGAATGAAGCTCTATAAAAAAGAAAAGATTGAAATAGACGAAAAAGATAGGATCAAAAACTTCCGCGACAAACTATTTGAATTCAAGTAAACACACGAAATATCATGTTTTATGACAGAAAAGATGCGGGAAAGAGGCTCGCTGCGGCACTTGAACACTACTGCGGGGAGGATGCGGTTGTTTTGGCACTCCCGCGCGGGGGAGTAGTCGTCGGATATGAAGTTGCACATATATTGGGCCTCCCGCTTGATATCGTTGTGGCCCGCAAAATCGGCCACCCCACCAATCCTGAATACGCGATCGGGGCGGTCGACGAGAGTGGAGTAGCGTTATTAAACGAGGCAGAGGAAAAAGCAGTTGATCAAATCTGGCTCATGGGGGAAGTTGAGCGTCAACGGCAAGAGGCCGCGCGGCGCAGCATGCTGTATCGCGGAGGAAAAAAAGCACTACCAATCAGCGGGAAAATAGTGGTCATCGTTGATGACGGTATTGCAACCGGCCTCACTGTGCGCCTCGCGATCGCGATAGCGCGGGCGCAACATCCAAAACAAATAATTGTTGCTGTGCCAGTCGCGCCATTGAATATGGTACAAAAAATAAAATGGGAAGCTGATGAAGTTATCACGCTTGAACCGCCCGAAGATTTTTTAGGCGCGGTGGGGTCGCACTATGAGCAATTTGCACAGGTTGAAGATGCAGAGGTTATTCGTCTAATAGGTTCCTAATGGTATAGAATAACGGCATGACACTATATGCCATAACCATCCCGGTGTTCGCCAGATATCTTACTAACTTAAGCGCTATTCTAAAGAAGGGAGCGCGCCACGCGGCGAAGAGGAAGTGGGGCGATAAAAAACTTCTTAGCATGCGGCTTGCGCCTGACATGTACAACCTCACGGGGCAAGTGCAGTACGCATATTTCACAGCACTTGAGGCCGCAACCAAACTCTCAGGGCGCCCTAGCCCCGAGTTTGCGTACGACGAGGCGACGGTGAAGGAATTACAGAAGAGCCTTTCCCGCACTATCGCGTTTCTTAAAACAATAAAACCAAATGAGCTTGAACAAGGGCGTGGCAAAAAAGTAGGGACATTTCTACTGTCGCCAAAGCAACGCGTCACGAAGGAGCAATACGCGACAGCCCTTGCACTACCGAACTTCTTTTTTCATGTCGCAACCGCGTACGATATTTTGCGCCACGCGGGAGTAACGATTGGAAAAGACGATTATCTTGGCGCCTAGGGGTATTGTGTGCAATTTTAGGGCCTAATCCGCCTCGGCGTCGTGACATGTTGACAAATAAGGCGCTTAGGTATATAATGCAAACGTAGCTGCAATCTCCTTGCATTTATTGGTTAAAAGAGGGGACCACTCCTACTTAACCTGTATATGTATCAGAAACGTTTCAACAATAAAGGACCGCGCTTTTCGCATGGTCGTCCGGCTTATAAACCGCACTTCCAGCAGAAAAAGAACCGCGGTGGCGGAGGCGAGTATATCGACCCGTCCAAATTTATAAACAAAGCTATCATCACCGAAGAGGTGGAGCATTTTGTGCCTGAGCACCAGTTCACCGACTTTGTGATAGACCAAGAACTCAAGCATGCTGTTGTTGCAAAGGGCTACACAACCCCGACTCCTATCCAGGACCGCGCTATCCCGCATGTGCTTAAAGGGCAAGACGTGGTGGGTATTGCTAACACCGGCACGGGCAAGACCGCGGCATTTCTTATCCCGCTCATAGACAAAGTACGTCATGACACTAAAGCGCAGGTACTTATTGTCGTGCCTACTCGCGAGCTCGCAATACAAATCGACGCTGAACTCAAAGGTTTTACTAAGGGGATGAAAATCTTTTCGGTCGTGTGCGTAGGGGGTGCCTCAATCGGCCCGCAACTCCAGGCGCTTAAATATCGAAACCAGTTTGTTATCGGCACACCAGGGCGCCTTAAAGACCTAATCGAGCGCGGCAAGATCAGACTCTCGGATTACGGAACGATCGTGCTAGACGAAGCGGACCGCATGCTCGACATGGGCTTTATAAATGACATGCGTTTTGTTATGCAAGGGATGCCTAAACCTCGCCACACACTCTTTTTCTCTGCGACACTCTCCCGCGAGATCGAAGGGCTTATCTCAGAGTTCTTACACGAGCCAGTGAGGATCTCGGTTAAGACAGGTGACACCGCAAAAAACGTTGACCAAGATGTTGTACGCGTTAAGGGCGGCGCCAAGCTCGACATCCTCCACGACCTACTTGCGCAGAAGGAGTTTAATAAAGTGCTCGTGTTTGGCCGCACCAAACACGGGGTGGAACGCTTGGCTAAAACGCTCGCGGACCGCGGCTTTAAGGCAGAGTCGATCCACGGCAACAAAAACCACTCGCAGCGTCAGCGTGCACTTAATGCGTTTAAAGATAACAAGGTACAAATACTTGTCGCGACTGATGTTGCTGCGCGCGGACTCGACATTGCAGATGTCTCTCACGTGATCAATTTTGATCTCCCACAAAGTTACGACGACTACGTACACCGCATCGGCCGCACTGGTCGCGGCAAGAAGAAGGGCAAGGCACTCACGTTTGTTGAATAACATGGAACATAAATCTAAAACACATACCACGGTTGTATCAAAAACGTTTCAAAAAAACGGTAAATGGATCGAGCGCCCAACACTAAGCAACATTGTGGTGTGTCTTTGTGGCAACAAATATCTCAAGACTCGCAAAAACCAGAGCGAGTGTCTCGCGTGTATGAGCAGGAAGTAGCACGCCGTATTCTCCTTGGTATACTGTTGTTTATGCGTCTCAACCCAGACCCATATAAGACTCTGAAGAATGCTATCCCATACTCGCGTATGGTCTTCCCGCAGCCTTTTTTCCATAAGCTGAAATATATTTTTTGGCGTGTGTACACACCCTTTCACCCGTTTTTTCGGGATACCGCACTGCGTCTAGGTGTCGTGAGTGCGAAGGCAAAGGCTACGCGTTGGGGCAGCAGGCAAAAATTTTTACTGGGACATCTCGCACCGCAAGAGACATTTGAAAGTATTTCCGCATATTTGGTCGATCGAGGTTACGGTAACCACTTCGTGGCGTGGGAGGACGACGGCGAGGTTGTGAGTTTACGCCATGCTGCTGATTTTGCTACGCAGTATCATATTCGGATTTTTACAGACGGTGAAGTGCGCGCACACTTCGAGTACACGCCAGAGTGCCACCCCTTTAAGCACTACCATGCCGTCGGCTTTGAACCCCGCCGTGACTATTTTCTCGAGTTGTTAGGAGACAAAATAATCTCAAACAACGCTTCATAACGGGCGAGCGTAATCTAATCAATCTGTTGATAGCGGAGAGATGTACCTGTAGAGCGTCTAAGCACTCTTCCGAAGTGTTCGATCCGCAAACCGCCATATGTCTGTGCACATTACCCGCGCTTATTGACGCGTTGACTTATATATTGCTTTGTATTAGTCTAGGGACTAGAGGGCTACCTGCATATGCAGACCCCAGTACATCCAAAAGGAGGATGAGATGACAACACTTGTTGAGTTTCGCACCCAATTTATTCTTCCGCTGTTGAAGCGGATCCCGGACAGCCAGAAGCATGTGCTCGCCACTGAAGATGTTGTTCCACTTTGCGGTGCAATAATGCATCGCGAAAAGAATGGGTTTTGGGATTTTGTTTTCTATCTCGCAGCAGAAGATGGCGAGATC
>VMFK01000025.1 GCA_007375995.1 Parcubacteria group bacterium Gr01-1014_56
AAAGACCTCGAGACTATTGAGGAAAAACATCTCATCACACCCTTCAATGCCAAAGCTATGACGCTCTTCCCCGAGCGTGTTGGGGGCAAGATCACGGTTATCTTGACTGCCCACACTGATGAGCCGCCTGCAAAGATCGCTATCGCGCAGTGCGACAAGATCGAAGAGCTCTGGGACCTCAGCTTTTGGGAAAAGTGGCACGCAGAACTCGGAGAAAACACTATTAACCCACTCCGGTTCGAGCACGACCACGTCGAGGTGGGTGCCGCGCCGCTTAAGACCAAAGATGGGTGGCTTCTGTTTTATTCCTACATCCAAAATTATTTCGGCGGCGGCGAGCGCGTGTTCGGCATTGAAGCACTCTTGCTTGACCTTAAAGACCCGCGTCAAATTGTTGGCCGCACCAAAGGGCCTATTATGGTGCCCCAGGAATTGTATGAATGTTACGGACTCGTGCCTAATATCGTATTCCCCTCAGGTGCACTCCTCGATAAAAATGGGAGGGTCGATATCTACTACGGGGGTGCAGACACGGTGTGTGCAAAGGCATCAATCAACTTGCCCGACCTGCTCTCGGCGATGGTCCCCGAGCGCAGAGTTGAGCTTGCAATACGCGCAAAAGAAAACCCGATCCTCTCCCCTGTCCCGACCCACCCTTGGGAAAAAAACGCGACCTTTAACGCCGCAGCGATAGACTTAGGCGGCACTGTGCATATTTTGTATCGCGCAATGGGAGACGATAACACCTCTGTTATAGGCTACGCCGCGAGCAAAAACGGTATCAAAATAACTGCGCGGGGCGATATGCCCGCATACGTGCCCCGAGAGGACTTTGAGATGAAAAAGGGCGATGCACATGGCAACTCTGGCTGTGAAGACCCTCGCATAACTAAAATTGGGGACACTATATATATGGCCTACACCGCCTACAACGGCGTTGACTCGACTCGCGTGGCACTCACCTCGATCTCAGAGAAGGATTTCTTAAACAAGCGCTGGGAGAGGTGGGCAAAGCCTGTACTAACAACACCAGACGGTGTTAATGACAAAGACACCTGCCTCTTGTCGGAGAAAGTAGGCGGCCAATACATGCTGCTGCACCGGATCGACCCGCAGTTGTGCGCAGACTTTCTTGATACGCTTGATTTTAGAAAGAGCCGACTCACCCGCTGTATCGAGATCATGGGCCCGCGGCCAGGTATGTGGGACAGCCAGAAGATCGGTATTGCGGGACCACCTATCAAAACCAAAAAGGGTTGGCTCCTTATATATCACGGGGTCTCCAAGACCGCAACGTATCGCCTAGGTGCGGTGCTCCTTGATCTCAAGAACCCCTCGATCGTGCTCTCTAGGAGTGTCGATACTATTTTTGAGCCCACAGAGGAGTATGAGCGCGTGGGGTTGGTGCGCAATGCGGTGTTCTCTTGCGGTGTTGTTTTGCGCGGCGATACATTGCTTATCTATTATGGCGGTGCCGACACGGTGCTTGGGGTGGCAAAGATATCGCTGAAAAAATTACTGAAAATACTCTTACCAGAAAATTTAGATTAACTGTGAACTTTAAACCAAAACTTGTCGCATTTGACCTCGACGGCACTTTGGCAGAGAGCAAACAACCTGTCTTAGCCTCGGTAGGCGAGCTTTTGGCTGAACTTCTGAATCATATGCCGGTCGCGATTATGTCGGGAGCGGGGTTTAATCAATTTGAAACACAGCTTCTGCCCGCGCTCCCCGAACACGCACACCTTGAGCGGCTCTACCTCTTCCCCACCAACGCGGCAAGGTGTTTTGTGCACAAGGGAAGCACGTGGCAAGCGCAGTATGACCGGTCGTTTAATACATTTGAGCGGGGCCGCATTATGCAAGCGCTCAAAGAAGCGCTTGAGGAGACGGGGCTTTCTAATATCCCTGAGCGGAAAAAGGAGTGGGGCGAGCAGATCGAAGACCGTGGAGCACAAATCACCTTTTCTGCCCTTGGTCAAAAAGCGCCCGTTGAAGAAAAGAAGAAATGGGACCCTACACGAGAAAAGCGCAAACCACTGTATGCGAGTCTTTTGCGGCGACTTCCTGACTTCTCTATCGGGCTAAACGCCACCACTTCAATAGACATCACCCCCAAGGGGGTTAATAAGGCCTACGGCATCCGTCATCTCGTAGAGCTTACCGACATTTCAGTTTCAGAAATGTTATACGTGGGTGACGCCTTAGCCGAGGGCGGCAATGATGCGGTTGTTATCGAGACAGGGGTGCGCACCCATGAGGTTTTTGGTCCTGAGGAGACTATTTCGCTTATCAAGGACATTCTGCACAACACCCACCTTTCTGCAACCTAGGGCTTACTTCAAGGTTCGACCTTGAAGATATGTGCAATACCGAGCTTGACAGTGGTCAGAACAGGCCCATGATAGAGTTATGACTACCCCTTTACGTTTTAGTGTACTACTTGTATTGGCCGCTGTTTTGGGGCTCTTTGGTGTCGTATCTTTTGCAAGCGCCAACCACTCATGGGGTGGATATCACTGGGCGCGCACCGCAAACCCTTTTACTCTTAAGTTGGGCGACAACGTAACCAGCAAGTGGGACAGTTATCTGGCAGTAGCATCCACTGACTGGAGTGTCTCAAATATTCTTGACACAACTATTGTCGCGGGCAATGGCAGCAGAAACTGCAGACCGACTGCCGGGCGTGCAGAAATTTGTAGCAAAAGCTATGGCAACAACGGGTGGCTCGGCATTGCCTCTATCTGGATCTCCGGTGGGCACATCACCCAAGGCACGGTTAAAATGAACGACACCTACTTTAACACCGTGACCTACAACACCCCCGCGTGGCGCCAGTTTGTCATGTGCCAGGAGGTCGGCCATATTTTTGGTCTTGACCATCAAGATATAGACTTCTACAACGCCAATCTCGGCACCTGTATGGACTACACGAGCAACCCAGGGACAAACCAGCATCCAAACCAACATGATTACGACCAACTTGAGACAATATATGCACACCTCGATTCGATAACGACCCTTGCCAAAACATCCTCCACAGGTACAAACCGAGTTCAAGCTGATGATAGTGACCTTACCAACGAACGCGAGTGGGGTCGGGAGACCAGGCGCTCGACAGACGGTCGCTCGTCAGTGTATGAGCGCGACTTGGGGCAAGGAGACAAGATCTTAACCCACGTCTTTTGGGCAGAGCCGCGCAATGACCATGCCAGAAACTAATCGTTGAGCAGGTTCTACAACCACTTTAAAAAAACCAGAAGATACTGCGTAATCTTTCCAGCCACGGATGCGGGAGTAGTTGGAAAAACGTGCGTATATGAAACACGGGAGAGGCGGTTGCGCTCCTCATGGTCGTGGAGCTGGTGCCAACAATTTTCACCTGCGCCGCCGCGCGTAGAGAGCCGCTTGAGGTTGCCACAAACACCTGCACGAATCCCTCGCCAGGGGAAATAGTCTTCTTGATTGACTCTTTTTGTACCACGCCACCCACCTCTGTCTCAACCTTAACCTCAACAACCCCACTGCCGTTGTTTGCATTGAGTGTGTTGGTTACCTCTACCCCAGCACTCCCCGACCCCGAGCTTGCACTGCCGCCCGCTCCAACCTGTATACCCCCCGTGGAGACCTCTGAAGAACTATAGGTAGTCAATGCCAACCTCGGCTCCTCGCCAGGGCTGGCAAGGGCAAAAAGCGGAAAGAAAAAAAGGAGTGTGCTGATAGCAATTACTCTATATTTCATATTGTGTACAATACAGCATTTTTACCTTCAAGGTTCGACCTTGAAGGTATTTTAGAACCCGCCGAGCAAGCTCTTGAGTGAAGAAAACCACCCTGTTTGTTTTGGTGCGGGAGTGTTTTCAATAACAGGGGCCGCGGGTACTGAGGGGGTAGCTGCTGGCGGAGTGACCTTTGGTGTTTTTAGTTTTGGCTTTGGGGCACTGGCTTGTGCGCTCGGTATAGTAGCCGCTGAGACAACCTGCGACACTGGTGCGGCCGCGACAGACGCTCCGCCGCATGCAAGCTGGTTTATTTTGCGCTGGGTAGCAGAGTACACAGAGCCGGTAGGAACTTTGATGCCCAGTGGCACAAGTACTTCGGTAGCATACTTTTGCTGAAATACTTTGACCGCCGACACCGTCTTGGGCCCGAAGAAGCCGGTTGTCGGGAGAGTTGAACCTTGCGTGTTGAGGAATGTCTGCAGTTTGAGCACCTCGGAAGGTTTATTAACCCTGCCGCGAGAAATAAAGCTGGTGAGAAGCGGCTCGCAGATTGAGGTAGAGGCTACCGTGGAGGCGCCGAGTACTTTCCCCGTTGCAGTAAATTCCAGATTACTTGAGGCCTCAACCGGCACAAAGGGGTTACCGACGGTCGGGTGGTTGCTCATCCCGGTTACCCGTGCGACGTTACGGTATATGCCTGGTTTCGTACTAGTGCCGAACGCTACTGAGTATGTAAGGGTAATTTGGTCTGCTGGTGGCACCGTACTGAGATCCCATGAGCGTGTGTACATCACACTCCCTGAGGGGTCATAAAGCGTGTCAGTGAGAAGCCCGTGGTACAGAGCTCCCGCGTTTGTGTTGTTTTCAACCACGACTTTGTAGTCAACTATGGTGGGAGCAGTTGTCGTGCTGATGCTGAGCGTCTTCTTGGCCGTGATCTTTGGATCAGGTGTTGCGTTGAATACTCCGTTTGCGCCGATGATTCCGCCTCCACCTCCACCACCTCCGCCGCCGCCATTTGATGGCGCTGGTGCCGGCGAAGTGACATCAATAGTCACGAGGGTAAAGAGGACATCGCCTCCCCCAGCTCCGTTTGCGCCTCTACTGATAGTTGCGGTCAGCGGGATAGTCATGGATGTACCCGCTGGGATATCTCCTACTTGTGCCGTGTAGCTGAAGGTACGTGTCTCGCCGCGGGCAACCTTCCCCAAATCCCACTGTTTGCCGGTGTCGGTATCAAGCACCCCCGCAGATCCTCCCTGCCCGAAGCTAAGCAGGTTTTTGTCAAAGTCGGCCTTTAATACGACGTTGTCTGCGTCTGCGTCGCCACTATTATGGACCGTGAAGAGGTAGGTCACATCAGAGCCCGGTCGCGTCTGAGCCGGTGTCTGTGCAAGAGCCTCCAGCTGCAATTCAGATTGGCCAAACGAGATGTCCCCGGTCCAATCGCCAAAGATATTGAAGATGGCAAATATCCAGTTGCGTCCAACAATACTAGTGTTGACCATATTTACCACATTGGCTACGGCGTAGGCGTTGCCGGTAGACACGCTTGAGGTAGCGTTTTCGGTCAGTGCTGTATTTTCGCCAGTGACTGCAGACACCTCTACATTGTCCTCGACATTTGCGGTGTTTGTGGAGGATGCCAGGAGGTGCGAGGCATTAAAACAATTAGAAACAGGCCCGATATCCTCGTCGCAATTTGCCTCAGGAGCTTCAGGCAATCCTGTGGCGCTATTGTCGCTCATCACTATAACGCCGCCTGTGGTGGTTGCCCACGACATGCCAGCGGGCAGGCCTTTAACGGTACCGGTCCAGTTGCCAAAAGTGCGGAAGAATAAAAATACTGAGGTGCCACCTATCTGCGTTGTATTAACCTCGTTGAATGTGTTTGCTTGGGTGTACGCGTTTCCTGAGAGTACCTCACCCATGCCGGTACCGGTGGTTGAGGCTATATTTGCACCTGTTTCGGCACTCGCGGTCGTTGTGCCGGTGAAGTTGGCAGAGTTGGTGTTGTTGACGCCATAAGTACTCGAATTCATTTCCGGTGCAGATCCACCCTGGGCAAAGAGCCTGGTAAAGAAATCGGCATCTGGCAGGGTGATATCGCCTGCGAGATTGCCAAAATTGTTAAACGCCACGAGCAGATAACTTGAGTTGATGATGTTGGTATTGACCAAGTTGAGCACATTGGCCGCAGCATAAGCGTCGCCGGTGTCTATTGTCGCTTCACCCCCCTCAGTAGTGGAGGCGATGTTCTGGCCGGTTGAAGCGCGCACCAGCACACTGTTAGTAACTGTCGCCGTGTTGGTGTTGAACACATTGAGCGCACTGCTGTTCATACAGGTGAGCAGGGTGCACTGCGGCTCCCCTGTGTTCTCGGCAACTGTCGGCGAGGCTCCGGCTTCGCCGTTAAAGAAGTACGAGAGATTGAACGTGCGTAAGTCCAACCCCACGCCAAATAACTGGTTGAGGAAGAGGATAAGGCCCTCGGAATTGAAGATGTTGGTGTTGACTATGTTGATGACGTTAGCAAAGGCAGCTGCCGTCCCCGTAACAATGGTGGCAAGGCTCTCGCCGCCCTCAGCGGTATTCTCGCCTGTTGAGGCGTCGGTGATGTCCTCAGTGCTGAGCTCGGCCTCGTTGGTGGTGGATGCGGTAAGAACAGAAGAATTGCTCTCCCCTGGCTGGTCAACCGCATTGGTGATGTTGGTGTTGAGCTCGTTTTCTACCGTGGTGCTCGCGAGTGCGTCGCCGGTCAGAATCGTCCCTCCGGTAAGCCCGCCTGTGCCGTCGGTTGAGGTGGCGACCGTGGTTGGCTCTTGAGCCGGCGGCTCTGGCGGCAGAGGAGGCGGCATGTCGCAAGAACTGCCACTCCAAGTGCCGCCGTCTAGGGCGCACTGTACGTCAGCGCACGGTTCGGCTTCCTGGTCGCCCGGCACATTTGTACATACATCAACCGGCAGCGGTGCTTCCTGTGCCCGCACGACGGCAGTTGAAAAAGCAATGAGACAAACCATGCCCGCCACAAATAGCATTGTGGCAGAACCTTTTTTGAGTATATGTTGGTTGGACATGGTAGTGTCTTAACTTATTTTCGATTAATTTACAACTCGCTGTTGCTACTTAGTTGCTAAAGCACTCCCTCTAGAAAACCTTCCATACTTTCCCTCTCTGAAAGACTTTCTTGAGGGCAGGATGCGACAAAAGCCTCATCCTGTCCCCAAAAAAAGAACGTCGGAATTAGAGACGAACGCGAACCAAGGTCGTGTTGAGCACGTTGACAGTGCCTGCCGCTGAGTATGCATTGCCCGAAAGGACAGTGCCGCCCAAACCGCCTGCGCCGCCGTGGCCAGCGTTGCCAGCGCTTGCACCGCCGTTGTTGTTGCTGCCGCTACCGTTGACTTCAACGTCGCCGCCTTGGCCGCCGTTGCCGCCCTCGCTGCCGTCAGCATCGTTGTCACCGGTGTAAGCACGTGCGCGTGTGTTGTTGTAGATGTCGTTACCATCACACTCACAGTTCTCGTTGTCGGTTTCAACAGTAAGAGATGAGCTGTTCATATTCTCACCGTAAAGATCAACGTCAACATCGGTTGTGTTGAGCGTGTTTACCGTACCAGCCTCTGCGGTTGCGCTGCCAGTCTCAACCCAGCCGCCTGCACCGCCGTTGCCACCGTGGCCGCCGTTGCCAGCGCTTGCACCGCCGTTGTTGTAGCTACCGCTTCCGGCCTCTACATCACCAGCTGCGCCACCGTTGCCGCCCTGGCTTCCGCCAGCCCAGTTGTTGCCCGTGTATGACTTAGCCGATGTTTGGTTGCTGATCGAGCCCGAATTGCTAGTGGTTATCGAGATCGAGCTCGAGTTCATGTCTGCAAATGCAAGACCTGGTACGAGCATTGCGATTGTTGTCGCTGCTGCAATAAGTTTCTTCATATATTCTTCCTAAATTTATTTAACCTATTATTTATAATTCTGTCATCGTGCTTCCGTACGGCGAGCGCGATGACGGGTATCGACCGACCCTGTGGACTCGTACAGTCCACAGCACAATCCATTGTATGGACTGTGCTCTGAACTCTACCTGGAGCAGGTGTGTCAAAAAACGAAAATAATTTTTTATTTGTTTTTGTTTTATTTTTATAAAACAAAAATGCGAAGTACGCTCACGCGAGTACTTCGCTTTGTATAACACTCCTCGGCTTTAGAGTGGCGACAGTAATCATGCCCTGTCGCTGGTTTCCCTTTTTTGTGCTGTCGTACAAAAACGTACAACAACACTGCAAGTATCATCCTTAGCTACTTTGTATGTCAAATGCTTTTTCATTTACAACACGTGGACAACCCGTGCACAAGAGGAAAAAGTTGGGTGTATACTTATAAAAACCCTAAAAAATAAAAGGTAGGGATGCGAGGTAGGCCCCAGAGCCTAGGGAAACCAGCGGAAAGCTGTCGGCTCCGGGACCTGCCTCGCAGCCCTAGAAGAAAAACCTTCTATATGAGGATGCTTCCTATCCCCTTTGTATCCTGAAGAACTCTAACGGGAGCGAAAGACGCGAGAGAAAAAATCTTTAACAGTGTCCCATAGACCGCGATTGAGAGAAGTTTCTTCCTGCACTGTTTGTTGCGAGGCATCTACCTCCCCCTCCTGCGGAGTACTTGGGGCAACCAGACTGGCGGGAGTAGCGGGGACCTTTAAAGCAGGCGACACAACCCCACTTTCCTGCTGTATAACCTGCTGCATGGTTTGCGTCTCTGACGGCGTGAGTGGGAACTGATTTGTACCGCGGCAATAGATTTCGTTTATTTTCTTTCTTGTAGTGAGATAGACAAAGCCGGTCGGCTTGGCAATACTCCACGGAGTAAGTATCTCGCTTGCGTATTTAGCCTGAAGGGCATTAACCGCCGCGAGCGTTGCCGTATCGTACACACCGTTTACCTCAAGAGTAGCGCTTTCAAAATCACGCAAGACCATCTGAAGCCGGCGCACTTGGCTCTCGTCGTTTTGTCTTCCAAAACGGATAAACGCGGTGAGGTATTGGTCGCATGCCTCGGTGGTGGTGCCGAGCACCAGCCCATCACCGCCAAAGCCAATGGCAAGAGGGCCGGAAATAACTCCTCCGCCGCCATTACCACCACCTGTGGTGGGTGTCGGACCATTTCCTCCACCTGTAGGGGTAGTAGGAGGATCTCCTCCCCCGCCGGTCGGCGGCGGAGCGGGAACATTGGTTTCGTCAGTATCTTCGGCATTAGCACAGCCAGGGTCGGCAGAGTCTATCAGCTCGTCTCCATCATCATCAGAGCCGTTTGAGCATGCTGGGGCGGGTGGTGGTGGAGGTGGTGGTGGAGGCGGCTCGTCTGACTCGTTGTCGTCAAGCGGGGTTGCACATCCCTGGTCGCCCTCGTTTGGGAGAGCGTTCCAATCGATTTTGCCGTCTTGATCGTTGTCTATGCCGTCTGAGCATTGCGGGATTGGAGAAGACGGAGGTGGCGGTGGCGGATTTGACTCGTTGTTGTCACTCGCGCTTGCACACCCTGGGTCCGCCGGGTAGTCGATGAGGCCGTCACCGTCGTTGTCTATAGTGTCCGTGCACTGCGCAGGAACGTCAGGCGGGTTTTGGCAACCCTCTGCATCAAGCACGGGGATCGGCGTCCCAACGCCTTTGAGTTCATTAAAAACAAAGCAGACAATGTCAGAACCTAGGCTCGCATGAACTTGACGCGGATTTTCCACAAAAAACAAAGCACTTGCAACCGCAAGCGCCAAAAAAATAGAGACAACCCAGCGTATTTCTCGAGATACCGTCATAGTGAATGAGTGAGTCATGGCTTTTAGTAAAAAATAATCGCACAAGTAACGCTGATAATCTTTGCTGGTGGCACACAACCCGGAGGCGCCTATTTGAACTGCCCTAGTACTACACCTCGCCATTGCGCAAGTCAAGCTTGTGCAGTGGTGGAAAACAAGCGGACAATGGGTGGATAAAATGTGTACAACCTAGCGAGTGAGTGAGATTGTTTGACCAAGTTCTGCATAAGGGGCGCTGACTGTAATACGCCCAGAAATAGTGTCTGCTACTATGGAATACTGTGTGTCATATAGCGTTACGCTAGTGCTCGTTCCGTTTGTTGGGTCCACCAGCACTGAAGACATATATGTTGGCACTAAGCAAGGCATTATATTTACGCCAGAAGAACTGCTTATGTCGGTAGAGGAAGCAGTGGGGATAGTTACACCAGAGCAAGTAAATATACCTTTGTTGTCCGCAATATTTTGCCCAATTGCATTGAGAATAGTCTGCACATTACTCTGGCGCTGCGCGTTACGCGCCTGGGCAAACTGGCGCGCGGGGTTGATGGCGATAATCACGATTGCCGCGAGTATTGCAATAATACCGATGACTATCATGAGCTCGATGAGGGTGAACCCGCTTCGGCGAAGATCTCGAGTTGAGACGGACCCTCGCACTTTTTTGAAATGCTTCATAAAAAATAATTGCGGTGACTCTACCACCACCCCACCGCCTTGGCAATATAGTAATTGGAAGTCTCGCCAAACTTCAAGGTTCGACCTTGAAGAAATACAAAGACTACCATAAGATGCATTACAAATGGCCAGAAATATTGAATTTACACCAGGGGAATTTTATCACTTATATAATCGAGGTACCGAAAAACGCAGGTCGAACCTTGAAGGAAGTAGCAGAAATTGACCGGGGAGGACTATTGATTGACATTGGTGCGTATTGTTTAATGCCTAACCACTTTCATCTACTGATAAGTGAAAAAGAAAAAGGTGGTATCAGTAAATTTATGCAGAAATTAACGACGGGCTACACGATGTATTTTAATACGCGATATGAAAGAACCGGTGCCCTATTTCAAGGAAAATTTAAAGCAACCCATGCGAACGACGATCGGTATCTTAACTATTTGATATCGTATATTCACCTCAATCCTATAAAATTAACTGAACCACATTGGAAAGAAAGTGGCATTCAAAATAAGAAAAAAGCTGAAAAATTTTTAGAAACTTATGACTATTCGAGTTTTCTTGATTACACTGGAAAAACTCGTCTTGAAAACAAGCTTATTAATACAGAAATACTGCCGAAACATTTTGACTCGCCAAAAGATTTTAAGAGTAGCATTACGGAATGGTTGAACTTCAAGGTCGAACCTTGAAGTTTTTCTAAGGATTGGGGATTTCTTGCCAGGAGAGGACGGTGAGGGTTGCTGGGTCGACGGTTATGGAGAAGTTGGTGTAAAAGTTGTTAAAAATACCTTGTGTTTTAAAGGTTTTTTGGGTACTCCCCGTCACCGCGCCAATGGTACAGGGCTGTGCTCCAACTAAGACCATCTCGTTGCCTATGTAATTGCTGTCCCTTGCAAGTTGTAAGAATGCGTGGTCGACACATGCTTCGGCTAAGGCGACACTGCGCTCTTTGAGCTCAGCATCGAGGATATTAAATCGACTATAAAAACCGCTCAAACTCGCGGTAGTTGCTACGAGCAATAATATTGCCGAAATGATACTAGCGGAGATGAGCGCTATAAACCCGCGTGGCTGGTTGGTCATATACGCAAATATTTTTTTATATAAAACACAGAACCATTTATGGTGGTCGACGCTTCGATGCCTGCGGGCCCTGAGCCGGATGCAGGAAGGTAGTGAAACTGCAATGTTGTTACCTCGACATTCTCGCTCGTGAGAGGGATAAATGGGCTGGCGACACCCTCTCGTATCTCGATTGTGTGGGTCGTGGTATTGAGTTGTATTTCTACCGGATTATTTGAAAAGCTTACTTTGTTGACCGAGAGTAAACCGCTATACCCTGAAGGGGGGCTATTGATACCTTGGATATTACTAAACGCCCAACTGATCTTGCGCAACACAAAATTACCCTCCTCTTGCACAATTGTGCCACCACCCACCCTGCCGGCGCCCTCTAAAAGGCTGTAGGTCGCCATCAATACCCCGCCCATAATAAGCCCGAGGAGCGCAATGTATATAATCGTCTCGATGAGAGTAAATCCGCGGTTCATGGTCCTGATGTGACAATCCGCAGGGCGTCTTGGTTTTCGTTTGAAATATAAATGAGGTTATCTTCGTACTCTATACCGGTCGCTTTTTCAGAAAAATTATATTTTCCTAAAAACACCGGGGTTGCGGGATTATACATATCTAAAACCTGAAACTCGCGGTTAGCTTCTGATGTCGCAAGAAATGCATATCTGCCCGCAACTACCAAATCGTTAATGCTTGAGTTAACGTCATACGAACCGACTATGGTTGGAGCAATGGGGTTGGTAATATCGAGAATATAGAATTCTTTACCGCCCACGGTTCTGCCAAGATACAATATATTTCCAACTATTTTTAGACTTTTGCCGTTTCCTGAACCCAGGGGCGCATTAAAACCACCCACCCGCTCCATAAACGTGGGGCTAGTCTCGTCTATGTCGATAATAGTGAGCTCTTCGCTATTAGGCGTTGCAATATAAGCATAATTTCCTCTCACATAAATCGCGTTTATGGTTGCGCCTACCTCGTAACTCCCTTTTATACTGCCGGGGCTTAGGCTCAGTGGGTCAGAGACATCGATAACATACAACTCGGCATGCGTGTTCTTCTTAAGACCGAGATATATTTTTGAATCGTAGTAGTAGATGCTGGTTCCAACTGTGTTGCTGTCAGCCCCGCCCGGAGCGATATTAAACGTGGTCTTTACACTCGGCGTGGCGATGGTGCTGATATCTATTATCTGAAGTTGGCCGTTTTTACTGTCGTTGGCACCGTAGGCATACGAACCTGCCACATCAACACCTGCCAAGCCCGGGCCGGTGTTGAGTGACGACACTTGAGCGGGAGGAGTGGCGACCGTGATGTTGCGCGCATCAAAAATAAAAAAATCTGGGTCTGAAGCCGAGGAAGGATCTGCCGCCATGTATACGATTTTATGTAGTACATCAATATCTGTAGCTTTGATGCTGGGCGGTGTCGTGTCCGCCGAGCCCAGCGTGGTGGGATGAGCCCAGTCGCCTGTTGGTTGGTCAGCAGCACAATCGCCCCCTAGCGCAAGCGCGGTTTTGATATCGGTAAAAAAGGTGCTGAACTCAATTTTTTGCGGACGGC
>VMFK01000026.1 GCA_007375995.1 Parcubacteria group bacterium Gr01-1014_56
TTTGCTGAACCTCACTCCCGCCCATAGCTCAGTTTGTAGAGCGGCTCCCTTTTAAGGAGAAGGTCCTAGGTTCGAATCCTAGTGGGCGGACAAGGTTACGATGTGTGCTTCTTAATAAACTCTCGGATTTCAAATACTACCTCATCTTTCTTTTTAGGATCACTCGCAGCGATCCTTTTCGCAAATTCATAGAGCTCTATATTCCCAACTTCTAAGTCGCGTCCATTCTCCCCCAGGAAATAATATAAAGTCACTACAGCGACCCTCTTATTTCCATTTTGGAAGGGATGGTTCTTTATCATGAAATAAAACAAGATAGCAGCTTTCGCATTGAAGGAAGGATATAGGCTTTTGTTTTGAAAAGTCTGAAAAGGTGTTTTAAGACAGCTTTCCAACCTGTCAGGAAATCTTGTATCGAACGGGGGAATTGGCTCGGTTTGAGTCATCAGTTCCTGGGCTAAACTATGTGCGATGTATTGTATTTCAGCCAAGGTGGGTTTTTTTAATGCAGGTCTTGCCATACTTATTCTCTGCCCAGACGACGCAACGCATCCCCGTATTTGACTACGGCTTTCTTTACTATTTTATCTATCTCATCTTTCTTTTCTTGAGGTATAAAGGTTCCTATGGCAAGCCAAAACTCCTCTATAGGGATTGCGTAGTTACGACCTATCTTGAAAGCCTTAATTTTTCCTGATTTTATTTTCTTAAATACAGCCACTCGACTAACGCCTAAAAGCTTAGCAAGTTCGCCGGTTGATATGTACTCGGGTTTCCTAGCTTTATTTGTCATAGTGTAATTAGGTTAACATATGTTAACCAAAGGTACAATTATAGACCAAAGTTAACTTTAGATAACTCAATTATCTAATCACGAAAAAAATCGCGATACCTGCTGCAACAGATACATTTAAACTCTCTTTTTTGCCGCGCATGGGGATCTCTACAATTTTGTCGCAGAGGGCGAGAGCTGGTTTGGAGAGGCCTCTCACCTCGTTGCCTAGGACAAGCGCGAGCGGTTTATTTTTTGGCGGTTTGAAGTCGAAGAGAGAAACGGATTTTTTGTCTTGCTCGACTGCAACGATGTAATACTTTTCTTTTTTTAGCTGTCTGATTGCGCTCACCAATGTTTTTGTTTGTACCCAAGGAATCGTTTTCTCCGCGCCGAGCGAAACTTTTGCAAAGTCTTTGCGCGGCATACCAAACCGATCAATAGGGAGCGGTGTGTAGCCAGAGAGAATTATTTTTGTAACACCAGCAGCGTCCGCCGTGCGGAATATCGAACCGACATTATGTACGCTCCTGATATTATGGAGTATGAGTGCCTGCATAGCTTGTCGCCGCATTTTGCTATATATTGCGTTTAGATGCCACCGCGGTGGCCAAATCGGGAGAAGTAAAATGCCGGATCCATTCAAACTGCTTCATGAGAGTGTTGGACTTTGGCCGACCTCAGACTTACCAACTGAGCCGCTTACGCGCGTCCTCCAACATCTTAGGCAAGCGGGTGAACCGCGACTCTACGTATAAGCGTTATGATGCTGAGTCGCTCAAACTAGCCGAGCAGATTTTGGCCGAATGCCGTGCGGCAACAGGTGCACGTTCCCCAAAGTAGGGGGGACGTGCTTTTTCTTTTTAGAGAGGCAAATCAAACGCAAATGCGCCGGCACCGGTTAGGAGGAGCGAGAGGAGGATAAGAAGCAAAAGTGCACTTGTGCCACGCGAGACTGGTACCCATGCAGAATATGTATGTGCGAATATAAGCTGTTTCAGCGCAACAATGCTCCCCAAAACTGCTGCGATCTGAGTGTAGTACCCAAAGAAGAGCGCTACTGCTATTGCCGCCTCGACGATGATTTTAACCCACACTACCGCACCCACAGTGCCGATAATCGGGAAATTTGTTTTAGCGAGTTCTTCTTTTCTGCGAAATTGTATTGCTACGATATAGAGCAACACACACGCCGCGGCGACACGCAGGAGTGTTGGCGCAAAAAAACCGTATATAAGTAATGAGGGGAATGGGTTAAGCATAGATTATTGTGGGCCGTAACCGCCTCCGGGCCCCACTGGTGCTGGCGGAGCAAGGAACACTCCCGTGAGGTCAGCATTTTTATACGCGCCACTCGCAAACCAGAGCCCTACTAATATTGCCATTACTCCAAGCACTAACCAAAGCATTTTCATTGGGTCTCCTTTTTCTTTTTCGTCTGCCATTGGTTAATAATACCCCAACTTTTTTAACTCTTCCTCAGCAACTTTTTTATCGCTCCACTCCTGCTTTGTGCCTC
Organism: Parcubacteria group bacterium Gr01-1014_56; assembly: GCA_007375995.1. GTDB lineage: Bacteria > Patescibacteriota > Minisyncoccia > Phycocordibacterales > SBAW01 > GWA1-54-10. Next base: position 2,292 of record VMFK01000026.1, read on the forward strand.
CGGGGCCCATGATATACGGGTCGGTCCCTTTGCCGGTAATTAAAACCGCCCACCCGGGCTTGGCGAGGCTAAGCGCCTCTTTGATCGCGGCGCGGCGGTCCATAACTACCTTTGGCGAGCGCGTTTTAATTCCTGAGGCGACTTCGTCGATTATTTTCTGCGGGTCTTCGTCATAGGGGTCCTCGTTTGTGAGAACAATGGCGCTTGCGTACTCGTCGGCGACTTTGCCCATTGCTGGGCGCTTCCCTCGGTCGCGCCCGCCACCGGTTGAGCCAAAGAGCGCCACGATCGGCCGCTCCTTGTAGGTCTCGTAGAGTGCGCGCAAGGAGTCTGCAGTGTGGGCGTAGTCGACCACGACTAAAAATGGCTGGTTTAAATTTATGCGCTCTGCGCGGCCAGCAATAGGCGCGTGGCGCTCAAGCGCATGCTTCATAACATTGAGCGGTATATTGAGAGCCTCACCAAGCGCAAGTGCCGCAAGAATGTTTTTGAGATTAAAAAGCCCTGGCAGAGGCACACTAAAGAGCTCGCCCTTTTTAAACACAAACCGCACGCCTAAGTCGTCTGTACTGTAGGGCTCGGCGTCTTTGAGCGAGAAGGGGACCTTATGCTCAACAGCAGTGTCTAAAAATTGTTTACCGTACTCGTCGTCGGCATTAGCGATTATGTAACGTGGTCGTTTAGGCGACTGCTCGAGATGTTTTGCGAGTGAGAGTTTTGCCGCAACATAATTCTCGAGCCCACCGTGCGACTCGATATGCTCAGGCGAGAGGTTGGTGAAGACAAGTGCATCAAGCTCAACCCCTTTGTGGCGAAATTGTTTTGCGCCCTCCGAGGTCATCTCAATGACCGCGTGCGTGCACCCCGCCTTAACCGCTTTGCGTAAAAATTGCTGCAAGAAAAATCTCCCCGGCATGGTCATCTTAAATAAATTTCGCTCGCTCTCATTGCCAATAGTAAAGCGGATAGTGCTTGCAGTAGCGACGGTGTAGCCCGCCTCCATGAGGATACTCCGGACAAGTTCGACCACCGAGGATTTGCCCTTGGTGCCCGTGACCGCGATCATAAAAAGTTTTTTAGATGGAAACCAATAGACAAGAGCGCCCAAGGTCGCAAGCAGGTAGTGGTAGAGGTCAAGGATGGGTGAGGGGAGTAGAGAGCGCAAAAACTGTTTCATACTGTTACGATGATTTTTTACCAAGATATTTGAGCGCGGCCGAAATACGCTCGCTCACTCCGCTTGCTCCTTTTATTTCTTTTATTGCTCGGCGCGACTCGCTAGCGCTGTAGCCGAGCGCCATGAGCGCCTCTATAACCTCGCCGTCCTCGCCCATGCCTACTGCCTCGCCGCGCGCCGCCGCCTGGTCGGCCAGTTTGTCGCGCAGCTCAACTACGATACGCTCTGCGCTTTTTTTGCCGATGCCAAAGACCTTGGTTAACATCGAGTTGTCTCCTGCGGCTATTGAGCGCTTGAGTGTTGGAGTGTCAGCGACGTTGAGTATCCCGAGCGCTGAGCGCGGCCCGATACCCGAGATGCCGATCAATTGTTTAAAAAAGGAGAGGTCTTCGTGGCTTAAAAAGCCGTAGAGGTCCAAAGCATCTTCTCTAACCGCGGTGTGTATAAAAAGAGAAGCCGCTGGGTTTGATTGGATAGAAACAAGTACACTGAGCGGCACATAGACTGCGTAGCCGACACCACTAACCATAAGTATTGCCGCGCCGTCGGGGTGAGTGCCGCTGAATGTCCCTTCGAGTTTGCCAATCATACATTTATAGAGTACTCTTCCTCCATGGCAATTACCACATCAGCCAAAAAAGCACACCGCCAAAGCATCCGTCGCAAAAAACTCAATGACACTAGGCGCTTGGCTGTGCGTGGTGCAATTAAAGTTGCGCGCGCCGCAAAGAAGGGCGACACCAAGACATTGGCTCTTGCCTATAAGGCAATCGACAAAGCGGTTAAGCGCGGGCTCATAACTAAAGGCGCCGCAGCCCGGCGCAAGTCAAAACTTGCGCGCATGCTTAACGCAAAATAATTTTAGCGTCGCACAGTTGAGCCTCTCGTAGTCCAATGGATAGAACACCTCCCTCCGAAGGAGGAGATGCAGGTTCGATTCCTGCCGAGAGGATAGGAGCGAAGCGAAAGACGATACGGCAGGAATCGAACCGGAAAGGGGTCGGGGAAACTCTAGTTTCCCCGTGGAGGAAGGATTCGGAAAACCGAGGGTTTCCGAGGAGTGAGATATCCGGTCGAGAGGACACGGTTTTGTTTCTTGGTGCACTGTCTCGCCTCTAGACGAGGCTCCCAGTACACACCAAAAATATAGTCGCTTTGCTTCTTATTTTTGGGTGCTCCCGGTAGGAATCGAACCTACATCGCAAGCTCCGCAAGCTTGCGTCCTATCCATTGAACGACGGGAGCCGCTCATACGCCTTTTGAGCTTACAGCCAAATGCGAGAAATTTCTAGAGGCCGAAAATTTCTGCGAGGTGTTCGCCTATGTGCGGGCCCTGCTCCTCTTCTTCAATATGTTTGAGCAAATGGGCACGTACGGCTTCACCTTGCCGAGCATCGTCAAGCAAGAGCGAGATATGCGGCGTCAGGACCCCGCGCATGCTTAAAAAAAGATGCGGCTCTGTAGCCTCATGCTCAACCCAAAACGAACGGATAGCCGAGTAAGGGTAACGGGTGCCGTCGACAGAAACTCCTCGGTCATCGATCTTGACCGTGTGTTCGCGTGGCCCTCTTGCCGCAAGATAGCCAATCGAAGCGGCACCAAGCACGATAATAATCGCGAGCAGCCCGTTACCAAAAAAAACGCTCGCGATCGCGCCCAGAAGCGCGACAACTCCGAGCGCCCAATACCAGTCGACACTCCGCGCCCGATGCTCGTGCGTCGTAACACTCCACACCATCTCTTGTTTCCCCTCGGGCATATCTCACTCATTATAGCACCCACCGCTTTATCCCTTGGCAGAAAAAGTGTATTGTGAGCGGATTGGAGAGGTGGCTGAGTGGTCTAAAGCACCGGTCTTGAAAACCGGCGTACCGTAAGGTACCGTGAGTTCGAATCTCACCCTCTCCGCATATGAAATATCTCGGTATTGATTACGGCACTAAACGCATTGGGGTCGCTGTGTCTGACGACACAGGCTCTTTGGCCTTTCCTCTCGCAACTATTTCGGCAGGGAAGGGGGCACTTGAGGCGGTCGCCTCGCTCGTAAAAGAAAATCGGGTTGAAAAAATAATAATCGGTGAGTCAAAGAATTTTAAGAACGAGTCTAACAAAGTACAAGAGGCTACAGAACAATTTAAAAAAGATATTGCAGAGGCAACTGGGCTTGGCGTTGAGTATGAGCCTGAGTTTTTTTCAAGCGCTCAAGCGGCGCATCAATATACCCCCGACGGTTCGCGTAAACAGAATCCAAATCAAGAAAAACTTGATGCAGCGGCAGCAGCGCTGATACTCCAGAGTTACTTGGACCGCAACCGCAAGGTACAATGATGATATGTCTGAACCAATAGGGATAGACGACTTTAAAAAAGTCGAAATTAAAATCGGCGAGATCAAAAGCGCAGAAAAAATTGAGGGGAGCGACAAGCTCCTTAAACTCGTTGTTGATTTTGGCGACCCAACCGGCGGAGCTTCGCCGGACAATAGGGATGTACGCCAAGTGCTCTCAGGTATAGCGGCGTATTTTCCTAACCCTGAAGAGCTAGTGGGCAAACGTTGCCCTTTTGTTACCAACCTGGCTCCCCGGATGATGATGGGCCTTGAGAGCCAAGCAATGATACTTGCAACCGGTGGTGACAATGAGACCCCATTTGCATTGTTTGAGACAGCAGGGAGCCCGGGCGCGCAGGTACGCTAACTCCCATGCATATCTTTGAGCACATAACGACTATGCGGGAGCGTGCGTGGGCGTGGTTTTCTCTGCACGCGCAGGGGAAGCACGCCTTGTTTTGGCTGTGTTTTCTCTCTTATATAGAGCCGTTTCTCTCGCCGATTGTGCCGGAGGCGCTTATGACGGCGATGATTATTGTCAAAAAAGAGCGGTGGAGATTCTACGCCCTTCTCACCACGCTCTTTACTTTTTTGGGCGGTATCACCGGATATTTTCTCGGCGTATTTTTGTTTAATGAATTTGCAACACCCTTACTCCAGCTCTCAGGCTACCAGCAGTACCACGATGTGAGCCAGACGATCCTCGGTGGCAACATCTTCCTCATCATGTTTTTTATTGCCTTTACGCTTCTGCCTGACAAACCGTTCACCTACCTTTCGGGGTTTTTGGGTGTGCCGTTTTTTGCGTATGCGAGCGGGCTGCTTTTGGGCCGCTCAATGCGAGTTGTACTTGTTGCCTACCTTTCCTACCGGTTCGGACCGCAAATTCTTGAAGTAGTTAATCGATACTTTTTCTGGTTTGCGCTTGCGGTGCTCGCTCTTTTGGCGTTGTATGGTATCGTACAAATGCGTATCTTGCCCTTGTAGTTTTAGGTAGGGTTAGAACTTCATGGTATAATCCCTAGGTGCCCTACAAAGATAAGAAAGATTTATATGCGGCCCAGAAAAGACACCGCATACGAGTGCGCGAAAGGCTTTTAGATTTTTTATCTACCAAACGCTGTGTTGATTGTGGCGAAAGAGATCCTATTGTTCTCGATTTCGACCATACAGATACCAAGCTGAAATTCAAATCTATAGCAAATATGCTCTCGGGGCATTATTCGTGGGCCTCGGTGCTCGCTGAGATACAAAAATGTGAAATACGTTGTGCTAATTGCCATAGACGTAAGTCCTATCGGCAATTCAAATATTTTGGTAAAACTAAGAAGCCTTCGTAGCTCAATGGATAGAGCGGCGCTCTTCTAAGGCGTTAATGTAGGTTCGATTCCTACCGAAGGCACGCACCCTTAGCTCAGTTGGTAGAGCAGCGCTTTTACACAGCGAAGGTCGCAGGTTCGAATCCTGCAGGGTGCACAAAAGACAGAAATATCTGCCCTTCGGCAGATTTTCTGCTTTTGCGCAGGGCGCAGCGATGTTTTGCATTTGCAAAACCGCGAGCCGGGGTCGCGAGCGATTTTGCTGTCGAGCAAAATCGACTTGTGACCCCAACAGAGCATCTGTGACCAAGATAAGTATGATAATGTTGTAAACATTACTCTATGGAAGCAAAAAAAATTCCCGCCTGCATTGGCATTATTCTTGATGGCAATCGTCGTTGGGCAAAAACAAAAGGACTACCAAAACTTGAGGGCCACCGCGTAGGGCTCGAGACACTTAAGCAGACAATCCGGCTGCTACAAAGCAGGGGCGTGCCGCACGTGGCGGTGTTTATGTTCTCGACAGAAAACTGGAATCGCGAAGCAGGAGAGGTCTCATATCTTATGGATCTTTTTTTGGGCTCAATACGAAAAGATTTTAACGAACTCGATAAAGAAAACGTACGCATCCGCTTTGTTGGGCAAAGGGAGCGTTTTAGTTCCGAGTTGCAAAAGGCAATGAACGAAGCTGAAGAAAAAACTGCAAAGAACACTGGTATTACACTCTGGGCGTGCCTCTCCTACGGCGGGAGAGCAGAAATAGTTGAGGCGGCACGCACAATGCAAAAAAGCGGTGAGGAAATCACTGAAGAATCATTTGCAAAACATGTGTGGACCGCCGAGATGCCAGACCCAGACATAATCATCCGCACAGGTGGGGTTAAGCGCCTCTCAAACTTTCTTACTTGGAAGGGCGTGTACTCCGAATTATTTTTCACTGACACAAATTGGCCGGACTTCTCTGAAGTCGAACTTGACCGCATACTACAAGAATATGGAGAAAGAGAGCGCCGCATGGGCCGGTAGTGAGCCTAGTGTCATATACGAAGACAAGGATATTATTGTTATCAATAAGCCTGCGGGGCTCCTCGTGCATGCTGATGGTAAACATGAACGGGCAACATTGGTTGACTGGCTTGCTCTAGAGTACCCTGAATTAAAAGGAGTGGGGGAGGAGCAGACGCTCCCCGACGGCACAATTATTGAGCGCCCCGGTATCGTGCACAGGATCGATGCGGACACCTCGGGCGTCATGGTTGTTGCCCGCACGCAAAAAGCATTTGAGTTTTTAAAGAAGCAGTTTCAAAACCGTGAGACAAGAAAAGTGTACCTCGCGTTTGTCTACGGCCCGCTAAAAGACGAGCGCGGTATTATCGACAAGCCAATAGGGAGCGCGCGTGGGGGCAAGGGGCCTCGCTCAGCACGCACGCCGCACGGCACCTCGCGTGATGCACAAACCGCCTATCATGTGCTTAAAAAGAACAAAGAGGTCAGCTATGTAGAGGCATTCCCTAAGACTGGTCGCACACACCAAATACGGGTGCACTTCTCCGCGATCCAACATCCGATCATCTGCGACAAACTCTACGCGCCAAACCGCCCCGCATTGTTAGGATTTACTCGACTTGCGCTCCACGCGCTCTCGCTCTCATTTGCGCACCCCGACGGCAGGAAAGTTACCTTCACGGCGCCACTCCCTGCTGATTTTGCAGAAGCAGAGATGTTGTGTTAAAGTACGCGGACATGCAGGAATCTGGAGTCAAAATATCGCCAGTCAATATGGAAGAGCGCATCAAACTTGGCCTTAAGGCTGGGGATACGGTGCGTGTCTGGCAGAACATCGTTGAGCTTAAAAAAAGCAAAGGCGCGGACAAAAAAGAGAAAACAACTAAAAACGCCCGCCGCCAGGCGTTTGAAGGTCTTATTTTGGCAGTCAAACACGGCACCGAGCCGGGTGCGATGTTTACAGTGCGTCGTGTCGCCTCGGGTGTGGGGGTTGAGAAGATCTTCCCGCTCTACTCGCCGGTTATTGACTCGATCGAGGTCTTGCGCCGCACGCGCACACGCCGCAGCAAACTCTACTTTATTAGAGAGAAGGCCGCACGTGACCAGAAGCGCGCGATGCGCAAAGCGCGCGTGTACACAGCTCCTGAGAACTCTGCCTCTGCAGAGGAAGTAGTAGCAGAGCCTGCTCCTCAAACTGAGGAGAGTGCTGCATAATAAAATAATGCCCAGGTGGCGAAATTGGTAGACGCACTACCTTGAGGTGGTAGCCCCCGCAAGGGGTTGGAGGTTCGAGTCCTCTCCTGGGCACACGTGTAGTATTCTAAAGCCATGAGACTTTTTATCGCTCCGGTTTTTATATCATTGGCTGCACTTATTGCGGTGTGGTGGTGGGGCGGGCTGTCGGCGCTTTTTTTGGCCGCAGCACTCGCCGTGCTCGAAGTCACCCTCTCCTTCGACAACGCAGTCGTTAACGCAAAGGTGCTCGCCGAGATGACACCAGTGTGGCAGCGCCGCTTTCTTACCTGGGGCATCCTGCTCTCTGTCTTTGGTACGCGTCTTGTCCTACCGATATTTATAGTGAGCATCGTCGCGTGGGTCTCGCCCTACATGATCACGGTGCTCGCGCTCTACAACCCGGAGGAATATTCGCGCCTGCTCCTCAGCGCCGACGCGGCTATCAAAGCCTTCGGCGGAGCCTTCCTCCTCATGGTGTCATTAAAATATTTCTTCAACGTTGGTAAAAGGATACACTGGTTTGCTCCTATCGAGCGCCACTTGGTGAAGTGGGGGAGAGTCGAGGCGATAGAGATAGCGCTCGCACTCATAGGGCTTCTTGGTATTTCCTACATCTCTGACCACTCGGTGCAAACTATTTTGCAGGCGGGGATTATCGGCATCGTCCTCTTTACCTTCACCGAAGGCATTGCACACGGCCTTGGTGTCGAAGCAAAGGGTGTGGCCCGCTCGGGTGCCATGCTGTTTGCCTACCTCAACATTCTTGACTCAGCTTTTTCTCTCGACGGGGTTATCGGCGCGTTTGCCTTGACCACCTCGCTCCCTATCATTGTCGTTGGCCTGGGCATTGGTGCATACTTTGTCCGCTCACTCACTGTGTATTTAGTACGCGCAAAAACGCTACAAAGCCTCGTGTATCTTGAGCACGGCGCGCACTGGGCGATTTTTGGCTTGGCGCTCACGATGTTTGCCGGGCTTGTCGTCCACGTGCCAGAGATTGTTATCGCAACTATAGGGCTCGGGTTTATCGTACTCGCATACTTTTCCTCAAGGCGAGCGCTGCGCACGCCGGAAATTATCGACTCGCTTAGCTAGCCCGAGCCGCATCTGTTTGTTATATTGACTGCGCAGTAGTTCATATGGTGCGCGGGTGTAACATGAAGTGTTCGAGAATATGGTGCCTATGGTGTAACGGTTAACACTGGAGCTTGTGGAGCTCTCGATCAGGGTTCGATTCCCTGTAGGCACCCCAGAGAGTACTTGGATTTTCTAAGACGGTGTACCGTCAAGAAAATCTCGGCGCACCCAAAAATAAAGAAAGATGCCCCGCTTTTGGCGGGGCATCGGGCGTTAATGGTCGTGGTTATGAAACCATTCGTGCTTCATCTCCAGTACGAGTATGGCTACGAGGCAAAGAATTGCAAACGCTACAACGAACGAAGCAATTGTGTCGCCAAGCGGGAAACCGAGAAGAACTGCTATTGAGCCCACTATCACGGCGATGCTCGCGAGAAAATCGGAAAAGTAGTGAAATACTTGACCGGTTTTTGTGGAGCCGTGTTCGTGAGCCTTGTGCGAAAGCGTGTGCATTAGACGCATTTGGGTAAAGTTTGCGGCCGCGCCTATTGTGGCGACAACAAGCAGGCTCCACCCATATACTATTCCCGGCTCACGCAGTCGCTCAAAGCCTTGCTCCGTAAGATACTCGGCGACGCAGAGTAGAAACACTACATTCAACACAGAAGTAGTCTTTTCCCACAGGCTGGCCTTTTTCCCGCGAGTTCTCTTTTCAAGCGCGACGAAACCAAGCGCTGTTGATATGCCAT
>VMFK01000001.1 GCA_007375995.1 Parcubacteria group bacterium Gr01-1014_56
CGACCTCATCACCCATCCGGTTATCATCAACGTCGACTTTTCATACATCCACGCGGTCATGGAGAACGCAGGCTCGGCGCTCATGGGCATCGGTATCGCCTCAGGCGAGAACCGCGCTCAGGCTGCGGCGCAAGCGGCTGTCTCCTCCCCACTTCTTGAGATCTCGATCAACGGTGCTAAGGGTGTCCTCTTTGCTATCGCTGGCGGCGAAGACCTCGGCATGATCGAGGTACATGAGGCAGCAAAGATCATCACCGAGTCTGTGGACCCGAACGCCAAGATCATCTTCGGTGCTATCAAAGACGACAAACTCAAGAAAAACGAGATCCGCGTCACCGTTATCGCGACTGGCTTTCCAGCGGCTGGCATCAACCCTCGCGGCACACCTTTGTTTAACCTGAGTAGAGAAAAGGAGGAGGCTCCACTCGGCAAGATATACAATGCTCCTACTATCCCGACAAAAGATGATATAAAGCCTGACACCAAACCAAAAGTTGAGGACAAAGAGGATGACGATTGGGGTGCGGTTCCCTCATTTCTCCGCCGACCAAAAATAAAGTAAACTAGGTTGATGTACGATCTGGCAATTATAGGTGGTGGGCCCTCTGGGGTCGCCGCGGGGGTGTATGCTGCTCGCAAGCGGCTCAAAACCATTTTTATTGCCGAGGCTATTGGCGGGCAATCGACCGACTCAGTCGGGGTAGAAAACTGGATCGGCACGATAAAGATCTCCGGCCTTGACCTCGCTAAGGCCTTTGAAGCGCATCTCAAAACTTACGCGAGCGATGTTGTTGATATTAAGATCGGCGCACGCGCAACTGCTATAAAGAAGGCAGATGGGCATTTTACAATCACCACGAGCCAAGGAGCATTTGAAGCAAAGTCTGTACTCATTGCAAGTGGTGGCTCCCGCAAGAAACTTGAGGTAAAAGGTGCCGCGGATTTTGAGAACAAAGGTCTCACCTACTGTGCCTCCTGCGACGGCCCGCTCTTCTCGGGCCAAGATGTCGCCGTTGTCGGCGGTGGTAATGCTGGTTTTGAAAGTGCCGCACAACTTTTGGCGTACTGTAAGTCGGTGACGTTGATTCATCGCTCAAGCGAGTTTACAAAGGCCGACGCCGCGACGGTTGAGTCGGTACTCGCCCACCCCAACATGAAGGTGCTCAAAAATACTGAGCCAATAGAGGTTAAGGGCAGCGGGTTTGTAAGCGGATTAGTTGTAAAAAATAAGGAGAGTGGAGAAACGACCGAGCTTCCGGTTGCGGGAGTGTTTGTCGAGATCGGTATGCTGCCCTCAACCGACTTTGCTAAAGAGATTGTGGCACTAGACGAATATAACCGCGTTAAGGTAGACCCAAAAAATCAGCGGACGAGTGTTGAGGGTATCTGGGCTGCGGGCGATTGCACCGACGAGCTCTATCACCAAAACAACATCGCCGCCGGCGATGCAGTCAAAGCCCTTGAGGATATTTACTACTGGATCAAGCGAGCAAAATAAATTTTACCAAACTCCTCGCTCATTTCGCACGCCTAAAAGAAAACTGTTTATCCGGCGACGATTTGCCGGCGAGAGATTCTCGGGCAGATGGTTTATATCAAAGAGACCACGTTCCATGATCTCTAGGTTAGGCACAAACTGCATTCTGCCTTCAAAATCCTCCGTGTAGAGGATGATGACAGAATCCTTGCGGCCCATGCGGCCACGATAAATGCCAACTTGGCCACCAAAAGAGTTAATTTTATAGCCGATCTCCTCAAAAATCTCCCGTATACCAGCCTCGTTTGCTGTCTCGCCTTTTCTGATCCCCCCACCAGGGAGTGTCCACACGCCTGGGGTAAACCAATGCCGCACTAAGACTACTGTGTCATCATGCACTAAAATTACGCGTACCCCCGCAATGTCTTTTTGGCTACCAAAAACCCTAAGCAACCAGTAGCGCGCGATATAGGCGCACCACTCGATGGTGAGAGAAAGATAAAAAAATACGCGCCACAAGTATCGCATAAATAGACTTGTGACCCTACCGGGAATCGAACCCGGATTAACGGCTTGAAAAGCCGGCGTCCTAACCGTTAGACGATAGGGCCTCATGCTCGCGCGTGCGAGCGTGTTGGTAGCTCACTACGCGACTACACTTGGATTTTCAACAGCATAGGAATGCTAAGAAAATCTCGGCGGAGAGGGTGAGATTCGAACTCACGGTAAGGTTTCCCCTACGCCGCATTTCGAGTGCGGTGCCTTCGACCACTCAGCCACCTCTCCTTGTTGCGATCATGGGCACCGCAAGAGAACAAAAACAAAATACCATTTTTATGGCGATTAGGCAAAAAGCTTCCTTGCCTCGAAACGAGAGAGTCTCTATACTGGTTCTACTTCTGTATGCAAGCAGTTATCCTAGCCGCAGGCGAAGGCACGCGCATGCGCCCGCTTACGCTTACGCGCCCTAAACCCCTTGTTGAGGTTCTAGGCAAACCTATCATTGAGCATGTGGTGCGTGCTCTCCCTGACGAAATTGACGAGATCATTATCGTTGTTAAATACCTACAGGAGCAGATCCGTGCCTACTGCGGCGAGACTTTTTGTGGCAAACGTGTGACCTATGTTGAACAAGGGCCACAGAGGGGCACTGCAGGAGCACTTAGCTACGCTCGTCCGTTTATAAACGGCCGCTTTCTTATCACGTTTGCTGACGACCTTTTAGCAAAAAAAGATATTGAGGAGCTACTCAAATACGAGTACTCGACCTTAGTAACCAGGCACGACCACCCGGAGAATTTCGGTGTCGTCTCGCTTAACCCGGACGGTACGCTCTACACTATCATCGAGAAGCCTGAGCACCCTAAGACAAACCTTATAAGCACTGGTGTAAGTGTGCTCTCCCCAAAAATTTTCGACTACCAACCAGAAGAAAGAAAAGGCGAGTTTTTTATGACCGGTATGATCACCGGTTTGGCAAAAGACTTTCCTGTCGTAGTTGTCGAAGCAAGCTTTTGGCAACCAGTTGGCACGCCCGAGGACATACCTAAAGCAGAAACCGCCCTCCTTGAGCGCTTGAGTGACGATAAATAAATCCTGTGCGCGATAGAGGACTCGAACCTCTGACCCTCCCCACGTCAAGGGGATGCTCTACCAACTGAGCTAACCGCGCGTGTTCAAAACAATAGCAAAAACAACGATTCTGCGCTATACCAACAGTATGAAAGTGCTTGCGATAGAAACCTCCTGCGACGAGACAGGAATAGCGATTGTTGAGGGAGAAAAGATTTCTGACGGTTTTTCTTTTACTGTGCATAAAAACGTCTTGCTCTCCCAAGCGGCTCTCCACGCAGAGTTTGGGGGTGTATACCCCAATCTCGCTAAGCGCGAACATCAAAAAAACCTCCCTGTTTTATATGAGCAGTTTAAAGATGAGGTGGTGGATGCGATCGCAGTTACTCAAGGCCCTGGGCTTGAGCCTGCGCTGTGGACCGGTATCGAATTTGCAAAAAAAGTTGCAGCCGAGCGCGGCGTGCCGCTCCTCCCTACTAATCATATGGAAGGGCATTTAATTTCTTCTCTAGTACAAAATGGAAAACTCGAGAAAGTTGAGTTGCCTGTGCTTGCACTCCTTGTCTCCGGCGGACACACAGAGTTTGTTTTAATGGAGAGCTGGTTTAAGTATGAAGTTATCGGCGAGACGCTTGACGACGCTGTGGGCGAAGCGTTCGATAAAGTTGCGCGTATGCTTGGCTTGGCTTACCCTGGGGGCCCCGAGATTTCCAAATACGCCTCCCAAGCCCGTGAGCAAGGTTTAACCTTGCTCAAAACACTACCGCGGCCAATGCTCAGGTCGGACAATTGTGATGTCTCGTTCTCTGGCCTCAAAACCGCGGCACTCTACGCACTGCGCGGAAAAGAATTATCTGAAGATGAGAAAAAAGCCTTCGCACGTGAGTTTGAGGACGCGGTCACAGAAGTATTTTTAGTAAAAACAAAACGTGCGCTTGAGGAGACAGACGCAAAAACGTTTGTCATCGGCGGAGGAGTTGCCGCAAATACTTATTTGAGAGAAAAACTGAAGGCGGTCGTTAAATCTGCGTTTGCTGAAGTAGACTTTCTCCTCCCTGAACGTTCGATAACTGGCGACAATGCGATCATGATCGCTGAAGCCGCACTCGCTCGCCGTCTCTCCGGACTTGACGACTCCGACCAGGGAGATTTCCGCGCTGTTGGAAATCTCTCAATAGAAAAAGATTGAGCCGCCCGGGTTAGGGACGGCTCTGGTGAGACAACGTCAACGTCGCTTTTGATAGCATCATTTTTCTCGTCTCACTAATTAAGTGCGGGGCATTGTTCTCTTCGACCAAAATGATCAAGTTTAGCTTTGCCCCGCCCGTGCTTTCGCACGGTATTAATTGGTGGTGACATCTTTCGAATCGTCTTTATAGACAAATCACCCAACGTCACCACCCTGCCTTGCGGCAGAATGCAAAGAACTTTCGGCGGACACCTCATTTGAAGTCTCAGACAAGACACTAAAATGGTCGTCCGCCGTCCGCATGCCGAAGCTTACGGAATAGGGTGAGGGGTCAAAGGACCGAGCGTATTTCTAAGAGCGAAACACAACCTCCATCACGACCCCTCTTTTCAACATCCGATGTTCAGATACTGGAAAGAGAGGCGAAGTGTGCTTGCACACTTCGCCGATGAGACATACTATTTTTTGCTCAACAGAGCAGATAATCGTTCGTCTCATCCATCACGCTGCTTTTTGACGAACTTCCACCTGCCGCATTGAGGGATACTCAGGGTCGAGCACGAACTTTTCAGGATCCCCTTCATACCTTGTCCACTCGCGGTAGAGCCACATCACAAACTGCGAGAGCGTGCGCCAGATGGCCATCTTGTGGATATGGCCATTGGTGTACTTTTTCACGCCCTTCTCGTCTGCAACCGGTTCTGGATGCACACGTCTGAAGTATGCCTTGTTCGCAAGGAGCTTTTGGCCCCAGTACGAACCTGGTCGCCTGTTGAACTGGTCGCCAAGCAGATACAGCGCTTGCCGTACATCTGGGTTCCAGTTTGAAAGTTGACCGCTTCTCCTCCTTGGGAACTTCCCATTAAGAAGAATGTGCACGCCAGCAAAGGCCTTGAACTTCGTCTTGTCAGAAAACCGCCTGATATCGACAACGCCCGAGACGACGCGCGAGGCAATTGCCCAGCCCATGCCTTCGATGTCACCGATGACGCTTTGCCATACACCTGTCGCTTTGACGAGCTTTTCGAGCTCACGCTCGCGCCTTGCTTCTTCGGCCAACATTGCCAGTAAAATAGCGTCGTTTGCTTTTGCTTCATCGTATTGCTTCTCCAAGTCTCCTTCAGGGAAATACCCGTCAGGACGGCAGAAGATTGATCCAATGAAACGTTGGCGTAGACGCTGTTCACAAGCAATACGTGCCTTCATCACATCAATGCGAGCACCAAATGCTACCCGCACAGCGATGATCTCGCGGTCGCGCGGACGCACTTCGTAAAAATGCGTAGGCGTTGCAAGAAATGTGCGTGCAAGAAGCTCGGCATCGTTGTCTTTCGTTACCTCATTACGAAGCATTTTGAGCTTCGCGGCTGGCATACGATACACAGTAGCTCCGATTTCTTCGCCGCGACGCGCAAGCGCCAAGGCAGAGTAATCGCCGGAACCGCCGAGCACCATAGCAACACAGTCGTCTTTTTTGAGGCCATCAAAACGATCCGCAACCTTCTCAATACGATATAGGTCGCGACCAATCATTCTGGTTTGTACGCCCTCGGGCACAACTTCGTTCTTCTTCACTTTGCGAAGCTTCAGATAGTGGTCTGGGATACTTGATGCAACATCTTCGCCTGCTTGAAGCGGGCGGAAATGCGTCGGGAATGTGCCAAGCAAGAAATCATATTCTGCTTGTTCGTCCTCAAGCATATAACTCCCGAGAACTGCTCCCATCTCGCTCAACATGACGACTTGCGTCGGGCGAGCTTCGCCCTCGGCAGTCTGTTTAACGCGGTGGCGAATGCCAATAATGCGTGTCATGCACGTACTCCTTTTTCTCTGGTTTCTAGTTCGTCTGCAAAGCAGACATGTCAAAGATCTAAAAAGATCAGCGGAGGCAACCCTCCTCTCGGGCGCCGGATAACCAGCACACGGGAGGAAGGGCGAAGCGTATTTCTACGCTTCGCCTGATGAAACATGTCTTGATTCGCTCAATGCGCATGACAAACTTTGTTTCACCAATAAATGCGGGGCATTTTTCCTCTCGCTCAAAAAGCAAAGACGTGGTCGCCCCGCCCGTGCTTTCGCAGGGAATTAACTGGTGGTGACAACCTCATTATCGTTCTTACGAACAAAAGGTGTTTCGTCACCACCACTGCCTTGCGACAGAATTTGAATAAGCTTTCTCCTTACTTTGTACTATATAAAGATATATATGTCAATACAACCACTCGCCTGCTGTTAAAGGAAGCTTAATTTGTTAGGATAAACTCCATGCCAGAGAAGTTTAAGAAGCCCTATGACCACACAGCTGTGGAGGCTGCGGTGTATAAAAAATGGGAGGAGTCGGGCTACTTTAACCCCGATAACCTACCCGGCGAGCGCAAAGAGGTCTACTCGATCATAATGCCGCCTCCCAATGCCAACGGCTCGCTCCACGTGGGCCATGCCCTCTTTGTGACGCTCCAAGACCTGTTTATCCGCTACAAGCGTATGTCTGGATTTAAGACCTTGTGGCTCCCCGGAGCAGACCATGCCGGTTTTGAAACACAGTTAGTGTATGAAAAAAAATTAGAGAAAGAGGGCCGCTCACGCTTTAAGATGGACCGCGATGAGTTTTATAAAGAGACACTTGCCTTCACACAAACAAACAAAGTATTTATGGAGAGCCAACTCCGGCAGCTAGGCGCCTCCTGCGATTGGTCACGCGAGAAATTTACACTTGACCCGGACATTATAAAAACAGTTTATGGAACATTTGAGCAGCTTTACAAAGACGGCCTCGCCTACCGCGGTGTGAGGCCTGTTAATTGGAGTACAAAATACCAAACCTCGCTGTCTGATTTAGAAACTAAAACAATTGAGCGAAAAGATCCGTTGTACTACCTTAAATACGGGCCGTTTGTGTTGGCAACCGTACGCCCTGAGACAAAATTTGGCGACACTGCTGTTGCGGTTAACCCAAATGACAAACGCTATCAAGAGTGGGTCGGCAAAGAAATTGAATTTGATGGTCTTATCGGCCCAGTCAAACTTAGAGTTATTGCAGACGAGTATGTCGACATGGAGTTTGGCACTGGCGTTGTCAAAATCACTCCCGCGCACGACCCGAACGACTTTGAGGTTGCACAGCGCCATGGCCTCCCCGCAGTCGAGGTGATCGACAAATACGGCAGACTGACAGAAAAGTGCGGTAAGTATGCTGGCATGAAGGTGATGGAAGCGCGCGCGGCTGTTGCAAAAGACCTTGCGGAAAAAGGATTGCTAGAAAAAGTGGACGAAAACTATACCCACACGATTTTAGTTAACTACAAAAACGAAAACGATATTTTAGAGCCTCGAATCATGCCGCAGTGGTTTATTAAGATGCAACCGTTGGCAGAAAAAGCTCGCGAGGCAGTCGAGCAAGGAAAGATAAAATTTGTCACCGACTACCACCAGAAAATATTCTTTCATTGGCTCGATAACTTGCGCGACTGGAACATCTCACGCCAAATCATTTGGGGCATCCCTATCCCCGCGTGGTATTGCCTCAAGTGCAAAAAACCACAAATAAATTTCAAAATAAAATCTAAATGGTTTCTGATAAGGCACGGGTTAACTGAACTAAACGTAAAAGAACTCCTCCAAGGAATGAGCGACTCTAAGCTCACCCCTGAAGGCATTGCCCAGGCAAAAGCCGCGGGAGAGCGTCTAAAAAATCAGGGTATCGCTATGATAATTAGCTCAGACCTTGGCCGATGTAAGGAAACATCTGAAATAATTGCTGAGGCAATAGGCGCATCGATTGTATATGATGAGATTTTGCGAGAAAGAGATTTTCGCTCTCTTGAGAAAACATCGTACAAGGATTTTATGGAGAAACAGACGGTGCCTGGAGTACGCAATTATGACATTCGCCTGGCGGATGAGGAAACGTACCAAGAGGTGGAGGAGCGAGTATGGGGCGCTTTTACAAAACACCAAGCAGAGCATGGGGGGAAAAATATACTGATAGTAAGTCATGGTGCGGTAACTCGCGCGCTATTAAAAAAGATCAAAGACCTCACTCCGGGTGACGCAATGAGTACGCCTGCGGTAGAAAATGGCGAAATTTTTGCCCTTGAGGTATCCGAGGACCCCTGTTCTCAATGTGGTGGAGACCTTTTTGAGCACGACAGCGACACCTTTGACACATGGTTTTCCTCCGGCCAGTGGCCGTTTGCGACGCTTGGCTACCCAGACTCGTCGGATTTCAAAACCTACTACCCAACGAACGTGATGGAGACCGGGTATGACATTCTTTTCTTTTGGGTGATGCGGATGATCATGCTTGGGCTCTATCGCACTGGCGAGGTGCCGTTTCGCGATGTGTATTTGCACGGACTTATCCGCGATGCGAACAAGCAGAAGATGAGTAAGAGCAAGGGCAACGTTATCAACCCGCTTGATGTTGCGAGTGTGTACGGGACTGACGCTTTGCGTATGGCGCTCTTGGTCGGTAACACTCCAGGGGCTGATATGTCGCTCGCAGAGGATAAAATTAAAGCGTATAAACTATTCTCAAACAAACTCTGGAACATCGCGCGGTTCGTGCTTGATGGTACAGACGGTACGGTGCCAGGAGCGTTAAACGAAGCTGATCAAAAGCTGCGCGACGAGTGCGACGCGCTTATTGTGGACGTGACTGAGGACCTCAATAAATATCGCGTGTATATGGCGGCTGAAAAGCTCTACCATTATATCTGGGACCGCTTAGCCGCTGAGATTCTTGAAGAAAGTAAACCTCTGCTCAAAGGTTCTGACGCGGCGGCAAAGTCATCACGCCAAACACTCCTTCTCTCTCTCCTATCAGACTCACTTAAACTTCTGCATCCGTTTATGCCCTTTGTGACTGAGGAGATCTGGGGCTCAATGCCAGGAACTCGGGACCTGTTGATGGTTGAAGCATGGCCATCCAAAGCCAGCGAATAAAACCACGATATACTAGTTAGATGCTCTCTCCGGCTCTGTTTATTGCATTTCTGGGCGGAGTTTTGCCCGCTCTCCTGTGGCTCACTTTCTGGCTACTGGAGGACCGCTTGCACCCAGAGCCCAAGCGCTACATATTTTTTTGTTTTATCGCGGGGATGATCCTGGTAACCCCTATCCATATCGGGGACTACCTTTTTGGTATCGTGCTCCCGCTAGAAAAGCTCGCTCTGCTGCATCTCTCTGGCATTAAACTCCTTTTTGTTTGGGCCTTTATTGAGGAGGTGGCAAAATTTGCCGCTGCCTACGTCGTGGCACTGCGTGCGCGGGTTTTTGACGAACCGCTCGATGCAGTGATCTACCTTGTCACGGTCGCACTTGGGTTTTCAGCAGCAGAAAACGCCTTGTTTTTAATGAACCCGCTCACCCAAGGCAATATCCTCCAAATCGTGGTGACCGGAGACCTGCGTTTTATCGGCGCGACGCTGCTGCACACGCTTTCCTCCGCCACTATAGGCATCGCACTTGCCTTTGCGTTCTATAAAGGGCGAGAGGCGAGACTGTGGGCCGCCCTTTGGGGAGTTGTCCTTGCCGTTGCCTTGCATACGTTATTTAATTTTTTTATACTTAAGGCTGGTAGTGCATCAACCTTCTGGATCTTCCTTATTATCTGGCTTGGCATTATCGCAGTCTTACTTGGGGTCGAGCGGATAAAGAAGCCCGCTCCTATCTATTCGTAATCTCTTTTTAGTTATCTTATTATGGCGCGCGACAAAAAATCCTTATTTACTTGGCTAACCGGCGGTGGCGTCGAGCAAGATTACTCTTTCGATGACTTAGAGAGCGGCCCGGGGTTTCTGCCGCCGCGCTCTACACAAAAGCGCTCTGCCTCACCCGCGCGTGAGCGAGAAGAGCAGGAAACAAGCGCTATTGAGGAGGCCGTGGAGGGCGAGCTTTCTGTCGACGTGTATCAAACCCCTACTCATATAGTAATTAAGGCCATGATCGCCGGGGTTAGGCCTGAGGACCTCGACGTCTCTATCACCCGCGACATGGTCACGATCCGCGGCAAGCGCGAGCAACACACCGAAGGCTCCACGGGCGACTTTTTCTTTCAGGAGCTTTATTGGGGCTCTTTTAGCCGCACGGTTGTGCTCCCCCAGGAGGTAGAGATAGAAGAAGCCGAGGCTGTAGAGAAGCACGGCCTCCTCGTGATCCGCCTCCCCAAAATGGACAAAAGCCGCCAAGCAAAACTCAAAGTCAGATCAAACTAAAAATCCCCTGAGGGGGATTTTTAGTTATGGCGTGTGCACTGTCTCGAAGACTCCCAGTACACACTAAAAATGTACTCGCAAAGCCTCCTTATTTTTAGGTGCTTGGGGCCGGGATCGAACCGGCGACCCCCTCCTCTTCAGGGAGATGCTCTACCAACTGAGCTACCCAAGCAATACAAGGGATTCTAGCAAATATCGTGAGATTTAGAAACTCCTTATTGGGGCAGGAACCCTTGTGCTTTTTGTTGAAGTTCTTGGATGTTGTTATACATAGCTAATACCTGATTTATATACGGTTGAAAGTAGAGATAACTGTACACTGACGCCCCGACAAGAACCGCGATCCAAAGTAGCCGCATAAAGCGAGATACCCATGCGCTACGACGCATGCCGTGAAGTATTTTATTGTTCTCTTCTGAAAGCGCGACACTTCGACGCACCAGCTCTTTGAGCTCTTCTATTTGTTGATCCACACTTTGATTTTATCATGCCCTCGCCAAGAGTCGAACTTGGATTCTCGCGTTAGGAGTGCGAAGTTCTGTCCGTTGAACTACGAGGGCTACCGATACCCAACACCAAAAAAAATTACGCTTCTAGCCCCAGTTTTTGTGCTAGACGCTCGCGCGAGAAACCAACCATCGCGTCTCCGCCGATCACAATAACCGGCACACCTAATTGTCCAGTGAGCTGGATCATCTCTGCGCGTTTTGTCGCGTCACTTGCAACATCATAGTTAGTGTACTCCACTCCTTTTTCAGTAAAAAATTCTTTTGCCATTTGGCAAAAGTGACAGGTCGGAGTCGAGTAAATAGTGACGTGTTTATCCATAAGTTTATTTGTTATAACTTTTCTTTCAGTATAACATACGTGTCAAGCGGGATTAGTTCAGTGGCAGAACGAGTGCTTCCCAAGCATTAGGCGCGAGTCCGATTCTCGCATCCCGCATGGTTACCAACCGAAGAAAGAATGAAATGTGCGTATTAGAGCGTTCTCTTTTTGAGCCGCCGCTTCAGTCGTTGAAGCTTCATCGCGCACGATTTGTATCGCGCCCTCTCCGGGGCGGGCGACGCCAAAGCGCTCTCTGACTGCTCGTTCGACTCCCTCTTGCGACTCAAAGGATGCGACAGAAGCGCTGAGGCGCGTGTGGTCACTCTTAAGTGAGGCGAGCTGCCCTTCGGCACTTTCGCGAGCATCAACGGCAATTTTTAAAGTGTCGTACATCCCCCAGGCCGCTCGGACAACCACTACGGTGAGCAAAAAAAGTACCAGCGTCCCCATACTTACGGCAAAAAACTTGAGTATAGTTGAGCCGGTTGGTTGTCGCTTTTTGAATTCTCGCATATATGCTAAGCTTTTGTGTATGTTTGGAATGTTTGGAAAAAACCGCGACCGATACAATAAGATCTTCTCTTGGGTGGTTGGAGTTGCTGTGATCGTTAGTATGCTTTTGGCGTACTTCTCCCTCCTTATCTAGGGCAAATTAAAAAGGCACAGATCGCTCTGAAGCGTATCTGTCCCTGTGCTCTAGATACTACACCGCTGTGCCCCAAGCCCCAAGGCTCTCTCCTGTGGATATCTTTCTTATTCGCTCTTCACCATCTTGAGGAAGACGTCTTCGGGTATATTGACCCGACCCCGCTCTTTCATTTTTGCCTTCCCCTCCTTTTGTTTCTTCCAGAGCTTCATTTTGCGTGTCCGGTCGCCTCCATACATATGTTGGGTCACGTTTTTACTCATTGCAGGAAGGGTTCTTGAGGAGATAATCCGACCGAGCGCCACTCCCTGGATTTTGGTAGCAAACATCTGCCGCGGCAAAATCCCGTATAGTTTTTCAACCGCGGCAATTGCCTCTTCGTCTACACGATGCTTCGCGACAATACGAGAGAACGCGGGCACCATTCCGTCCGCAACAAGGATATCAAGCCGTGCTACGTCAGCAGGCCGGAGCTCACGCAACTCGTAGGAGATAGAAGCATAGCCCTGGGAGACGCTTTTCATCTTGTCGAAGAAGTTGCGCATCAATTCTCTCAGCGGCATCATAACTCGTATCATCATCCGCCCTTCTGAAAAGACATCGGTCGACTGGGCGGTGGCCTCATGCTCAAACAAAAGTGGCGTCACGCTGCCCAAAAGATGTGCGGGGAGAATTATTTCGGCTGATACAAACGGTTCCCACACATGGACGATTTCGTTATAGGGAGGAAAAGCTGAAGGAGAATAAACGGTGCGACGCTGTCCAGTACTTGTTTCCACTTCATACGTAATAGTGGGAGTAGTTACTACAAGCGAGAGATTAAATTCGCGCTTCAAACGCTCGGTGATTATCTCAAGGTGGAGCATCCCGAGTAGCCCGCAGCGAAAACCTCTCCCGAGCATGCCAGAAGCCTCTTCTTCAAACGAGAGCGAGGAATCAGAAAGTCTTAGGCGCGAGAGTGACTGCTTAAGTGCGGTGAAATCGTCTTGCGACTCAGGGTAGACACTCGCCCACACTACCGGCTTGGGTTCTGCATAGCCGGAGAGCGGCAGGGTACTAGAGCCTCTCCTGCGTATCGTATCTCCTACGCGAGCAACTCCTGGCTCTTTGATGCCGGTCACGATGTAGCCGATAGAGCCGAGACCTAGCTCGGGCGCAGGAGTAGGTTTGGGAGAAAAAGTTCCGACCTCAAGCGCACTGAACCTACGCCCGCTTGCGGCAAACTCCAACGTGTCTCCTTTTTTTATACTGCCGCCAAACATGCGTAGGTACACAATGACTCCTTGGTGGTCGGAGTATTGAAAATCAAAAATAAGAGCCTGCGGCTCTGCAGACAAAACAGTGGTAGGCGGCGGCACGCGCTCGATAACTGCGTGCAGGAGTTCCTCGACCCCTTCCCCCGTTCTACCAGAACATAAAAGAATATCGCTCTCAGGAATCTCGAGCAACGCTCCGACTTGTGTCTTCACTCCCTTTATATCAGCGAGTGGCGAATCAATTTTAGAAATCGCAGGGATTATCACAAGCCCAAGCTCGCGTGCACTCCTAAGCGTCGTGAGTGTTTGTGCTTGCACACCCTGTGTCGCGTCCACAAGTAAAATAGTTCCTTCAACAGCGGTGAGTGCGCGCGAAACTTCGTAAGAGAAGTCGATATGCCCTGGCGTATCTATTAAATTTAATTCATAGGTACTGTTAGCAAGGTTCGACCTTGCTGGGTCCAGCAAGGTCGAACCTTGCTGCGGATTCCAAAGCATTCTAACGGGCTGCATTTTGATCGTGATCCCACGCTCGCGCTCAAGCTCCATAGAGTCGAGCACCTGCTCGCGCATTTTTCGCTTTTCTATGGTGCCCGTTGACTCAAGAAACCGGTCAGCAAGAGTGGACTTGCCGTGGTCAATGTGGGCAATAATGGAGAAATTTCTGATGTGTTGCATCTGGTTCAGGCGACGTCGCTTGGCTCAACCGCAATGATCTCAGAGCTCTTGAGGCGTTTCTTCCCAAGGGCTCCAACGATTTCTGCAAGCTCTTTGCTCTTGAGGAGCCATAATACGCCTGCTGTAGCTATAAGGCCAATAGAGCCAGCGACAGCCCCTTGGGAGACAATGCCGAGGAGTGTCTGCGTGTCGACCACCGGCTCAAAGAGCTGGAGGGTAAGGTAGGTGGCCACGCCACCCACTATAGACGCCGTAAAGCTCTGGAGTGAAAGGCGCAGGACCCCCCCGAGCGGCAAGTTAAAGTCCCTGGAGAGCATCCATAGGCCAAGCAGGCACTGGGTAAGAGAGCCGACCGAAATTCCAAGTGGAAGCATTAGTACCGAGGTCCCTGGTACATCTCCGACGCGCAACAAAGACTCAACAAGTGTTTTAAAAAACTCATTGCTCCGAAACAGAAGCAAAAGTCCGATAGCCGACGATACCGAGAAAACAATATTAACCGCTGCTAAAAAAAGCGGCTTGCCAGTATTGCCCGCCGCGTAGTATGCCCTTGCGATTAAAAGAAATATCGCTTGCGCAAGTAAAGAGAACACGAAGAGCGCTAACGCCGCCGCGGTTAGCCTTGTTGCCGACCAATCAAACGCCCCTGCTCCTAAAACTGAACGGACAAGGTGTGCGCGCAAAACTATAATGAGTACACTCGCTGGAATCGCCCAGAAAATAATATGTCGGAGCGCTCCTTCTATATGCTTGATAAATTCTTCGCGGTGGCCGCTCTGAAAGAACCGCGCAAGAGTGGGGAAAGCCGCTACTGAGTACGAGACGCCGATAATAGTGAGCGGTACTGCCTGCAAGTTACTCGCAAAGGTGAAAATTGAGATTGACCCCACAGTTAGTATCGACGCGAGTGCGACAAGACACAACAAAGTGATCTGGCCGGCAGCCAAGGAGAGCGTGCGCGGCACGGAGAGCACAAGCACTTCGCGCAATATTTTGAACGTTTCTTTAAACGATAAACGTCGCTCGGTTTTCTCTCCAAAGAAAAATGGGGCCTGCACCAGTGCGTGGAGTAAGGCCCCGATAACCACTCCCCACCCTAGCCCCGCGATACCCATCTTGGGGTACAGTGCCACAATCCCAAAGATAATCCCAAGGTTATAGAAGAGCGGGCTGATCGAGTAGAGCAAAAAACGGTGTCTCAGCTGCGTTAGGTTGGCGAAGAGATTTGAGAGCCCGAGTAAAATCGGCTGCAGAAGCAAAATGCGAGTGAGAAGTATGAGCGACTCTCTGCTTGCCCCTTCTGCAATACCCGGTGCGATTGAGGAAACTAGCCATGGTGTACACACAAACGCCACTCCTGAGACGACCGCCATCGCGACAAAAAACAAGAGTAGCGTATTGCGCATGAACGCAATAACTAAGGACTCGTGTTCACGTTCAAGCCGGGAGAGAATCGGCAAAAGTGCATAGAGTGAAAGAAGCGAAGCAACCGTTGCGAACAGGAAGTCTGGTATGCGAAATGCCGCGTAATAGACGTCGAGTGTATGCCCAGCACCAAACGCCGCGGCAAGAAGGCGGTCACGTACAAGCGCTAGGAGCTGCGAGCCTAGCGCAAAGAGCGCAAGCACATAGGCCGCTTGGTGCATCCCCCGAACTTCAAGCCCAACACTCTGGAGAAAGGAGCGCACCATTGTCTTTACTCGTTAAGCGGAGCAGTCTTGCGGGTTGCAGGTTGATTAGTTATTGGCGGCTGTGCAGACTCAAAAGGCGGCTTGCCCTCTCGCAGGTTGCCGAGGATAAGATTCACCTCAGCGCTTGTGGGGTTGCTCCTCGCGAGGTCCTCAAATTCTTTGAGTGCGTCCGCTGCCCTACCTTGTGTGTAGTACGTGAGACCGAGGAAATATTTGGCGTTTGCGTAGTCTGGCACGATCTTAACTGCTTGCTCGAGCGCTGGGAGCGCGTTTTTAGTGTCACCGCTGGCGTAGTAGAGAAGCCCGAGCTGGAACCATATAGGCGCTACTCCCGGAGCAGTCTGCGCGGCGGCTTGTGCAGCACGGATCGCGCTTGGGATATCGTTATTAGCGACATTAAGCTGCACCACAAACAAAATTGCATCGGTGTAGTTTGGTTTAAGTGTCAGAGACTGTGTTAGATATTTTTGTGTGAGCTCTAGTTTACCTTGTGAGGCCTCAAGACGCGCAAGTGCGAGTGCGATGTCCGGCGCAGACGGGTTTTTAGCGATGGCGGTTTGGTACTCCGCTTGAGCGCTTTCATATGCCCCTTGAACCTTAAGCGCCGCAAGAAGGTCGTATACGCGAGCGAGCGAAACGTACGAGCGATAATCGTTTGGATAAGCCAGGGTGAGGTCTTTGCCCGCTTGTATCGTTTTTTCAACAACAGCCCTGAACTGGTCCTGCGCTGCCTGGGTAGATGCCTCGGAACTGTTTGCGATCTGTTGGATCTTGAGCATCCCGCCCTCAACCGCGAGGCGCTGTGCATCTGCTGTGACCTCAACGCCTTTTGCTTTTTCCGACTGCAGGATCGCGCCATCGGCATTACCTACCTGAAGCGCACTTACGCCCATGTTGGTCATTGCTTGCGCGACAAAGCGGCGGTCGGTTGTAAAGGCTCCCCACACAGATACCGCGAGCAAAAGAGCAACCATGGCCCACCCGCCGAAATGCATAAGAGGCGAAGAGGTTTCTTCGTCGGCTGCGTGTCTCCCCTGTCTCCAGAGAAACCCAAATGCAGCGCCTGAAAGTACAAACGCAAGAATAATGACGATAGCACTCGGCACATAGAAGATAATGCTTATGAGGAGGAAGAGGCTTCCTAACCCTGCGGTGAGCGCCACCACGCGCTCCTCACGGCTCAGTAGCGACAGACGGATAGCGCGAATACTCCCCGCGCACAGGAGAAAAAGCGGTACCAGCCAAGCGACAGCCCCCACAAGGCCAACCGTGCCAAGCGCGGTCACGAGCGTTGAGAAACCGACACTAAAATCGAGATTCCAAAACGTCGACTGGTTCACCTCTGCCGGCTTGTGCATGATCCATGAAGAGTTAAAAGTGTTGGGGCCGGTGCCTATGAGCGAGCGCGTAACTGACCCTTCGCGAGCGAGTGAGATCACATTGTAGGTGGAGGAATATGAAGGGCGCACCTCAAGCGAGGAGACCGGAAAACGGTTAGTGAGGTCTGTGTTGATAGCAGTGCCATAGAGAAGAAACACTATCGAGACGAGTGCGCCCACAAGCGAGAACCACGGGACTTTGCGCGACCAGGATGAGTACGCATAGGGGTTTGCGTCTCGCTCAGCAATATCCTCGCTGCGTCCTGTCATGAAGGAAGTCAGGCCAATAAGTACGGACAAGACAAGAACTAGCCACCAAGCGAGAGAAAAATTTATAACACCAAGTAGTAGTGCTGTTGCGGCAAAGCCCAAGCCAAGAATGACACGGCGCGCCAAGGGCGCGCGCGCAAGCTCAGCCTGTACCAAGAGGAAGACTGCCAAGAGCCCGCTCACAAGGCCGAGGTCATTCCATTTGCCGATCAAGTTAAGAGACCGGTCAGAGAAAATCGAAAACGGAATGACTGATGTCCCGAAGAGAACTATCAGCCACTGGAACATAACGACAGCAGCAAGTGTCCACGTGAGCACTAAAATAAGAAGCCGCAATGTGCGCAGTGTCTTGAAGAGCCCGAAAGACAACATAAATGCCAAAAACGCGATCGTGGTAAAGAGTGCCGTGTCAACCTCAACACCAAAGCCCACGATACCAACCGCCGTGTTGCCTGACACATACGCTGAGAGCAGATACGCGAGTGGAAGCAACCCCGCAAAGAGCGCGAGCAAAAAGCCGTGTGAGTGGACAAGCTCTCTTACGCCACGACCAGCTATAAAGAGAACACTAGCAAAAACAATACTAAGAGCGAACAAGGCGAGCTTACCTAACTGAAACGGGAACCAAGCGGTCGGGATAATGAGTACAACTGCCAGTACAATACCAGCGAGAAATACCATACGCGACCACGATATGAGTGGTGAGTACATAGTTAACGATAAACTATTGTGGAGCACAATGCTCCTTTAATAATAAGGACCTAAAAACAGTATACTACAGTATTTTCTACCCCCAAGGATAGGCAAAACCCGCCCCAAAAGGGCGGGTTTTACATACTCTAGCACGCGCGTCTATAAGCCGAATTCTGTTTCACCTCGCCGAGGCGGGGCCAAACAGTAATTTATCTGGGCCTCACATCACTGCGAAGCTCGAGCGGCACTCCCGTTGATGTAATCGCGAGGCACGGCCTTGCACTAAAGGGATAAGGATTTAGCCGTTTCACTCTGCAGTTGCCTGCAGACTCGTCTCTGTTCGCACCTCTTGTGCCTGCTAGGAGCACACGACAGGCGTTACCTGCTACCCTCCCACAACTTGCGTTGTGGCACGTGTTCGGACTTTCCTCCCCGACCTTGCGGCCGGAGCTACTGTTCAACGCGCTTCTTAGATTATACGATACATACGTAAGCTAAACAAGTTCAACTTAGTTTAGCTGGAGCTTGGTGCCTTCAACAAATCAACTACCATTTAAAAACCTGCTTTAGATTTAAGAGTTTACGAAGAGGGTTATCAACAGACCGTAAAAACTCCTGTAAAATGAAACTACGTGGCTAATTTAATTAAAATCCTCAACTCCCATCAGACAGATAAGCAATTTGTACGATTTTGCCTTATCGGCATATTGAACACTGCTGTTGACTTAAGTTTTTATTACATCTTTACCAGACACTTAGGTTTTGTGGGTGAGTTAATCTTTATAGCTAAAGGAATTTCATTTATCATCGCTACTTTTAATAGTTTTTTATTCAATCGATTTTGGACATTTAAGAAAGAAGGTGGTTTTTTATGGAAAGAGCTTTTCACATTCTATACGGTAATTGGTAGCGGAATATTCATCAATATCGGGGTTCACTTTTTAGACGTCAACTTCTTTGGTATTAACGACTTAGCCAGTAGTATAGTGTCAGCAGGCTTTACTGCAGTTTGGGGTTTTGTATTGGCAAAATATATCGTCTTTAAATGAAACCTTATCTTTCGGTTATTATCCCGGTTTTTAATGAAGTTGATCGACTGGTTCCCACCCTTATAGCTTGTAAAGAGTATCTGTCACACCAAGTATATTCTTATGAAATTATAGTCGTTGATGACGGCTCAAATGATAATTCGGGTATTTTGGTAGAAGAACAAAAGTCTCGTATTCCAAATCTTTCGCTCATTACAATTCCTATTAATCAAGGTAAGGGGGCGGCTATTAAGACCGGCATGCTCGCCGCTAAAGGAGAACGACGGCTTTTTATGGACGCAGACAACTCAACGAGCATTGAACAAGTTGGCAAACTTTTTCCCTACCTTGAGCAGGGGTATGACATTGCAATAGGGTCACGTCGTATTGCGGGTGCGGTTATCAAAGTAAAACAAAATCTCCTACGCGATTTTCTTGGATGGGTTTTTCGCACCTTGGTACATATATTAATTTCTCTCAACATACAGGATACTCAAAACGGTTTTAAGCTCTTTTCTGCAAAAACCGCTGAATCTATTTTCCCGAAATTAAAGACTAGGACTTGGAGTTTTGATGTAGAAGCTCTGTTGCTGGCCAAAAAGATGGGTTACAAAATAAAAGAAGTGCCGATTGTATGGATCAACGACGGTAGAAGTAAGGTCCGCTTTCTTCAAATGATAAAGATGCTTGTAGATCTTGTTTACATAAGACTGAGATAATCTTAACGGTTGCAACATATAAATGTTGGTAGTTGTAAATCTTTGTCACCGTATATAAGCGCAAAAATTTTACCTTGATATAAAATCTTTAAGCCTTCATACGCTGGTTTATCGGGAGCAAGGAAAAAATATGTTTCGGCTGGTATAGTTACAAACAAATAGAAAGGGGCTTTTAAAATTTTTCCACTACCGCTACGGGGATCAATGGCAGAAATTTTCGTGTTGCCATAGTAGTTAACTGTCTCGTGCACATTCCAATCTAGAGAGTATAGAGGTGCTGGTGAGTTATTCCTATATGTTTGCCCAATAGCCTTCTCCTCATATGTATATGGGGGCACTTTAACATACAAGTTACCCAAAGAGACCCACGCGGCAAACAGTAGAGCAAATACGAATACACTATATAACACTTTTTTAAAAATTTCTGAAATTGAAGATAGGTGATGAAAGAGGATGGCAATACAAATAGCAAGTAGGGGAAAGATTGGTATGATATAAGTTCCTAAATGACTTTTTTGGAGAGTAAATAAAACTATGATAAAAATACTACTCAATAACAAAGCTGCGGTATCTTTAATAGGAATTCTTTCGAATTTCTTTGAGAGACTTAAAGAAATAACGAGTGCAAGTTCTGCTACAAGTACTCATATCCAGGGGACGAGGGACCATAGCACCTCCAAATAATCATAATAATTATTTGTGCCTGTCATGGTCGACGTAGCTCTCTGAAAGATCTGGCGGCCTAGATAATCATCCCAAAACAAATGTCCGAAACGAATACTTTCTAGAATATGCCAAGGTAGGATAATGACCAATGCCAGCAAAAGTCCAAACCATAGATATTTACTTTTTAGCCACCCCCATTTTCTATAGCAGATACTATAAATGAGAATAACAGGAATTGCTAAAAGCCCTATAACGCTTTTAAATAAAACACCTATCGCAATCAATGGGAATACCCAAAAGAAATACTTCTCTCTATATAATCCTCTTATCCAAAAAAATAAAGCCGCAAGAATTGATGCTGTTACCGCCGAATCGAGTCTTAGTTCTCTTGCAAAAACAAAAAATGAATTTGAAAACAGAAGAATCAAAAAACCAAGAGCTGCAGCTAAATAGTTTTTTGTTTGATCTTTAATGATCAGGTATACAAGCCAGCAGCAAAGGAGGGCGGCCAAAACGCCAGGGATACGGAATGCATACTCCGCTTCGCCAAAAATCTTTACGCTTGCCATGGTAAACCAGAGGTAGAGAGGCGGCTTCTCAAACCAATTTTGTCCGTGGAGCTGAAAAGTTGAGACATCCCCACTCTGCAGGGTATCAGTTACTACCTGTGCGTATGTCGCCTCGTCATAATCTACCAGAGGACGGTTTATATCTAAACTTAGAAAGACAGTCGCGATAAGAAATAAGACAAGTTGAATAACTATGTTGTATTTCTTAAAAAAAAGTTCAATTTTTATCATATATACAGTAAATAAATCCCCTACTTAAATAGGTAAGGGATTTTATTTACCTGCCACAAGAAACTTAGTCGCCTACGGATTATCATCATTTATGATTGTACAAGTTGCATTTTGTCCAATGCCTATCGTTATTGCGTTACCTGTATTTACGACATCTCCAGGGGCGGGCCTGGTTAAAGAGATTCATGTAAAAAATTTACAGATAGAATTAATAAAAGGACCAGTGGTTAAAACATCTCTATACTAGCACTTTATTACTAAAAGCGAGTGACGGTTATATAGCGAAGCTCTATAGCACAATTTTTGTCCCTTCGGCAACCCCGATTTGTTTCGCAAAACCCGCTGGGACTTCAAGCACATAGCGGGCAGGAGAACTCGGATAAAATATATTCGGATAGGTATCGGGCGAAACATCATGCGCGATCGTTATGACCGTACTGCTCGCATTGATCCAAATGATATCGATAGGAAACTGCATGTCCTTCATCCAAATACCGGCAGTGGCGCCACTCTCAAACACAAAAAGCATACCGTTCCCTCGCAGAAGTGAGCGGCGGCCCGAGAGGCCGCGCTCGCGTGAGCTTTCGGTATCTGCAACTTCAACAATAATAGTCGTGTCCTCGACCTCTATCGAGCGTGTAGCGTTTTTTGCTGAAGGCATCTGTAGGTTCTGAGACATATACAACAAGAAGAATACTCCGGCACATGCGAGGGCGGCAAGCGCATATGTCAGGGTGCTCTTCACGCTACTTCCACAATGCGAGTATCACACCAATCATACACAGAGCGACCAAATAATAGCCGCTGTTGATCGCCCAGAGCTTCCACGACTTTCCCTCCCACAAGACGACACCCACCGTAACTGGTGCGACAAACCCGAGCCAATTCCAAAAACCAGTCTGGAGACCGGCCATAATGCCACTTTCTCCTAAATAAGTCATTGCAAAAACAAGACTGTGGCTCATTACAAACGCCATAAGGAGCGCTCCGATCGCTGAGATAGCATAAACTTTTCCGGCGGCTTTCGCGTTCATACTCTCCGGGGTAAAACCCGAAAGTCTCATCCATTCTTTACCGAACAAAGGTCCATACCAAAGAAAACCCAAACCCATCATGACGATCGCTGAAACAAGAACCGCAAGATAATTAACAGGAACCATATATAAAAAATATTAATGGTTAAATGAACGCCCCTAGTATACACCCGGTTTAAGGGGTGTTGACATTTAGGATATATGGGTTTATAATCTTGTCTGATTCACTTTGCAATTAAGCAGGGTGCTAATGGAGGGTTCTTTATGAATAAGTTCTTGTTAATGGCAGGCTCAAGCCTGTTTTTGTCGTTCTTTGCTTTTGCCCCTGGGACCGCACAGGCTAGCGTTCAATGCGAACCTAGCCTCTATAACAACTGTTGTGAGCGCGTGCGACTGAATGCCAACTACTTATACGCACCAGAATATATTCTGAGTTGTCGTACTGGTGGAGGAGGCGCTGGTGGTGTGCTTTTTCACAGGGTAAGCCCGCCCTCAACTCCTCCTGATGACGATGACGACGATAATCAGGACGATGAGGATCATGACGATCAAGACGACGACGGCAAAGGTGACCAGGATGGCGGCAAGGGCCATCAAGACGAGGGTAAGGGTGACCAAGATGACGGCAACGGTGATCAAGATGGCAACGGCCATGATGATCAGGATAACGGCAAGGGCCATCAAGACGGTAACAACGGTGATGGTGACCAGAACGACGGTGATCAGGATGGCGACCAGGGCGATGGTGACCAGGACTCAGGCCAAGGTGACGGCGATGGTGACCAAGGCGATGGCGACCATGACGGTGACGGTGATCATGACGGTGATGGCGATCACGATGGCGATGGTGACAACGGCGACAGCGAGTAAGCAGCGTTGGGGACGGAGTAAAATCCGTCCCCTTTTTATTTTCTAAGGCGTATGAATGCTAAGAAAATCTCGGCGGCACCTAATTTTCGGCGGCACCTTGCTCGACGCAAGTGCACTTGGATTTTCAACAGCGTAGGAACGCTAAGAAAATCTCGGCGGAGGGTGAGAGATTCGAACTCTCGATACCTTTCGGTATGCCGCCTTTCCAAGGCGGTGCACTAGACCACTATGCGAACCCTCCAATGTTATAAAAACTACACCGCTTATCTAAAAAAGAAAAGCGGCCGGAGTATCCCCCGAGCCGCCAGAATCGCCTACGCGATTATTTGATCCGCACACGGCCAGAGTCCATATGGACAAAAGCAGCGTGCTTCGAAATTCGTGGTGTGCCCGTGCTCCTCCTTGAGCACGAACCTTGGGTAGAATTGGATGTGCCGCCAGCACCTCTTCGTTGAATTGAGATTTCTTTAAACGTGATGGGGATTCCCCCGTTTTTGTCACGTCTTCCTCTTATTTCAACCTGAACGTCCATTAATTCCTCCCTTGGAATCTGCTTCCTCCCCCTATGGAAGAAGCAAGACGTATTTTATAGCACTAAAGGTTTATTGAGGCAAGAACCCTTTTTATTTCCCAAGCAAAGCTTGGATTCTTTCTTGAACAGGCGGGTGCGTCATAAATAGTTTTGAGATCCCGCCCATCGCAGCTTTAGGGCCGAAGGGGTTTGATATGTAGAGATGCGCGGTTGCGTTGTTTGCGCGCTTCATGGGTGCGGCATATGCACCAATCTTCTGAAGTGCTGAAGCCAACCCCTCGGGATAGCGTGTGAGGAGTGCTCCTGATGCGTCTGCTAAAAACTCACGCTTGCGCGAGATCGCAAGCTGCAAAAGAGTTGCGACAATAGGCGCGAGCACAATAAGAGCCACTGCAATGATCATAAGTATCGGGTTGCCTTTGTTGTTGTCGTTGCGACCGCCGAAAAAATGTGCGCGCAAGAAAAAGTCGGAGATAAGTGTCACAAACCCCACTAAGACCACTGCCACTGTTGAAAGCAACATGTCGCGGTTGCCGATATGCGAGAGCTCGTGCGCGAGCACACCCTCAAGTTCGCTCTTCTCCATCATCGAAAGTAGCCCTGTAGTTACTGCCACTACTGCATGTTCAGCGTTGCGGCCGGTAGCAAAAGCGTTTGGCGCTGCGTCGTTGATTATAAAAATCTTTGGTTTAGGGAGCCCGGCAGTGATAGCGAGATTCTCTACAATATTATGCAGTTCTGAATACTCCCTCTCATCGGCTGGTTTAGCCCCCGCCATCGCGGTGACAATTTTGTCGGAGAACCAGTAACTCGTGATGTTCATCACGATCGCAAATATAACCGCAACGACTAAAATCCCTGGGTTGTTAAAATAAAATGAGATCGCCCATCCTATCGCAATAACAATAGAGAAAAACACGACCATAAGGACCCAGGTCTTTGCGATATTTTCGTCTTTGTGGGTGTAGAGCGTCGCCACAGCAGAGTTAGAAGCTGACTTTTACCGGCTCGCGCTGAGCCGCTTCGTCAGCACCTAGCTCAAAGTACTCTCTCGGCTCAAAGCGGAAGAACCCTGCGATAACGTTGCCGGGGAAGCTCTGGAGGCCGGTGTTGAGGTCGCGCACATTGCCGTTGTAAAAACGGCGTGCAGACTGGATCTTGTTTTCAGTGTCTGAAAGTTCGCGTTGGAGCTCGAGGAAGTTTTGGTTCGCCTTAAGGTCTGGGTACGCCTCGGCAACAGCAAATATGCTCTTGAGCGCTCCGGTCAGCATGTTTTCTGCCTTGCCGCGCTCCTCTACCCCGCCGGCGTTCATTGCGCGAGCGCGCGCATTGGTAACATTTTCAAACGCAGTTTTTTCGTGTGTTGCGTAGCCTTTGACAGTCTCGACAAGGTTAGGGATAAGGTCGTAGCGACGCTTAAGCTGGACATCTATGTCAGCCCACGCCTCCTTGCATCGCTGCACCAGCGTTACAAAGTGGTTGTATGCGCCGACCACCCACAGGATGAGCGCTACAGCTAAACCGAGTAAAATATAGATAGTAAGCATTCTGTAATTATACTAGCTTTTCTCTAATAGTCCATGTCGCCCATGCCTCCCATACCGTTTGGCATAGGGTTTTCCTTTTCTGCTTTTGGCTCCTCAGCGACCGCAGCTTCAGTGGTGAGTAAAATTGCTGCCGCCGACGCTGCACGCTCGAGTCCCGTGCGAGTTACCTTTACTGGGTCGATGATACCTGCAGCAATCATGTCAGGTATTACTTTTCCAGAAATTGCATCGTACCCGGCGTTTCCCTTAGCTTCACGGACTTTCTCAACGATAACTCCACCATCTGCACCTGCGTTTTCTGCAATTAATCTAAGAGGCATCAAGAGTGCCTGAAGAAGAATATCGTAACCAAGATTCATTTCATGCGACATTTTTTCACGTTTTTTTTCTCTTAGCTCATTTACTCTTACAACTGCTCTTACGAATGCCGTGCCTCCACCGGCGACAACCCCCTCTTCTATAGCGGCCTTGGTTGCGTTGACCGCGTCCTCGATCTTGAGTTTGAGATACTTCATCTCAGTTTCGGTTGCAGCGCCCACACGGATCACTGCCACACCGCCTTGGAGTTTTGCTAGTCTCTCGTTTAATTTTTCTTTATCAAACTTACTTGTGGTCTCCTCGATTTGCTTACGGATCTGGTTAATACGGTTTTCGATATCCTTCTTTGCTCCCTTGCCACCAACGATCACAGTTGAGTCTTTGGTCGCGATTATTTTGCTTGCGCGGCCAAGTTGCGCGAGTGTCGCGTTTTCAAATTTAGTGCCGAGTTTCTCGCTGATCATCTCGCCCCCGGTCATAACTGCAATATCCTCGAGCATCTCTTGCTTACGGTCGCCATAGCCAGGCGCTTTAACTGCAAGCACATTAAACGTGCCACGCAGTTTGTTAACCACAAAAGTCGTGAGTGCCTCGCCATCGACATCCTCTGCGATAATTACGAGATCTTTTTTGCCGGACTCCGCGATCTTTTGGAGTATCGGGAGTATCTCTGCAACACTCGAAATCTTTTTGTCAGTGATCAAGAGCGGCGCATCTTTATAAGAGGCTTCCATACGGCTCGCGTCGGTGATCATGTAGGCCGAGACATAGCCGCGGTCAAACTCGAGCCCCTCAACGATTTCCTTCTCAATCCCCAAGGACTGCGACTCCTCTACTGTAACCACACCGTCTTTACCAACTTCTTTTATAGTTTCTGCAATAATTTTGCCAATGTCCTCCGACTCAGAAGAGATGGTCGCGACCTGTTTGATCTCTTCATCGTTCTGGATTTTCTTTGCCGAGGATTTTAAAGCTTCAACCGCGTCTCTTGATGCTTCCTCAATGCCATGACGAACGGCCATTGCATTTTGACCCCGATCGATCAATTTCATTCCCTCCTCGACAATTGCTTGGAGGAGCACTACCGAGGTTGTCGTGCCGTCGCCCGCGATATCGTTGGTCTTGCTTGCAACCTCCTTTACGATCTCGGCGCCCATGTTCTCAAATTTGTTGCTGAGCGTAATTTCCTTAGCAATTGAGACACCGTCGTTAGTGATAGTAGGGCCCCCGTAACCTTTGTCCAAAGCGACATTTCTCCCGCGCGGCCCTAGTGTCACCTTAACCGTGTTTGCAGCCTTATCGATACCACTCTTGAGTGCTTTGCGCGCTTTATCATTAAAAAGAATTTGTTTTGCCATACGGTTAGTTATTGATGATTGCGATAATATTGTCTTCGTGCACCAGTATGTGGTCGACTCCGCCTATTTTTATATCCTCGCCGTAGGAGAATCTCACGCGTTGCCCCACAGTAAAGGAGACCGGTATGAGTTTGCCGTCGTTATTCCTTTTTCCGTCCCCAACAGCCACAATCACTCCCTCCTCTGACTTCTCTTTGTTCGTATCAGGAATAATAATGCCAAAAGAAGTCATCTCCTCAGGGGCACTTCGACGGATAAGCACGCGGTCTCCAGCAGGAGTTATGCCAGCTTTGTTCTTGCTCGCTGGCTTGCTTGCCGATTTATTTATCTTGCCTTTTTTAGGGCTTTTTTTGTTCTTCTTTTTCATAAAACGTTTGCAGGTTAAATCTCTAAAGTCGCGCGCAGTATAGAGATGTTGAAGGTGTTTGTCAAACTTTTTGACATTGCAAGCGAGCTCCTCCTGTGCTAAGATTCTTATCAATGGCAATAGCGGGGATGTTCCCCTACATACAAATAGTTTTGAGTGTCCTGCTTATCGTTTGCGTGCTTTTGCAACAGACAGGAGCCTCTATGGGGGGTGCCTTTGGCGGCGACAATTTTAGCGCTGGCTATCACACACGACGCGGAGCGGAAAAGACCCTTTTCTACGCTACTATCGTGCTTGGAGTGCTCCTCGCCCTCTCTGCTCTCTTGGCACTTGTGCTACACTAAAAGTAACGTTTTCTCATCATGAAATTTATGCGCCGACTCTGGCGTACTCTCACAGAGCCCGTGTACTTACCGCTCGCAGATAAGGCGGAGGACACTTATCGCGCACTCTCCAAGGGGGGCCGCGGTCTCTTTGTATTTCTCTCAAGCGTGCTTGTTGTGAGCGCGGTTGCTCTTATATATCTACTCAATGCTCAACTGATCGTTGCGATCCCCGGCTATGGCGGCGGCCTCGAAGAAGGCATCGTCGGCTCCCCTCGCCTTATTAACCCCGTGCTCGCAACTTCAGATGCTGACCGCGACCTCTCTATACTCGTGTACTCAGGGCTACTTCGCGCAACACCAGGGGGCGACTACAAGCCCGACCTAGCCGAGAGCTACAGTATCTCTCCTGACGGTCGTGAGTATACTTTTGTGATCCGCAAAAACGTTACCTTCCATGACAAAACGCCGGTTACTGCAGAGGACATACTCTTTACGGTTAGTAAGATTCAGGACCCGGCATTGAAGTCGCCTCTGCGCGCTAGCTGGAGCGGCGTGGTTGCGGAGGTGGAAGACCCTCAGACAGTGCGCTTCACTCTTAAATCTCCCTATGCGCCCTTCGTACAGAACTTAACGCTCGGCATACTCCCTAAACATTTGTGGCAAAACGTGAGTGTCGAGGAGTTTTCGTTTA
Organism: Parcubacteria group bacterium Gr01-1014_56; assembly: GCA_007375995.1. Classification (GTDB taxonomy): domain Bacteria; phylum Patescibacteriota; class Minisyncoccia; order Phycocordibacterales; family SBAW01; genus GWA1-54-10. The sequence goes on from VMFK01000001.1 coordinate 28,151, forward strand.
GCGACCTCAACGCCTCGCCGATAGGCTCAGGGCCGTTTCGCGTTTTGAGCGTCTCGCGCACACCCTCCGGTATCCCTTCTTCTTACCAACTGCGCGCCTTTGATAACTATGCACTTGGCAAGGCATATTTCTCATACCTCACGCTCAAGTTTTATCAGAGCGAGGCAGCACTTAGAGATGCACTTGAGCGCGGCGATGTAGAAGCCGCAAGCGGGCTTTCTCCAACAAGTGTTTCAAGTATCCCAGAGGCAAATATTATGCGCGCGCCGCTTAACCGCGTGTTCGGCATCTTCTTTAACCAAAATCAGTCGGAGTTGCTGCGCGATATCGACGTGAGGCGTGCGCTTGAGGAGAGTATCGACCGCGCCACTTTGGTTGAGCAGGTACTCCAAGGCTACGGTACAGCACTTGAGGGCCCGATCCCCCCAGACATTTTGCCTAGAGAAACTCCGCTCAGGGCGGCGGCGCAAAATAATGCTACCTCAAGCGACAAGGCAACTCTTGCAAAGAACAAACTTATCGCAAAGGGGTGGAAGGAGAGCGCGGACGGCACACTGAGCAAAACAACCGGCAAGGGCAAAGCCGCAAAAACCACTACCCTCGCCTTCTCGCTTTCAACGGGCAACGTGCCAGAGCTCAGAGCCGCTGCGGAATATTTGAGACAAGAGTGGTCAAAAGTAGGAGCAGCTGTAGATGTAAAAATATTTGACCAGGGCGACCTTTCACAAAACGTCATACGGCCGCGCAAGTACGATGCACTTCTCTTCGGCGAGGTGGTGGGTCGCGAGCTTGACCTCTTTGCCTTCTGGCACAGCTCCCAGCGCAACGACCCTGGGCTTAACATCGCGCTGTATGCAAACTCGACCGCCGACAAGATTCTTGAGCAGCTCAGAGAAATAGGAGAGGAACAAAAACGTCTTGAGCTTTATAACAAATTTGCAATAGAGGTTGAGAAGGACATTCCGGCCATATTTCTCTATGCGCCTGATTTCGTGTATAGTATCCCCAAAGACATCGTCGGTGTAGAGCTTGGCTTCATAGAGACGCCAAGTGACCGTTTCCTCTCGGCACCATTCTGGCACCGTGAGACAGATTACGTGTGGCCCATTTTCGGTAGATAAAAAGATCGGTAGATAAATTAAAAAGAGGAAGATTAAAATTTTAGAAAATGGACGAACAGAAAAAAAATCCCGTGCAGGGTGGGCCTCCGTCGGGAGGAGGAAAAGGTAGAGGCCAACGTCGCGGAGGCGGTCGGCCATTTGGCGGCCGCCCAGGTGGCAAGGGCGGGAGGCTTCGTCATGGAGGTCCGCGCCCACACCAGGCGCACCCACTTCGTGAGATTAAAGAGTCAAACGGCAACGGCGAGGAGCAGCAGATCCCGCCATTGGAGGCTGGCAATATCCGCATTATCCCGCTCGGCGGTGTAGAGGAGATCGGCCGCAACATGACCGCGATTGAGTTTGGCGACGACATTATTATCGTCGACTGCGGGTTCCAGTTTCGCGACGCAGACACACCGGGTATCGACTACATTTTGCCCAACACAAAATATCTCGAAGACCGTAAAGAAAAGATCCGTGGGCTGTTTATCACGCACGGGCACCTCGACCATATCGGCGGCATCCCCTACATAATCGACCGCATCGGCTACCCGCCTGTGTACACTCGCCGTTTGACCTCGATCATGATCAAGAAGCGCCAGGAGGAGTTCCCCAACATGAAGCCGCTGGACATGCAGGAGGTTGAGAAGGAGGACACTATCCGCGCAGGAGATTTGCGCGTGCGGTTCTTCTCGGTGACACACACGATCCCCGACTCTATGGGCGTCATTATTGAAACACCCTATGGGCTCTTGGTGTTTACCGGCGACCTCAAGCTCGACCATGTCGACGGCGTACCGACCGAGGCGGAGGAAAAAGAGTTCGCCTATTTTAAAGACAAGAAGGTGCTCTTCTTGGCTGCGGACTCAACCAACGTCGAGAAGGCCGGCTTCTCGATCCCAGAGTCGACCGTTAAGAAAAACATGGACGAGATCATCGCCAATACCTCAGGACGCCTCATTATAGGAACCTTCTCCTCCCAACTCGAGCGACTCATGCGCATTGTGGAGCAGGCTGAGCGCGTTGGTCGCAAAGTCTTGGTTGAGGGCCGCAGTATGAAGGTCAACCTCGAGATCGTAAAACAGTTAGGGTTGCTCAAAGTAAATGAGAAGACATTTATCGGCCCAGAGAGTCTTGAGTCGACCCCTGACAGCAAGGTGCTCATCCTCGCAACAGGCGCACAAGGCGACGAGTTTGCGGCGCTTATGCGCATCGCAGTCAAGACGCACAAATACGTCAAAATAAAAAAGGGCGACACGGTCGTGCTCTCCTCCTCTATTGTCCCCGGCAACGAGCGTGCGGTACAAAAGCTCAAGGACAATATCAGCCGCCAAGGTGCGCGCATTATCCACCGCGACCAGATGGACGTGCACGCCTCCGGCCACGCCAACCGCGACGAAACATTTTGGATCCATCAAAAAATAAATCCGCGGTTCTTTATGCCACTCCACGGTTACCACTACATGCTGCGCGTCCATGCAGACATCGCCAAGGCCTGCGGCCGCTCTGAAGATGAGATTATCGTGCCGGACAATGGCGTGGTTATCGAGATAAGGGACGAGGGTCAAAAAATTGTGCGCCTCAAAGAGATGGCCCCAAATAGCTTGCGGCTAGTGGACGGTTTTGCTATCGGCGACCTCCAGGAGGTAGTGATCCGCGACAGAACCGTGCTCGCACAAGAGGGTATGTTCGTGATTATTGCCACTGTTAACCCTCGTACAGGAAAGTTGCGTAAATCTCCCGACATTATTTCTCGCGGCTTCGTATACTTAAGAGAGTCGCAGGAGTTGCTCCAGCAAGCGCGCATCATTGTAAAAAAGACAATTGAGGACAGCGCTCACGGGCAGCAGCCAGTTAACTTCGACTTCGTTAAAAATAATGTGACCGACGCTGTCGCTCGCTTCCTCTTCGAAAAAACAAACAAAAGACCGATCGTTATCCCCGTCGTGCTGGGAGTTTGACATATATAATTTGTTGTAGTACAATCGTCTTTGGAACAACAGCCAAAAGGAGACCGTTCCATGAAGTACATTTTGATTTATGTAATCGTAGTGACGGGAGGTTTTGCGGGTGATACACCCGCAGTCACCACTGGGAGCGTTGAATTTGACTCCCAAGCAACATGTCAGAGCGCGGTGGAGTCTATGAAGAAGGATCTTAAATCCTTGTCCATTTCTTGCCACCAGAAATGATGAGGAAAGGGGCGGTTTATGTGCCGCCCTTTTATCTTTCTAATCCAAAATTGAAAAACAATTACAAAGCTCCTCTTGTTGCATACTCTAAAACACTTCGATATATCGAAGTGTTTTTAATACATATCATCTAAGAATTTCCAACGAGGTGCGTGGCGTGAGCGAGGCCCAGTAAGTAAAAGAGTAAAAACCGCGAGGACAGCCTCGTTCACCTTATTCTTCTTTACTGCGAGTATCGTCTCTTTAAACTTACCTTTCTGCATCGCTGACCAGAGCCGTGCAACAGTAGAAGAACTCACCTTAAGTTCTTTGCTTATTTCTTCAAACGACACTCCTTCACCCAGCAAGCAAATAATAGCTAAACGCTTTGCAAGCATGAGACGCTCTGTTCCTGTCAATAACTCCCAACACAGCGCTGACCGCGATTTTGCCGTACCTTTCCGAGCAAAATTATCTACGAGCGAAAGTATCAGCTTTTTCTCTAATTGTCCTTTTAAAAATTGTTTTGATAGATGTGGCATAAATACTTCGATATATCGAAGCGTTCTAGATATAACATAAGAAAAGATAGTAGTGCAAATCTTGCCGAAAAACAAACAAAAGACCGATCGTTATCCCCGTGGTACTTGGGGTCTAGGGGTTGACGGAAATACATACTCTGCGTTACAAAGTAAAGAGGACGCGAGTCAGGAGTTCTAGAAATGAAAAAAACGAAGCATAAATGTCCGGGGTGTGATATTGATCAACCCGCGACAGAGGGTGTAGATGGGAGAGTGATTATGGATAGTCATCCCTTCCCTAACAAGACTTCGGAGTGCCCAGGAAGTGGAATCTCGGTTATCAAGAATCCAACTTTTATGCAGGACATCTTCAATAGACTCAGTCTAAACTGAGTACTTGCCCCTTTTGGCTTTGACCAACTGTTCTTTCTTCAATTGATCAAGGACCTTTAAGACCTCTCCCCTGGTACGGGAGAGGCCTTTTGCTAGAGCGTGAGCGGTTTGTGGGGAGTCAAGTAGTTTTTTTAGTATCGCACCACGCAACTGCCTCGTTGAGCCTTCAAATTTTTTCTGCTTTGTGTAGTGTTTGCTTTTACTATTGATACGAACGCCGCTTTGTTTTAAAAATGCTCCATAATCCATAAGAGCCGCATAGAAATCGCGTGGCTGCATCTTTGATTTCTTGAGTACCTTTTCAACTAGCGGCAAAATCTCCTTATCAGAAACTAATCTGGTATTCTGCAGAATATTAGAATATAAAAACACAGTGCGGATGTTTGTTTCAATAAAAATTTCTGGCCTGTTATACGCAAATGCAGCGACCGCTCGGGCAGTATAGGGTCCTACCCCAGGCAGACTCTCCAAAAACTCGGCGCTCAGTTCGGCAAAAACTTTTCGTGCAGGAGTGCGGTATATCTCTCCGGAGCGAAGAGTTTTTGCCGAACTGAGTTTTTTAGCTGCCTCGTGCAAGAATTTTGCCCGCCGGTTATAGCCCAGCCCACTCCATAGTTTTAAAACATCTGACAATCGTGCTCGTGCTAACGCCCTTGCAGTTGGAAATCTTTTTATAAATTTTAAATAAAACGGGACTACACGTTTTGCCTGTGTTTGCTGCAGCATCACCTCGGAGACCAAAATTTTATACGGGTCATATGTCGTCCTCCACGGCAAGTCGCGTTTGTTCTTCGCATAAAACTTTTTAAGACTGCGTAATAGCTCAGGCACGGTAGCATCATAACAAAAACACTCCCGATTGGGAGTGTTTTTGTTTGAGAGCACCTAAAGGTCTTATGCCTTCGGGCGAGCCTCGGAGACCGTGAGCGTACGACCGTCGAACTCCTTGCCGTTCCACATTTCTATGGCGGCAGAAGCTCCGGAATCATCTACCATCTCAACGAAGCCGAAGCCCCTTGAGCGGCCAGTTTCCCGGTCGGTCACGATGGACGCGGACGCCACCTCACCCGCCTTTGAAAATGTGTCTTTCAACTCATCTCCAGTGGTGCGGTACGGAAGTCCACCCACGAACAGTTTACGTGCCATATTGCGCGAATCACTTAGTGTGATGTAACTAATCTTCGCTGCAAGCGCGACCCTCCTTGAGGCTTCCCCAACCTAATAAAATAGATAAAAAGGGTTGCCGGAGAACTTGACTAGCGAACGCCCCCACCTTATCATGGCGTTATAAGGCGTGCAACCACGACGAGGCGCTTGTCATATGAGTGCGCATTTCCGTCCCAATCGCCCTCGCAGGTAATAAGCACAACACGAGAGGGCCCTGAGGTTGCAAAGATCTTTTCAAGCGGAGCAGCGTTTGTGGGGTAGCTAGTGATATCCTCGACACTATATTTAAGAACCTTTTTTTGCGCGTCTATTACCTCAACCGTGTCGCCCAGTTTGATCTGGTCTAGGTGCTCAAACACCCCCGCTGAGGTGAGCGCGTTGTTAACATGTCCAGCAAAAACCGCATTCCCCGGCTCTCCCGGTTTGGAACCAAGTTTGTACCAAGCGAGGGTTAAAAAGGTGCTGGGCGACGCCATCGAGCCGTCTGACTTTTTGCCCACGCTCTCAACCGCAGCATTGATCCCAAGTGCTGGTACGACAAGCTTTATTGGTACAAGTGGTTCGCTCAGTTGAGTTGCGGCAATACCCGAGAGCGACGGGTCGATAAGTATGGCAGCGGGCGCAAAAGCGAGCAAAGAGGCTTGGTCACCAAAAACATTTTTTGAGAGGCGCGTGGCGACGTCAGCTCCCCCAACAATGATTGCTACAAGGCCTAAACCTACTGCACTTTTGCGCAGCCAATGTGAGCGCTCTTTTCTGTTCACGAGCACCCCTGCGCTAGCGGATGACAGCAGCAAATGATTTTCTGACATACGGGAAGAGGAGGACGAAAAGCGTGAGTATAAGTGCAAGCGAAAACGCTACTGCCGACTGAGACATCGGCTCATAACCGGTATTGGGGAGCGAGGGCGTGTAGCTGGCTACATAGGTCACTGGCTGATACACGACAGGCTGTTGATACTGATATTGGTAGTTGTAGGGATATTGCTGGTACGGCGGGTAATGATAGGGATAGTTGCCTGTGTACGCACTCGTGAGCGTCACATAGCAGGTGCGAGTTTCATTTGCCACAAGCGAACCTGAACAGCCGGAGGAGTATGTGGGGTTGTAGCCTACCTGATTATAGACCGACGCCGAGTAGGAGCCCTCTAGGCGCACTGTGGTTCCGTTTTGCGAGCCGGCAAAATATCGCTCGGATGGATTTGCTCCTGATACATAGATAGTAAAGTCCGAGGGCGAGCGATACCCGCCATACTGATTATTAACCTGCACATAAACCGTAAGCGACCCTAGTGTGTTGCAGTTGTTCCAATAGCTGCTGCTATATGGTGTATATGTCCCACAATTTTGGTAGGGATAATAGTTATAGTTATTGTAACCGTCGTAATAATATTGTGCCGACGCAAGAGTGGGCACAGCTGTTGCCAGAAGGGTGATTGCGAACATGGACAGCCCGAGAACACATCGTTTTAATAGATGCATAGAATTCAGAAAAGCTTATAAAAGAGACGCGAACTGCCCCTAATAGTACGCCTCCCCAGGCCTTATGCAAGCACAGGTTTTTATTCGTGCCCGAGAAACAAGGCAACGAGGGACATAAGTGTCACACCTAAAAGAAAGAGCGCTATATGCCGGACATAATGCGAGGTCCGGAGCGAGTGGCGCACCGAGTGCGGTATCAGGTCGCCGAGCACCACGACTAAAAATGCCCCCGCAGCAAACCCGAGGAGCGGGCCTTCAAGTATTTCAAAAAAATCGAGAGCGAGAAAGCCTCCTATAGAGCCGACGAGGATAGTGCCCGAGACGGCAAAATTGTAGAGGAGTGCCTTGCGGGTGCTGTATCCGGCTTCGCGGAGTATAAAAAACTCCGAGACTTCCTGCAGGAGTTCGTGGATGGCAATACTCATTGCCGCCGAGGCTCCCACCACCGGCCCGGCGACAAAGGACGCAGCGAGCAAAATACCATCGCCCACATTGTGTAGCGCATCACTCAAGAGGACGCGCCGCGGGTCGATAGAATGTTCGGCCTCGTCATCCGCATGGTCGGCATGTCGGTGAAGTGCAGGTAAGAGCTTAAACAGCACAGAGATACACAGTGCGCCCGCGAGCATAGCGCTAAGCCCAATAAAGAGGCCAGCATGCTCGATAGTCTCGGTAGCGAGATGGTACACGATAACCAGAAACACCCCTGCAGATAAACTGACAAGAAAGTGCAGGTTGCGCTCCACCACTCTACCCGCACGTTTCCACAAAGACACCACGCCGACCAGCGAGACCAGCATGATGAGCAGAGAGAACAGAATGATTTCAAACATAACGCGTCGCTGTTTACGGAGTTACTTGGGCTTCACCAGAAGCAGAGGCGTTAACCTTGAGCGTCTTAAGCCCTTTGACGATATCCCCCGCGGCTTTGCGTGCGGCAACAAGGTCTTTGTGTGCGGCCTCTATCTCAACGCGAGATGCCTTGAGAGCTTCAGTATTTGATTTCATTTTTGCTGCATCGCCACCGTCTGGCGCGAGCGTTGCTGAGCCAGTGACTGCATTTTGTGCATGGACTTGGGCACTACTAAGCGAGGTCCCCATAGCGACAAGCAGTGTGTTAAGCGCGGTGACATCTGCGCCCGCCGTCCCCGCCTCGGTTATACGCGCTTGGAGTTTTGCTCCGAGCCCCGCTAACATGTTTATGATGGTTGCTTCGCGGTCGGCGGCGGCGGCGATGCGTGCTTGCGGCGTGATGAGTATAAATATACGATATGCATCACTGATCGACTTTACGTCAGCCCGGAGTATTGCGCTGTCTGTGTCAGCGTCGATCTTGACCTTAAGTGCTGAGAGAAGTGTTATTTGGTTTTGAACATTTGTGTTCAAATTTTGCTTAAACTCCGCCGAAATTTTAGTGACACCACTTATGCGCAAGGCAAGGTCATTAAGTGCCTTGATGCGACGATCTATCTCTTTGTTTGCCTTTTCTTTGGCGCGAGTCATAACCGCAGCGCTCACGCTTGCTGAAGCTCCAACTCCCGGAGTCTGCACCGTAGCGTTTACTGCAGCGTCGATACCTGTTTGAGCGAACGCGAGCGAGGGTAGCAGAAGTGAGAGAGCGAGTGCACCCGCCACTGCGCGACGTATGTAGAGGTTGAGAGTCATAATTAGAATTCTTGGCTTACTGGCTTGTCATTGATGCTGTTGTCGATATTTGCAGAGTCTGAGCTGAGGGCCGAGAGCTGAGCGTCCACTGCTGCGGAGTCTTGCACAATTGCTGCGTCGGAGCCGTCGCTGCTCCCTGTCGGCAAATCGTTCACCGGTGTGGTGTTTTGTGCCGTTTGTGGCGTGGTGGTTGCTTGCTCCTGGGGCCCCGAGGCCACCTGAGACATAAGCGAGGCAAATACTCCGCTCCACCAGAGTCCTACACCTATGAGCGCGGCAATCCCGAGCCCGATAATCCATTTAGTCATATCACTGTAACCTTACTTGGGTTATTATTAACACTATCTATGTCAGTATACCCTATTTATTTCTCTGCATATCTAGACGGGCAGGGTAAACATGTATTACAAAATCTTACGGGTTTTGAGTCTCATTTTCGCCAAACTCTAAGCACACGGAGTTTAGACAATAGCGCTTCCCGGTTGCGGTTGGGCCGTCGTCAAACAGATGGCCCAAGTGCGAGCCACACTGTGCACAGAGGACCTCGGTGCGGTGCATCCCGTAGGAGTTGTCGGCCTTAAACTCAACCGCGCCAGGGAGTGCCTGGTCAAAAGAGGGCCAGCCTGTTCCTGACTCAAATTTAGCGTCAGAGGCAAAGAGCGGGTTCCCACAGGCCATGCATTGGTAGACGCCATTGCGTTTTTCTTGGAGCAGTTTGCCGCTAAAGGGTGCCTCTGTCCCCCGCTCGCGCAACACCTTGTATTGCTCGGGGGTGAGCTTCTTTTTCCATTCAGCTTCGGAGTAAGTTATGTCTTTATGCGGGTTCATGTAGTTGTATCGAAGCGTTACTTGTGTCTTATAACTATTCATATACGACTTCGGTTAACTCAGCGTGAGGGCTAGGTATCACACACAGTACTTTCCCTGCGATTTTGAAGTCTTCCCGGAGAACTATCGGCCTATATTTAGGGTTTTTAGACTCCGGGTAGAGAATCGTGACGCCATTTTTACGCTCATATCGCTTGACCGTCACCATGTCGCCGACAATTGCTGCAACGCGGTCGCCGTTTTGGGCTTCGTCGGTAAAGCGTATAAGTACATAGTCGCCTGGGTTAATGCCTGCGTCTTGCATAGAGTCGCCAACCGCTCTCACCGCAACTATCCCGCTCTCGCCTCCACCACGAGGGTCCGCGGCGATAGTTTTGTCTACTTCAAGAAACTCGTCGCGCTCTTCTTGTGCAAAGAGGCTGAGGTCGTCGCAACCAACGTTTGCGATAACAGGGACACTCATCGTTGAGCCCGCGCCGCCCTCTGCGCGCAGTTCAATATTGCGCTTTGCATTCTTGCGGCGCACGATGTAGCCCTTGCGCTCAAGCACCTCCAAGTACTGCGTGACCGTACGCAGTGATTTTAATTTAAGCGCCTTACGTAGTTCGTCCAGCGTGGGCGACTCTCCTCTCCCGTTCATTTGTTTTTGGAGCTCCGAGTAAACCCGTTGCTGTTTTGTAGTGAGAGGAACATTCATACGCATAATGTAGCATACTTTTTAGCGCACAATACACAAGATACACAAATTATGTGGATAACTAGAGGATTAGGCAAAGATCAAAATACTGTGCTATACTCATAAATGACAATTAAATAGTGCGTATCCAGAGTGCGGCGAGAGATTTGGCTCTACGACCCGCCAGCAACTTGTCCTGAGTTTATTGAAGGATAAAGTGCTCCCAGCCCTTATAGGGAGCGATGCAAGTAATGACGTCTCCCCTTGCGGGAGATTGTTTGTTATTAGCTACTAATCATTTAACCCATGTTTCATTTGCTGCAGTACTACACGACCGAGTCCGTAACCGCAGGGCACCCCGACAAAGTGTGTGACCAGATATCAGACGCTATTTTAGACGCGGCACTAGCTGAGGACCCAAAGAGCCGTGTGGCGATCGAAGTTGTAGGGAGCCACGGCGCAATGCTCATTGCCGGAGAAATTAAAACGAACGCGAATATAGATTTTGAAAAGATTGCAAGAAAGACCTACACCGATATCGGCTACGAGGACAACTTGGAGATCGCGGTCAGAGTTGCTAAACAATCGAGTGACATAGCGCAAGGTGTCGACCAAGGCGGCGCGGGCGACCAAGGCATCATGTACGGCTACGCGACCGACGAGACAAAAGCATTTTTACCGCTTGGTGTTGTCTACGCTCATGCGCTCGCAAAAAAACTGGAGGACCTACGCACGAGCGGGACTCTAAAATGGCTGCGCCCCGACGGTAAAACACAAGTCACTATTAAAAACGGCAAGGTAGTGACCGCGCTGTGCAGTACCCAGCACTCGGAGGAAGTAACGCTCGAGGAGATCCGCAGAGCACTTACTGAGCACTTGTTTAAAGCAGTGCTCGGCGATATCTCAGGCATTGAGATCCTCGTTAACCCCACTGGCCGCTTTGTGCAGGGCGGGTTTGAGGCAGACGCAGGGCTCACAGGGCGCAAAATTATGGTCGACACCTACGGCGGGCTACTCCCCCACGGCGGCGGCGCCTTCTCGGGTAAAGACTCGACCAAGGTCGACCGCTCAGCCGCCTACATGGCACGCTTTGCAGCAAAAAATTTAGTGGCAAACGGCTACGCTAAAAAAGCGCTGGTCTCAGTTGCCTACGCAATTGGCCGCGTGGAGCCGGTCATGGTTGAGGCCTTCGACGAGAACGGTAAGAACCTCTCGGACATTGTCACCAAGAACTTCGACTTCCGCCCACTTGCGATCATCGAGCGCTTGGGGCTCCGCAAACCGATCTTCCAAAAAACTGCTGCCTACGGACACTTTGGCGTCGCCGGAAGGTCGTGGGAGGAGGTAATTAAGATCTAGCTACCGCTCTACTTAAACGTGATCGAATTGATCACCATCGCTTCTACTGGGCGGTCATTTGCACCCGTCGGCGTGTTTTCAATTGCCTCTACAACCTCAAGGCCCTTAATAACTTTGCCGAAGGTAGTGTGTTTGGTGTCGAGGAAGTTGTTGCTCGCAACGTTGATAAAAAACTGCGAGCCATTGGTATTAGGCCCAGCGTTAGCCATCGAGATAGTGCCGATGTTGTTGTGGTTGTTTGCGCGGATCTCGTCGGCAAAGTTGTAGCCAGGGCCGCCTGTCCCCCAGCGCGCGGCCTGGCTGTCGTCACGGCTCAGCGGGTCGCCGCCTTGGATCATGAAGTCTTTGATCACGCGGTGGAACTTGGTGCCGTCGTAGAAGCCTGCTTGCGCTAGCTTAACAAAATTAGCGACCGTGTTTGGTGCGTCGGCCTCAAAAAGCTCGATCACGATATCGCCCTTGGTTGTGTGGAGTGTCGCCTGCATAAATTTGTTATTACTACTAATAGGTTCTGGCGTATTTGGGGCGGAAGTGTTGGTTTGAGCGGTAGTGGTTGCTGTTGGCGAGGTTGCCAGATCGACACTGCTAGTACCCAAGACCCAGTATGCGCCAAACCCTACGACCAAAAGCCCGACCACGAGCCAAATAATTTTAACCATAGTTATTTATAACACCCCCTTGTTGGCGGTGAGCCAGTCCATCAGCTTTTTGCGGTGTTTGTCGATAGTCCACTCTTTGCTATCTTTAAAAAGTTCTGCGTGCGCAACTTGAAAGAGTTGGAGCGCTTTTACCGAGGCGCGAGGAAACGTGTCAGGGATATTCTCGTTGTAATAGTGAACAAAGCCAGAAAGAGTTTTTTCTATCAAATTGAGGTCTGGCCCTAAATCTTTTTTGGAGTGGTGCACGAACACACTATATCACAGATTTTGATTTTATACCAGCTCGTTTTATTTGAGCCCGCACATCTCTAACTTTTGCTGGCGCGAGAGTTGTTTAACCCGATACTCCTCTTTGCTCGCGGCCTCTTGGTCGCCAACCTCTTTGCTAAAGATAAGCTTAACCGGCCTGCGCGACTGCGTATACTTAGCACCCAGCCCCGCGCCATTGTGCTCTTTGAGGCGTTTTTCTACGTCAAGGGCTATCCCTGTGTAGAGCGTGTTGTCTGCGCACCGGAGGATATAAAGCGAGAACATACCTCTAGTGTACCTCTTTTAGCCGCTTGCGTAGAGCTTTATAACTTGGTGTAGTTTGCTGAACTAAGGCCCAGAACTCGGGCGAGTGATTAAAAGCTCCTAGATGGCAGAGCTCATGCACCACTAAATAGTCTTGGAGCTCAGGGGGTAACCCCACGATTTTATAATTAAAATTTAGGTTCCCCCGGCTCGAGCAGCTCCCCCAGCGGCTTTTGTGGTTCTTGATAAAAATCTTCTTGAGTGTGAAGTTATAATGAGCATTAAACTGCGCGAGCTTGGCATGCACCAAAGCTCGCGCAGCCTCTTTATAGGCTAAATACTTTGCCCTGCCTCGCATTACATGACTGGCTCAATGACACCAAAGAGGTTCCCTTCGGTGTCTTTGTAGTAGCGGAGCTTCCCCACGCCGGGCACATCCATTTTGTCGGTTTGGGGTTTGCCACCAGCTGCGTCTATCTTCTTGATAGTCGCGTCGATGTCCTTAACCCCAACGATCGAGGTAAAAGCGTTTGGGGAAAGGCCGTCAGGCGGTAGAGGCGCGTTACGTTTCATCATCCCGCCGTTTATCCCGATGTCCTCCATCTTGATAGAACCTTTAGCCATCTCGTCGGGCCCGGGGCCTGTCATGATCATACGGTAGTTGCCGTACTCCGGACCCGTAATCTGAAACTCCCACCCAAAACATTGCTCATAAAATTTCTGCGCGCGGTCCAGGTCCTCTGCCTGGATCTCGAAGTGTACAACTCTGTTCATAGATCAATTATATACTATGTAATATTTCGTGAGTCTCCTACTGCTGTTTGCGGACCGATAAGCCGTTTGCACTACTCCTATAGACATGCTCCTCGCCTCTCACTTGTACCGTGACCTCGTAGCCCGGCACGATAGCTTGGGTGCAAAACTCCCCTTCGCGCGCAAGCCCCAAGCAGCCGTCTGGCCACTCCTTTTCGTATGCGGTGAGTATGAGTACCTTGTCCTCGCTCACACCCGCCTCTTTGGCAGCGAGCGTGCGCACTGCGGCAACGCCGGCCGGGACAGGCAAGTTATGGATTGAGCCCGAGGGCGCACCCTCGGCGGAATTCGGCGGGTTGAAGCCAAGCCCTTCTGTGTCGCTTGCAGAGGGTGCTTTAGCCATCAAGAGCCAAACCGCACCTCCAACAATAATAAAAGCAACCCCGAGCAGTAAAATATTTTTCATGTTCCCCATACAGACAGTATATCAAATTATTACTATACCTTTTTGATATCAAACTATTCTAGTTTTTTGCAAAATACTAGAATAAGCTCGGCACGCACAGTTAGCTTGTGTCGGACACTCGTTCCGTCGCTACGCTTAAGTAAGAGGCCGGTAATGGCCATTTTGCGCAAATGGTCCGAGGTGTTCATATACCCTATTTTCAAACGCTCCGAAATCTCTTCGACTGATAGTTCTGGTTCGCGCTTGAGTAGCTCGAGGATTTGCAAGCGACGGTGGTTTGCAAAACCTTTTATGACACGCTCAAGTCGTCGATATGCATACGTCTCTTTTGCCATGGCGGGAGCATACATTGTGTCCCGTAATTTTGCAAAATTACGTATTAACAAACCGAGGAGTGCCAGGGACTTTGAGTATTCTAGTATTTTGCAAAATTACGTAATAAGGGTGAGGGTTGGTAAGACGGTGGCTTGGTAAAGATGGCCGGGGGTGGAGATGTGCCTTAGCCTGACTTATTGCACGGTGTTTACTATCGCTTGGGCGAAGTTGAGGATGAGCTCTAGGATCGCAATAAAAAAGTTAACAATGAGCGTTAAGAGGGCGAGCAAAAAGCTGAGTATCATCTGCAAAAAATTTTGTATCGGGTTCATAGAGAAATTATAGCATATTCACTTGTGCTTTCTGGATTTTTTTCCAAGAAAGCGGAGAATCAACTTCCTAGTTTCTATATCTGATCTATCAAGGACTACAGCGAGTAATGCAATAGCTAGAACAAGTGTAGTTAAACTTTCCAATGTCATGCCATTAAGAATATGGTGTGTGGGTGGAAGGTCAATAGAAAAATCTTAAAATTTGAATGATGACTTTTTTCTCCTGGGCCGTTTACAAGCCACGACCCCCCAGTTTTTTCGTCAGTTTCACTTTGAAAAATAAGGACTCAGAATTGTTAGAGGGGGATACCAGATATCCCCCTCAATTCGCATTCTTTTTAGAATTGATTCGAAAACATTCTCACAAAAAGTGAAGCGTCAGGAATGAGATTTTGCTTTCAAAAAAAGGGGATACCGTATCCCCGTCGTTTTTGATTATTTTCGGAAGCGATTCAAAAACATATTCATAAGAAGTAAAGACTGTATGTGGCTT